>JAUNON010000042.1:22864-24227 GCA_030537145.1 Lachnospiraceae bacterium | reverse complement strand
TCCGCTCTCCGTTTCCGGAGCATCCTCTGCCCCGGCTCCGCTCTCCGCTTCCGGATCGTCCTCTGTTACCGGAACAGCATCCTCATTGTCCGCCTCTTCCTCTATGAGAGTTTCCTCCGCTGCCCATTCCTGCCGCCCAGGCTCCGGCCCCTCCAAAGAAAAGACCTCTCCCGCCCAGGCAGCGGCGCTCCCCTGCAGGGCCAAAGCCGCCGCAAGTATCAAACTTATGACTTTTTTTCGCATACGTCACCTCATATCCTGCAGCAGTCAAATATTCCCGCTGCTGCACACAAAAATCCATTCCTGATTGATTCCGGCCGGCCTTCACCTTACCGTTTACATTGCTCTCTGAAATAGAGTATAATAATCTCACAATTTACGAAAGGAGATTTCTTTATGGCTAAAAATTATCGCGCAGAGCTGGTGGGTGTTTTCGGCGATCCGGTAGACGGCAATCCTACCGGTATTCTGGAAGAAGCCGGCTTCGCCGCTCTTGGGCTCAACTATCGTTATCTGACCCTGAAGGTAACACCGGAGGATTTTGACACGGCTATGAAAAGCCTGCTTGCCCTTCATATGAAAGGCATCAACCTGACCATGCCCCACAAGATTACGGTTCTTCCCTATCTGGATGAAATGTCCGAGGCCGCCCGGATCATCGGCGCTGTAAACACGATCGCAGTCCGGGACGGAAAACTCATCGGAGATAATACAGACGGAAAAGGCTTTGTCCAGGCACTGCAGATGGAAGGCATAAGCCCGGAGAAAAAGAATATCGTGATTCTTGGCGCCGGCGGAGCCGCCAGAGCCATCGCCGTAGAATGCGCCCTGTCCGGTGCCGCTTCCGTCACCATCATCAACCGGGGACAAGCCAACGCAGAAAAGCTGGTATCCACCCTCCTGGAGCATACGGATGCAAAGGCCGCCTTCCTTCCCTGGAGCAAATGCCAGGAAATTCCTGCCGGAACCGATATCCTGATCAACGCCACTCCCATTGGCTTCCATCCCAACGGAAACGAAAAACCGGATATTAACTATGACACCATAACCCCGGGCATGGTAGTTTCCGATGTGGTATTCAATCCGGATATTACCGAATTTTTGAAGGCCGCCGCCGCAAAGGGCGCTGTCACCATCAGCGGACTTGGAATGCTGGTCTGCCAGGGGGCGCTGAACTTTACCATCTGGACCGGAAAAGAAGCCCCCTACGACATCATGTATGAAGCCCTAAAAAAAGAATTTACTGCATAAGTCCAGTCTCAAAGCAAAGGCGGATGGCCTGCTGGCAGGCCGTTCCGGCCATGCTTTTGAGACGACAACAGGTATGAGGAAGCAGGGCGCTTCGCCCGAATTCCGAATACCT
>JAUNON010000042.1:0-22764 GCA_030537145.1 Lachnospiraceae bacterium | reverse complement strand
CGTGCGGAGCAATCCGTGGACTTATGTTATTCGTGGCCCGTCCAGTCTCAAAGCAAAGGCGGATGGACTGCTGGCAGGCCATTCCGGCTATGCTTATGAGACGACAACAGGTATGAGGAAGCAGGGCGCTTCGCCCGAATTCCGAATACCTGCAGGATTGCGGAAGCACAACGTGCGGAGCAATCCGTGGACTTATGTTATTCGTGGCCCGTCCAGTCTCAAAGCAGGGACGGATGGCCTGCTGGCAGGCATGAAAGTTTAGAAAAGAAGGCTGCTGCAAAATCTGATTTGCAGCAGCCCTTTCACTCTTAAGACCAGTACCGCACGATACGAACAGGTGTCTGATAATTGTACTGAGAAATCTTGATGCCTCCCAACGGATACGGCTGAGAATTGCTGGCATGTACAATCTGCCCGTTTCCTATGTAAATACCCACATGGCTGGCATAATTGGAGGAGCCGTAGAATACCAGATCCCCCGGAAGCATATTGCTGGTGCTCACCACCACGGCCCGCTTGTAGCCCGCATTAATCAATGCGGCGCTGGGACCCTTCATCTGATCATCGGCTACACGCAGAAGCTTGATGCCGAAATTCGCAAATACCGTCTGCACAAAACCGGAGCAGTCTGCCCCGTTTGTCAGACTGGTTCCGCCGTAAACATAGGGATTTCCCACATATTTGATCGCAAACTTGGCGATCTTGGAGCCGGTGCTGGTTCCTGAAACATTGATCGTCCGTTCCGCAGTCACCACACCGCTGGCATTGATCGTATATTCCTTATCGCCCACCGCCAGGGTCAGGTTTACTGCCAGGATACCGGTCGGGTAAAAGTAATATTTCTTGTTGCTGATCACCTGCAGGCCTTTCACCGCCGCACCGTCGCTTCCAAAATAGTACTTGTTTCCGTTGACCGTCTGCCAGCCCTTTAACATATTTCCGTTCGAATCGTAACAGTAAATATTTCCGCCGATCGTGTTCAATCCCACCGTCAGCGTCCGGTTGGTACGTGCTCCGTCCGGTCCCACGTAATAGGAACCGACCCAACGGTTCACGGCCATTTTACCGTTGCTTTCAAAATAATAATATTTGGAATTGATCTTTACCCATTTTCCTTTAGCTGCTGAACCGTCCGCCTGGAAATAATAGGTGCTTCCGCTAATTTCCATCTTGGTGCTCTTCGCCATACGTGCATTGGACGTATTGAAGTAATAAAGCTTTCCGCTGATGGTTTTCAGCCCCTTATACAGTTTACAATCAGATCCCGCATAATATTTATTAGAGTTCTTGGTAAACCAGGTATGCATATACAGATAGCCCTGCTGCGCATGAGCATAATACATATCGTTTCCGTACTTGATCCAGCCCTTTAACCAGATACCGTTGGATTTTCTGCTGAAATAGTAATACTTTGAGCCAATCTTGGTAACGCCCTTCGCTCTGGCGCCCTTCTCGCCCACGTAATACTTTCCGTCAATCCAGGTATTCACCTGCTTCACGCCGTTTGCATCAAAATGATAATAGCATTTGCCGATTTTCTTCCAGCAGTTTACCAGCTTATCGCCGCTGGACGGATCAAAATAATACCGCTTTCCGCTGATCGTCAGCCAGCCCGTAGCCATGGCTCCGGTACTCTTTAAATATTTTTTCCCAACCCAGGTATTCGTCTGAACCACACCCTTGGAGTTGGAATAGTAAGTATAGTTTCCAACCTTGAACCAGCCGTACTTCAGAGCACCCGTGGTAGGATCCAGATAGTATTTCTTTCCGGACAGGGTCAGCCAGCCGTAAACGATTCTGCTGTTCCTGTCATAGTAGCGCCGGACTCCGTTATTCGTCACCCAGCCCACATTATTAACCACGCCCGTAAATCTTCCGTCGGAGCCGACCCAGCGGCCTTCGATCCACTGATTCACAGCCATCGTACCATCTTCCTGGAAATAATAATCACCGACCCACTTATCCTGTGCCAGCACGCCGCTGGTCTTGTCGGCATAATATACCTTCCCGCTGGCCGCATCCCGGATAAATCCGTACTGACGGACGCCGGAGGAATTAAAGTAATACAGCTTATTCTTAATCTTCTGCACTCCGGTCTGCATTACACCGCTGCTGTCAAAATAATACTTCAGGGTGTTCTTTCCGCTTTTGAGCGTTACCCAGCCGGTCCTGCGGTAGCCTTCGCTGCCCAGATAATATTTCTTGCCCTTCAGGGTCAGCCAACCGGTACGCATTCTTCCGTTCTGCCCGAAATAGTAATATTTTTTATTTATCTTTCCCCACAGGGTCTGCATAATTCCTTTATTATTAAAATAGTAGGTATACTTTCCGATCTTATGCCAGCCGGTATAATAGCCCGGAGCCGCACTCGTAGTATACATTCTTCCCTGAGCGGTAGTCCGCCAGGCAGCCTGAGCAGGAACCGACAGCACTGCACAGATCATAAAGCACAGTAAAAACCACCCAGCCAATTTTTTCTTCATATCTATTCCCCTTCTTTCTACTCCGAACATTCCCTTCCTGTATCGGCTTTTTTTCGATCAGCAGCACCGTAGTTCTACTGCCAAAGCCACTTCACAGTCCCCCTCAGCCCAGCGGAGGACTTTTTACAATTCTATTAAATCTTAATTAAAATACTACTAAACTATTTTAACATTGTCAATATCTTACAGCAAAAAAATCCGACGAAAAACAGATTTTAACGTACCGATCGCCTGTCCTATTTCTTCGGCTGCCAGCCCGTCCAAGCCGGTCAACCCCCGACAGGCTTTCCCACGGGAAAGCTTGACAAATTTCCAATCTCTGCGAAAATAGAACTGTCATCTGCCGTCTTACCGGCAGCAAAAATTACTGAAGGAGAAAAGCTATGCGTTTGAGAAATATACCCGGCTCCCGGGAAGCGATCGCCGCCAGTGAATATGTGGTTCATGAGGATGTTATGGAAGAAAAAAGGGGCCGCTGGCAGGAGGTATTCGGAAACGATCATCCTCTGTATATTGAGGTGGGCATGGGAAAAGGCCGTTTTATCACAGAAATGGCCGCCCGGTTCCCCCAACGGAATTATGTGGGCATCGAAAAATACTCCAGCGTTCTGATCCGGGCCCTGGAAAAACGGGAGCAGCTCCCGGAAATGCACAACCTGCTTTTTTTGCGCATGGATGCGGAGGATCTGCCCAGGGTATTCGGCAAAAATGAAGTGGCAGGCATCTATCTGAACTTTTCGGATCCCTGGCCCAAGGACCGGCATGCCAAACGACGGCTGCCCAGCAAGGAATTTCTGGCCCGCTATGACCAGATCCTTTCCCCGGACGGACGGGTAGAATTTAAGACCGACAACCGGGCGCTGTTTGATTTTGCGCTGGAACAGGCAAAAGAAGCCGGATGGATCATCGATGCTTTCTCCTATGACCTGCATCGGGACTCTGCTATGGCCCCCGGAAACGTCATGACGGAATACGAAGAACGCTTCTCCCAAAAAGGCAATCCGATCCACAAAGTGATTCTGCACCGGGAGCAGCACCGCACGAAGTGCTTGTTCTGATATAGGAAAGTGAGGACTTTCCTATATCAGAACAAAAGACACCCTTCTTCATATTATAGTATAAATAGAAGAAATTTGGGGAAAACGGATATGATTGGAAAAAATAAGCTGTCAGAAAAGCTGTATCTTACTACCTATGATAAACCCGGGCTGAACCGAAAGGCTGCCCGGGTAAAAAGTTCTCTGGATGAAGCTGCAAAAATTCTGGCCGGGAAGGAAAAAAAGGAAAAAAACTCTCAGGGCCGCAGATAGTTTTTCGTACCGCCAGAGTCATCAGACATCATCTATCGACAAATTCTTCTTTGCCAGCCGGTAGCGCATATACCGCTCTGCCAGGTATCCCAGCGTAGCCATAACCGGCACACCCAGAAACATACCCACAACTCCGAAAAACTTACCGCCGATGGTAATGGCAAAAATAATCCACAAAGGCTTCATTCCGGTGGAATTGCCCAAAAGCTTAGGACCCAGAATTAATCCGTCAAACTGCTGGAGACACAGAATCATAATCGCAAATATCAGTGATTTGACCGGATTGATGCACAAAATAATCACCACACCCGGAATCGCTCCGATAAAAGGCCCGAAATAGGGAATCATATTGGTAACACCCACAATAACACTGATCAGCAGAATATATGGCAGCCGCAGTATACTCATCAAAATGGCGCATAATACCCCGATGATGAAGGAGTCAATCATCTTACTGACCAGATACTGGCTGAAAATTTTATTGCACTCCATAACGATATCCTTTACGCTTTGGATCTTCTTCCGGGGAATAAATGCATAAAGTACGATCTTCACCATACGCTTGAGGGATTCCTTTCCATAAAGCATATAGACGGACACGATCAGAGCGATCAGGAAGTTTCCAATCCAGGCCACAACCGACACGGAGGCCGTATAAAGAACGGGCACAATATCTGCTGCAATATCCTTCAGCCCGGCTGTCAGATCTGACTGCGTATCCCGCAGCATCGAAATAATCGAGCTAAAATCCACCATCGGGAACTGCTGCTGCAGATCATCCAGCCAGCCCAGCAGAGCCTGATATCCGCCGGAAATAGAGCCAATCAATTCCCCCAGGTTCCGCACGATTTCCGGCAAAACATAAATCAGCAGGGTAATGATCATCCCCAGGCCAAGAACATATACTACGATCATAGCGATCACCATGGACGCCTTCTCATGCTTTTGCAGCCCGGGAAACAGTTTCCGTAGGAAGCGGTTCACCACCTTTACAAACGGGTTTAAAATATACGCAATCAGCAGCGCAATCAGAAACGGGGATACCGCACGAAACAACCCGCCCAAAAATGCCTTCGTTTCGTTCACATCGATAATCGCCTTAATTGCAACCGCACAGGCCAGGACCAGTACAAATGCATAAATACATACCGTAAAATACTGGTCGTTCTTCACAAACTTCTGCTTTTCGCCGGGCGGCGTGGCATGTCTCATATTTTTCCGGGCACTCTCGCCCGTCGTTTTGTCTTTCTTTTCCTGCTCCATCTTATTGATCACGGCCTTCTTTCTATCATCCTCCGCCATTTGAGGCATTTCACTTCGTTTTCTGTTTTCTCTATTATATAAGCAATCCCCCATACCCGCAAGATGAAAACTTTTTTTCCGCTTCCCTTCTCCCTCGTTTCGATAAAAATTTGATTATTTTTTTTATTTTTTTGAAAAAAAATGCTTGCATTTTTGGAAACTCTATAATATAATAAACACTGTTCTTCGGAACGAGAGAAATGCGCTTCTAGCTCAGTTGGTAGAGCACCTGACTCTTAATCAGGGTGTCCAGGGTTCGAGCCCCTGGAGGCGCATCAAAGTACTGATTTTGCAGACGAAAAGGGCTGTGGGGTCGGTGCTTTTTTTGTGCTTATTTCACTGTCTTTCCCATAACGCATTACATCCCGTATTCCTGTCCTCCCAAAAAGGGGTTCAGCAGAATATGGGATGTATAAAAAATGCGCTTTATGATTTCATTCTATGCCCGCAATTCGTACAGAAGTTCATCCCTTCTCGCACCGCAGCCCCGCATTGAGGGCAGACGGAAGCAGACGGCGTCTCTACAGACTTCACCGCGGGTTCCTCTGCAGATGGCTCCGCATACGGCTTTGCCGGACTTCCGAACTCCTCCTGAACAGCTTCTTCCTCCGGACTCTCCGACGGCTCCTTTGCGAAGCCTTCCTCCGAACCTCCGAACTTCTCCTGAGCAGCTTCTTCCTCCGGACTCTCCGACGGCTCCTTTGCAAAGCTTTCCTCCGGATCTTCCGCCGCATCCTCTGCGAACATTCCTTCCGGACTCCACTTCGGTTCCTCAGCGGCTGCCTCCTCCTGCTCCTTCATCTCCTTTACCGGTGTTCCGCAGTTTGTGCAGAATAGCGTTCCCGGCTGCAATGCCGCTCCGCATTTTACGCACCGGTCTGCACCGTCTTTTTCCGGCCGGACAATCCGGTTTCCGCAATTACTGCAGAATAATGCGCCCTCCTGAATTTCGGCCCCGCATTTTTCGCAAAGCTTAACACCTTTGATCTGCCGGATTTGTTCTCGGTATTCCTGAATGCGCGCAAATGCCGCCCTCACGTCCTGCATAGGATCCTCCATTGCCTCCTCGTAGTCCTCTGCATGAAGAGAAACATAGCGCTTTCCTATCTCAAGATAGAGATTATTGATCTTTTTCTCCTCCTCATAAATCTGAGAATTTATCCTGGCAACTCCCGCCGCATCCTTTGTCTTTTGAATTGTACTTTGTCCCATATGTCCGATTTTACGGCTCCAGTCATCCAAAAAAGCCATTGTCCCTTCCTCCCTTTTCTATGAAATATCCTTTTCTTTTGGCCTGCGTGCAAAAAATGCCGCAAAGACACATACAATACTTGCAAATAAAAACAACCAGAACCCAACGCCGTAATCCACTGTGCCCCTGCTTCCGCTTTCTGCTACCGTAACCATATAGGCGCAAAACAGCATCCCTGCACATCCGATCAAAGAAGCCAGCGGAAGATTCCCTGCCTGTAACAGAATCACCAGCATAATAGAACCCACTGCAAGCAAGCTCATAAACGTGACATCACTTTCTGACATAAGTGCAAAATAGCTGTAGCTGGGCCGGCTGATATCAAGATAAGAGGACAGGCCAAAATCGTTGATCACGATATTCGGAAGAAACAGGCCAAGGAATGCCGCCAGCGCAGCAATGATGCCCACATATTTCCTATATTCGGCCGTAAAAGCCGGCATCCTGGTTTCCGGCTGACTGACCTCTTCTTTTCGTTCCGACGGCTTTACCTGAACCTGCTGCGGCTTCTCATCCGACGGCCTTACCTGAACCTGCTTCGGCTTCTCATCCGACGGTTGCGTTCTGTATGTATGCTCCGGCTTTACGATTATCTTTGCCCCGCAATTCCCGCAGAAGCAATCTTCGGGCTGAATTGGCTGCCCGCAATTCCCACAAAACATTTTCACTCCTCCTTCCGAAAGCCAGCATCCCCGCTCCGGCAGCAGCCGCTTTCCTTTTCTTTCATTATATTCACTTATAAATTGCCTTGTCAATCTTTCGTCCAAGATTCCTCAAAAGCGTTACTGTTCACTCCGTTCTCAGTAACACGCTTTGCGGAATATTACCAGTGAACAGTAAATCATAAGCTACTGCTCTTTCCGAAAACATGATATAATAATCCTTAAGAAAAAAATACTTTTTATAAAACAGGAGGAAGCGATTTTGAGCAATACACTGGAACAATTCAAAGAATATCTAAATAAAATAAATCAGTATTCCCGCATTAACACTCTGCTGAGCTGGGATATGTATACTGCCACCCCAAAGCTGGGATATGACGGAATGGCGGATGCGCTCACTTATTTTTCTACGGAGCAATTTGTACTTTCCACTGCGGATGAGCTTTACGATATGCTCCAGCTTCTGTCCCAGCCGGAGGAATACGGCCAGTTAGACGAGGCCATGCAGTTTACCGTCCGCACCATGAAGCGGGATATGGAAAAAAGCCGCAGGATCCCCAGGGATTTCTATGAATCCTTTGTTTCAGCGCAAAATGAATCCATGCGGGCCTGGCGGGAAGCAAAGCAAACCTCTGATTTTTCTCTCTTTGCCCCTCATCTGGAAAAGCTGATTGAAATGACCCGGCAGAAGTGTTCCTACACCGATCCGGGCCGGAATCCCTATAATGTGCTTCTGGATCAATTTGAAGAAGGCGTAGACGCAGCCGCCATTGATCAGGTCTTTGGCGAATTGAAGGAAGGTCTGATTCCTCTGGTTCAAAAAGTGCTGGCCGCTCCCCAGCCGGACAGCAGCATTTTCCAGGGCATCTATGATAAAAATGCCCAGAAAAAAGTACAGGAGCTTCTGCTGAATTATATCGGCTTTTCCATGGATGCGGGAGTCACCAGCGAGAGCGAACACCCCTTTACCACCGGCTTCTCCAGAAATGATGTGCGCATCACCAATCATTATTATGAGGACAATCCTATTTCCGCCATATTTTCCGCTATCCACGAGGGCGGCCACGGTATTTTTGAGCAGAATGTAAATCCTGCTCTCGAAGGCACGCCGGCAGACGATTGCTGCTATATGGGCGTTCACGAAAGCCAGTCCCGTTTTTATGAAAATATTCTGGGACGGAACAAAAATTTCTGGCTTCCGATTTATCCCAAACTGCAGGAGCTGCTCCCTCCCCTGAAAAACGTTTCCCTGGATGAATTCTACCGGGAAATCAATCATGTGCAGGCCAGCTTTATCCGCACAGAATCCGATGAACTGACCTACGGCCTGCACATCATCATCCGTTATGAAATCGAACAGGCTATTTTCCGGGACAATGTACCTGTAAGTGAGCTTCCCGCCCTCTGGAATCAAAAAATGCAGGAGTACCTGCACATTACTCCTGCAAATGATGCGGAAGGAATCCTCCAGGATATACACTGGTCGGATGGCTCCTTCGGCTATTTTCCTTCCTATTTGCTGGGAAACATCTATGACGGTATGTTCCTGGAGTCCCTGGAAAAAGATCTGGGCTCTCTGGATGAAATCCTGGCCGCCGGAAACATCCGCACCGTCACCGATTGGCTGAACAGACACATTCACTGGTACGGCAGCCTGCGGCTTCCCAAACAGGTCCTTCAGGAGGTGTGCGGCAAACCGCTGTCCGCACAGCCCCTTTTAACCTACTTTACCAAAAAATACACAGCGCTCTACCGGCTCTGAGCTCTGCCGGAAATTGGGGCTGCGGCAGAATTCCACAGGCGAAATTCTGCCGCAGCCCCTTTCCCATCAGCCCAGCTTCTGCTCCACCATCCAGTTCCATACGGCTTCCATGGTAGTGAGAATATAATAGCAGTCATCCTGCGCTCCCTTCGTCCGGTCCATGTAAAGCTGGTGCCGCATCTCCAGCCAGCTTCTAAGCTCCTGCCGAATCACCGGTATCTTCCAGGGGTTCCCCTGAATCGCCCTCTGAACAATATCATGCAGTCCGAATTCGTACTTTACATGCGCCGCACTCTTATACCCAAACTCCGGGTTATGAGGTCTGGAAAAGGAATCACCAATATAGTGAAATACCTTTCCGGCACGATACCACCATAAAATATTATCCTGATACGGTTTTTCTAAAAAGGCAAAGATCTGCTTCTTTCTGCAGTGATAGCTGTGCCCGTTGGCAAAATGCTCTTTTTTTCTTCCCATATAGGACAAACGGTTGTAATCCGGTTCTATATTTCCAAAACAAAAAGCGGCCTTTTTCCACCGGCTGATATTCACCGGCTCAACCAAAAGCCTGGCCAGATCATAATGATCCTGTGTTTTCATCCCATTGCCTCCTTATAAAATCGATTCTGCGTCCCTTCCTTTTCAAAATGGGGCGCCGCAAAATCGAAATGCCTTTGTTCTCGTTCGTCTCTACTATAACAAATTATTTTATTTCCTACAATATCGTTTCTTTTATTCTCACCTGCAATGCGTCCGCTGTATCCTTTCTTTTTGTAAGGGGCTATCGCAAAATCGAAAAGCAAAAGGATCTGTATCCACAAGAAGTGCTCACAAACATCGGATACAGAGCTTTGCAAATGAGATTTTACGACAGCCCCTACTTCTTTTTTCATGTTTTTACTGAAAATTCTGTTATTTCTTGTAATTAATTCATTATTTAAATGTCAACCAATATTTTTCTATTTTCCCCCATATTTCAACTTTTATCACAATCCACAAAACGCCCGTTCTTTTATTTCCACCTTTTCATCCACATGATTCACGATGAAAAATGTGGATAATGTGGATAACTTCGTGCATAACTTATTTTCCACCAACTTTTCTCCACCTCTTATGTGGAAAACCTTTCCGTTCCGCAGGCTTCTCAAACGCTCTTTTTCGACATAACTTTTTAAAATTTGTGCATTTTTTTCTTTCAAGAATAGGAACGGCATTTTTTTGCCATATTCAGGAAAATAATTTTCTGAATATTCTTTCCGCTATCACACGATTCCTCCGTTTCTGCAAATTACTGCCCGGCAGCCTTCCTCTTTTCCGTTTCTCCTCTTTCTTCCATCCGATTTTATGATGATCGGCACCATTCTTTTCCTTTCGGGCAATCGAAAACGGCCGCTGTGCCGAAGCACTGCGACCGTTTTCTGCATTTTGGGGTATATGTAATAAATTTTTCTGATTAGCAATTTTATTACCAGTAACGTCTTGCAGAACAGGGCGTTCTGTAAGAATAGCTGGAGATTATGATACCGGTGCTTTCCGTACTTGCATGTACCACCTGACCATTGCCCATGTAAATCGTTACATGTCCAATTCCGCCGCTTCCTTCATAGAAGAGCAGATCTCCAGGCTGGATCTCACTCAGGCTGACCGGAGTGCCGCTATAGCTCTGCTCTGCAGCGGTACGGGGAATAGAGATACCAAAGTTTGCCATTACAGACTGTGTGAAACCAGAGCAGTCAGCGCCATTTGTCAGACTGGTACCTCCCCATACGTAGGGATTTCCAACAAACTGGCAGGCAAAATCAACGATCTGCTGTCCCAGGGTATATCCTGAGGAGCTGCTGCCATCATCATAGCTTCCGTCATCGTAGCTTCCGTCATCAGAAGCCGTATCATCTACATAAACATCATCCGATGCATCATCGGTATAGTCATAATCCGTATAATCCGGGGTGGCATCCGCTTCGTCCTGCGCCTGCTGCGCCGCATCGGCTGCCTGCTGGGCCTGTGCCAGTGCATCTGCTTCTGCCTGAGCCTGAGCATCTGCCGCCGCCTGAGCATCCAGATATGCCTGGTACTGATCCTGTGCCTGCTGGGCCGTATCCAGAACCGCCTGTTCATCGGCCTGCTGAGTAGCTGCATCCGCCGCCGCCTGAGCATCCAGATATGCCTGATATGCCGCTTCTGCCTCTGCCTGCGCATCGTAGGTGCTCTGTACCGCCGCATCGGCTGCCGCCTGAGCGTCCAACTGAGCCTGATATGCTGCATCTGCTTCTGCCTGAGCTGCTGCCTGGGCATCCAGATATGCCTGGTATTCTGCATTCTGCTGATCTAAATATGCCTGATACTCTGCCTCGGCTGCTGCCTGCTGATCCAGATACTCCTGATATTCCGCATCCAGCCTGGCCTGTTCCTCTTCCACAGACTCAGCAACCTTATACTGCATCTCAGTATTTACATAATCTGCGGAAACATAGCCATAACAGTCCGAATCTACCGCTACTTTCAGCCACTCGCCGCAATCCTCTACTACCTCAACCTCCTGCGTATTGGTCACGGTAGTAACAATCTCTGCATCCTCGCTGGCTGCAGCCCGTACATTCAGCACCTCTGCACCAACCTCTGCCACATGGTAGCCAACCTCCGTAGCAAGAGCCTCTGCCTCCGCTCCTGTCACAATATACTGAGAAGCCACATAGCCCTCTACATTTCCGGATCTTACTTTATACCAGCCATGCTCATCTACGCCAAGAATATATACTGCGGAATTGTTATAAAGCTTTCCAAGGACCTCGCCCTCTGTATCTCCGGTAGCACGAACATTAATGTAAGCATCGCACTGAGCAATTCCCATGGTATCTACCATGCTGGTATCCAATGCTGCCTCCGTCTCGGCCACCGGCTCTTCATAAGCCGTATCTGAAACCTCCGCTGCTTCGGTCTCCTCAGAAGCTGTCTCATCCTGATCTTCTGTCTTAGCTTCTTCTCCGGAAGCCGCTGCCTGTGTGCTGCTCCCGATCCCTACCAGCGTCATATCCACACCGTCTGCCATGGACACAATGCCTGTTCCGCCTATGGTCAGCCCGGCTGCCATACAAAATGCCGTAAATCTAGCGATTCCCTTTTTCATCATTTATCCCAACCTCCAAATGCATTTCCAAATATTACAAATTTATTACATTTATTACATGGTCATCATAGCAAATCGAAACAATTCTGTCAAGTCTTTTGAAATAATTTTTAATATTTTTTGAGTTTTTCTTAAAGCTTCCTTAAATCCAGTGATTTTCACGGTATTCCATCCCCACTGCCCTCCAGAATGACTACGATTTTTTCCAATTTATTACAAATTCGTTTCATGAATAGAAATACTTACAAGCTGTTATTATAATAGGAAGAAACAAATTAACTCCTGTTTGCTTCGCTCTCAGCAGGACAAATTTCATATTTTATTTAAAATAGGCTTGACAGGCTTTTTTCTACCTGTTATATTAATTTCAGTAATAATTACTATTATTAAAACAGGAGGGCTCTATGGCTACATTAAAATATAGCAGACAAAGAGAGTCCATCAAAAATTTTCTGGCCGGGCGGCCTGATCATCCTACCGCCGAGACCATCTATAGCTGTCTCCGCAAGGAACAGCCTCACCTCAGTCTTGGGACGGTTTACCGAAACCTTTCCCTGCTGACAGAACTGGGAGAGATACGAAAGATTTCCGTCGGTGACGGTCCGGATCATTTTGATGGCGATACTACCTTTCACCACCATTTTATCTGCAGACAGTGTCATCAGGTGTTTGATCTGAAGATGGAAAATATGGATGACATTATGCAGTCAGCTGCCGAAAATTTTAACGGACACGTAGAAGGCTATATTACAAACTTCTACGGACTTTGCGATAACTGCATTAAGAAAAATGATTCAAGGGCTTGACAGGCAGGAAAAAGAATGCTAGTCTGATTTCAGTAATTATTACTGATTTCTAAATAAATTATAAAAAAGGAGAGAACACTATGGCTAAATGGGTATGTAAAGTTTGTGGTTATGTTTATGAAGGAGACGCTGCTCCGGAAGCATGTCCTATCTGTAAAGCAGGAGCTGACAAATTCGAATTAGTAAAAGAGGGCGAAATGACCTGGGCTTGCGAACATGAAGTTGGCATTACGGATGGCGTTAGCGAAGAGATCATCGCCGGACTGAGAGCAAACTTCGAGGGCGAGTGCTCTGAGGTTGGTATGTATCTGGCTATGGCTAGAGTTGCCCACAGAGAAGGATATCCGGAAATCGGTCTGTATTGGGAAAAGGCAGCTTACGAAGAGGCAGAGCATGCAGCGAAATTCGCAGAGATGCTGGGCGAGGTAGTTACCCCCAGCACCAAGAAGAACCTGGAAATGAGAGTCGAAGCTGAGAACGGCGCTACTGCAGGCAAGCTTGAGCTGGCTAAGATGGCAAAAGCTGCTAACCTGGATGCAATCCATGATACCGTTCATGAGATGGCAAGAGACGAGGCTCGTCATGGCCGTGCATTCGCAGGCCTGCTGAAGAGATACTTCGGCTAATCTCTCCTGCATAAAGGGAGGTTTCTGCAATGGAAAATTATACCATTTGTAATTGTAAGCAAGTAACCTATTTCGATGTGGAGGATGCACTGCATCACCACGAAACTTTTGAGGACGTGGAAAAAGCATTTAAGGATGTCCAGCAGATCACCCATTGCTCTACCGGCTGCGGTGGATGCCACGATAAAATTATGAATGCGATTTCCGAAATCATGAGTAAATAAAAAGCAAAGAGGCCGTTGCAAAATCGAAAAGCAATTCGATTTTGCAGCAGCCTCTTTTTTGTAATAATATAAGGGAGTTTCTTTTTTCTATGCTTTTGCAGCAGCCTTATGGGATGTTTTAACCTCTACCAGCAGACCTGATTTTTTCAATGCCGGGCGAAGCACATTATAAATGATTGCTACCAGGATTGTAGAAATGACTGCATTTATAAAGGTTGCTGCAGTGCTCCACTTCGCCAGCACAGAAGCCATTTCCTGCGGCTGTCCCAAAATGTACATTTTATAGAAATATCCAACCAGCGGATCAAAAATCACATTGAAGCCCAGACCGCAGACAGAAGCGATCACGCTCCACTTCAGCACATATCCCTGATTGTTGCTCTCACTGATATGAGCGATCCGGTGTGCGACCAGGCCGGTAATCAGACCGATACAAAACTTCAGCACAAAGGTCTTTGGTGCAACCGTAACATATACCGGATCCAGGATATCTCCGATCGTCATTCCCACAGCGCCTGCCAAACCGCCGTAAGGGCCACCCAGAAGCAGTGCAGCCAGTACACAGAAGGCATTTCCGATATGAATCGATGTAGCATCTCCGCCCGGCATGGGAATTTTGATCTGCAAAAAGGTAAACGATACGTAGCACAGGGCTGCCAGCAAAGCCGTCTGCGCCCATTTCATAACTGATTGATTCGTGTTTTTCATAATAACTCTCCTCCTTTTTTCTCATAGATCTCACAAGAGCCGGGCTTCTGCCGCCTGCATTTCATTTCGTCCCGCTCATCGCTCGTTCCGAGCTACAGAATACCACCAATCTGTACCTATTAAAATAGTCAGTTTTTTCATTTTTCACAAGGTCAGATGATTGCCGCTGTTTCCTTTCTCAATAAACAGAAAAGATTTTTCACATTTTTATTGCAATTTCCATCCATACCTGCTAGAATACGTATATAGTTTTAAAAACTACATATTATAGTTTTAAAAAATATTTTTTATGGTTTTTATTTCGATTTATTGAAAATAAGGAGGTATTTTTTATGACAGCAAGGCTTGAAAAGGATTTGAGACAGATCAAGGATCCCGGCAGCGCCATCACACATTTTATCGGTATGCTGATGGCTCTGTTCGCTATGGTTCCCCTTATGGTCCGGGCGGCATCTGCCCCGGACCGGGTGCATGTGATTTCTCTTGGTATTTTTATTGTCAGCATGATCCTGCTCTATGCCGCCAGCACCACTTACCATTCTCTGGATCTCTCCGAGCGTGCCAACCGGATTTTCAAAAAACTGGATCACTGCATGATTTTTGTGCTGATTGCCGGCACCTATACGCCTATCTGCACCATTGTTCTAAAAGGAAGGACCGGATATCTGCTCTGCGCCCTTGTCTGGGGCATTGCTATCCTGGGCATCATCCTGAAATGCTGCTGGATCACCTGCCCCAAA
Organism: Lachnospiraceae bacterium; assembly: GCA_030537145.1. Taxonomy (GTDB): domain Bacteria; phylum Bacillota; class Clostridia; order Lachnospirales; family Lachnospiraceae; genus Merdiplasma. The sequence continues at coordinate 7,762 of JAUNON010000042.1, read as the reverse complement.
TGGTTTTCCTCCCTTTTGTATATTGCGATGGGCTGGACCTGTGTACTGGCCTTCACCCGGATCATCAACAGCCTTCCCCGCTCCGCCTTCCTCTGGCTGCTGGCGGGCGGTATCATCTATACCATAGGCGGCGTTATTTACGCCCTGAAGCTTCCCTTCTTTAATGCAAGGCACCGCTGGTTCGGTTCACACGAAATCTTTCATCTGTTTGTAATGGGCGGCAGCGCCTGCCATCTGATCGTCATGTACTGCTTTGTGGCACCCATGCCCTTATAGAACGGCGATATTCTTAGGAAGAAATCAGCAGCAGCTTCTCCCGTCGGGGAAGCTGCTTAATTGCATATTCCCGGCGCAGAGCCTCCTCCTTTGTATCAAAGCATTCAAAGTATACCAGCCTCACCGGCCTGCGCCCCTTTGTATATTTTGCGCCCTTTCCCAGGTTATGGGCCGTAATCCGCTCTTCCAGGTGATTGGTCCACCCGGTATACAGGCTCCCATCCCTGCATTCTACCATATACACATAATTCTTCTTTTGTTCCATCTTATTCTTCCCGATTTCATCCCGATATTTTTTCAGATAGGATGACTGCAGTTTCATTTCCTGATGCATAATACATCCGTCTGCCGGAGCTTTCCCCCACCTGGTTTTTCTCCAAAACCGCTCCTCTCTATTTAGCATGGGCAGCAGCCGGTTATTTCAAAGAAATATGTAGGGGAACCGCCGGCCTTTTACCGCCTGCAGCTCCCCGTTCTATTAAAAGCAATCGACGAAACAGGTACTTTACTCAGTTGCCGGTCCGACCGGCCGGGAAATCGCTGTCATCCGTCTTTCGGCGCATACAGCCAGTAATGCTTCGATTGCGTACCTTATAATTGATTTCGTCTATAGTTTATTATAAGCGAAAAACCAAATTTTGTGCATCCCCAAAATTGATCCTGCTCCCTACTCCAGATACAACACCGGGTCTACCGGAGCTTCATCCTTCGTCATCTCAAAGAAAAGATTGGTGCCTTCTACACAATAATACTTGGTGGGTGCGCTGACATAGCCGATCAACTGGCCCTGCTCTACCACATCGCCTTCCGCTACAGCCAGTTCCTGGAGCTGTCCGTATTTTAGCTCATACCCGTTTCCCAGGCTCATGGTCACTGTAGTTCCCGTCTCTTCATCAATGCCAATGCTTTCCACGATACCTCTTGCAGCCGCTACCACCTGAGCCCCTTCATCACTGCCGATAATCAGCGCAGGATTGTATTTATACTGCTGCAGCGTGGGAAAATAAATGCTTCCGTCCATGCTGTAATCCAGCACCACGCTGCCCGCCACGGGCCAGGTCAGTGAATCGGAGTCAGCGAAGGAAACCGTAGGCAGAATTTCCGCCGTCTGAGCCTCCAGAACCGTCTCTTCTCCGGCAGCGGAAGCCTCCTGGGCATCTTCTGCCGCTTCCATTTCTGCCTGCTGCTCCAGTTCAGCCGTAATCTCGCCGGAAGCAGAAGCCTCAAGCTCCGACATTTCTTCCTGGTTCAGGGCCGCCTCAAGCGGTTCCTCCTCCTGATTTTCCAGAACATCTCTTACTGCTTCATCCACCTGGGGAGAGAAGGAGTCCTCCTGCTGTTCCAACGCCGCCTGCTCATTCAGCAGTTGATTTTTTTCTTTCTCCGCCTGTTTTACCTGATTCATGGCAAAGAGGGAAGAAAACGCCACCACGCCCAACAGGCACAGACTAAAAACCACCTTATTGTTCTTGAAGTTCCATTTTCCTTTTAAATCTTTTTTCTCCATACCTTTCACCTCTGTCTAAATTTTTGCGCAAACCCTGTTTCATGACGCCTGCGTTAAGACGATTTTTACCGTCCACTCGTCTACAGATAGGATTGCCAGATATGGAGAGAATATTCTGTACGGTTTGAAATTTTAAAATTTTATCCGCTTTTCCGGATAGCCTACGGTCCTTCCTCAATAATCAGAGGGAAAGGCAGCGCCCCGGCAGCAATCAGTGATGGAACAGACGGATGCCGGTAAACGCCATTGCCATTCCGTATTTATTGCAGGTGGCAATTACATCCTCATCCCGCACAGAGCCGCCCGGCTCCGCAATGTATGCCACTCCGGACTTATGAGCCCGCTCAATATTATCGCTGAAGGGGAAGAAGGCATCCGATCCCAGCGTTACGCCCTGAAGCTGATCCAGCCATGCCCGCTTTTCTTCTTCCGTAAATACTTCCGGTTTTTCAGTAAAGACCTTCTGCCATGCGCCGTCCGCCAGGACATCCATATATTCATTTCCAATATAAACATCAATGGCATTGTCCCGCTCCGCTCTGGTGATCTGATCGGAGAAGGGCAGATTCAGCACCTTGGGACACTGACGCAGGAACCAGTTGTCTGCCTTCTGTCCGGCCAGACGCGTGCAGTGCACTCTGGACTGCTGACCGGCGCCGATGCCGATGGCCTGTCCGTCCTTCACATAGCAGACGGAATTGGACTGAGTATACTTCAGAATAATCAGCGCCATCTTCATATCCCGCTTTGCCTCTTTGGGAACCTCCTTTTTCTCTGTTACAAAATTGGAGATCAGTTCATCGTTGATGGGCAGCTCCTGACGGCCCTGCTCAAAGGTAACGCCGAATACCTGCTTGTGCTCAATGGGATCCGGGCGGTAGCTTTCATCGATCTGGATCACATTATAATTTCCCTTTTTCTTCTGCTTCAGAATTTCCAGGGCTTCCTCCGTATATCCCGGTGCAATCACACCGTCTGATACCTCCCGTTTAATCAGCATGGCAGTATCCTTATCGCATACATCCGACAAAGCAATGAAATCTCCGAAGGAGGACATACGATCTGCGCCTCTGGCTCTGGCATAAGCGCTGGCCAGAGGAGACAGCTCGCCCTGATCCTCCACCCAATAAATTTTTGCCAGTGTCTCATCCAGCGGAAGGCCCACTGCCGCTCCTGCAGGAGAAACATGCTTAAAGGAAGTAGCTGTCGGAAGTCCGGTGGCCTCCTTCAATTCCTTTACAAGCTGCCAGCCGTTCAAGGCATCCAGGAAATTGATATAACCGGGTTTTCCGCAAAGCACCCGGATAGGAAGCTCAGCGCCATTGTCCATATAAATGCGGGACGGTTTCTGGTTTGGATTGCATCCGTACTTTAACTGTAATTCGTTCAATTTTGTTTTCCTCCTCTTGGCCTTTTCTTTCTTGGCGTGCATTTTTATATTTTCCTGACGCAGGAACGCGATCCCGCATTCCCGCCGAAATGTCGTTCGAATACAACGCCTCTGTTTGGAGCTTCTATTTCTGGTTTTTATTTACAATTTTCGTCTCATATTTTCCTGTGGCAATATCGATAAACCGCACGAACAGGGATACCTTATTCTCCGGATTCAGGCTGTTCCAAAGCATTTCCGTAAATGCCTCCATGTCATCCGGAATCGCCACCAGCTTCGGTTCTCCTTCAAAGCTGGGCAGCGGATTGCCGTCCTTCTGATACGTATGAATGAAATGACCCTCACCAGCCGCACAATTTTCATAAGCAAAGGTATAACGGTTGCAGGATGATGGGTCTCCATGATTGCTCTTTAAAATAGACATGGCATAATTGTATGTGCCATTCTCAATATGCATGATACCTGAAATCCGGGGCGTATAATTGGGGGCATCCGGCTCGAATTCTCGGCAGCGCAGAGACTGCTCAAAGGTAAGCTGGTGATCCATTCCCTCATAAATGGTGTCTGTCTGATCTCCGTTGGTTACGATCGTCTTATTTCCCAGTACACGTACCGGTGCATAAATAATCAGACTGGGATCCGTCAACTTTGAAGGGTCAAATGCCTGGGTCCGAATCCCTTCCCCGTCCTCTACAAAAATCCGGTTTCTGCTGTTCTCGCTTCTTCCCATGATAAAATAGGCTGTCACAGCCTTGGTTCCATCCGCTGACCTTCCGATTATAATTCCTCTTCCCGGGTAGCTGTTTTCCTTCAGTTCCTTTTCCAAAGAAATCATTTCCATGCTCTGTCTCCTTCTTTTTGTGCGCTTATTTCCGATAAGTTATCACTGCACGAAGTGCTTTTTTATGATATAGGAAAGTGAGAACTTTTCTATATCATAAAAAAAGCCACACCTCTGTCACAATTCTGTGCCCAGACGGTCGGCTTACTCATCGGCCCATACTCCCCGTGGTCTATCCACTTCCGTCAGTCATATGGGTATTTTCACCATACCATTATTTTTCCCAAAAATCAACAAAAAATTAAAAAAAGCAAAAGGATCTGTATCCAGGGTGTTTGTATTACTGAGACAAACACCGGATACAGATCCTTGCAAATGAGATTTTACAACAGCTTCCTTTATACTTCTCTTTCCTTATTTTTCTGCCCCTAAAGCTCCGGGGCATATGTGTTTTTTCTTTTTATGCCGTTTTCTTATTCTGCACCGTCAATGGCTGCCCACTGCTCTTCGATTGCTGCGCAGGTAGCATCCTTATCAGCGGTTCCTGCAATGTAGGACTGCATCAGCTCACCGAATACCTGGTGCCAGCTATCGGTGGAGTAGCAGATACCCAGAGGAGCTGCGCCTTTTTCTGCTTCCAAAGCGCTGCCCTGTTTGATTACTTCGAAGGTACTCTCTTCCGTGGTAACTACAGGAGGAACAACACCTGCTACGTTGGTGAACCAGTCAATGCCGTAATCAGAGGTGTACCACCAGTTTACAAAGTCCAGAGTTGCCTGCAGAGATTCGGATTCATTGTATACATGCAGAGCCTGGTCGGAGCCGGAGATGATCTGGCACTGAGCAGGATCATTGGTTACAGGATATCCGTTGAAGCCAACCTGCAGCTCGGGATCAATTGCCAGAGCGTCTGCCTCAATCCATGCGCCCTGTCCCAGAACCATAGCAGCTTCGCCGCTTCCGTATGCAGCCAGCTCATTTTCCAGAGCGGTTTCCAGCGGCTTATCATCGCCGTACTGAACAGCCAGGTCAATGAAATCGAAGAAGTTCTCATACAGCTCCGGATAATCCGCTACCTTCGCTTCACCCTTTTCAAATGCAGCTACCAGCTCTGCTACCGTAGTTCCGGCATTGTCTGCTGCTGCTGCCAGATAGTGCTGCCAAACGTGTTTGAATACCCACCACTCACTGAAGCCTGTGGTGAAAGGCTTGTATCCTGCTTCCGAAATCTTCTCGCAGGCTGCAGTCATCTCATCAATGGTCTGCGGGAATTCGGTAATTCCGCATTCTTCAAGGATTGCTTTGTTGTATACCATACCAAAATAGTTGCCCTTGATTGCCAGGCCGTAAATTCCGCCGCCCTCTTCAGTGGACTGCATTGCGGAAGCTACAGACGGAAGCATCGTCTCAGCCAGAGGCTGATCTGCCAGATCGTAGGACCATTCCCGATATACATCGATCTCTTTTCCGGAGGTGGAAGAGAAGATATCCGGTACTTCTCCGGAATTCAGTTTCGCCTTCAGCAGAGTCGGGTAATCGTTCTGTGTGGTCTCGTAGTTAATGGTTACATCCGGTGCTACTTCCTTATAAGCATCGATCAGCTCATTGATCGCATCCGCATACTCCGGTGAGCTAATGAACATATAAATCTCATTTTCATCAGCGGATGCGCTGATGCCTGCAAATGCACTGATGGCCATTGTCGTTCCCAGCACTAAGCTAAGTAATCTTTTTTTCATGGTAATTCCTCCTTTTATTTGATTGATTGCCTGTCCATGAATTTCAGGCTTATATACAGCCGCATTTCCCTTGCTGTGCGGCAGATATACGATAGAAATCAGAAACCGCTTTACGGAGCATTGTCCGTATGCGCCTTAACCCTTGACTGCTCCCGCCACTACGCCTTCCACAATATACTTCTGCAGGAAGATAAAGACGATGATGGACGGCGTTACCGCCAGCACCATGGCAGTCATGGCATAATGCCACTTGGTATTCATCTGGCCTACGAAGGTGTAGGCAGCCAATACCAGCGTTTTCGTTTCATTGCTGCTGTTGACCATCAAAAGCGGAAGCAGGAAGTCATTCCAGATCCACATCACATCCAGCACGATGACGGTGACGGTAACAGATTTCAGCAGCGGGAAAATGACCGAGAAGAAGGTAACGGTGGTGGAGGCCCCGTCAATCTTGGCGCTCTCATCGATCTCCTTCGGGATCGTTTTCATGAAATTGTAGAAGATAAAGGTAGCCATCGGAATACCGAAGCCCCAATACTGCACGCCCAAGCCCAGCTTGCTGCCGGACAGGTGAATCACGTTCATCGCCTTCAGCAATGTAATCATGATGGTCTGGAACGGGATCAGCATAGGTGTAATGATGATCATATGGGCGATCTTCGTATAGCGGTTGCGGCGTCGGTCCAGAATATAGGCGGCCGCAGAGCTGAACAGCACAATACCCACCAACCCGGTAACGGTAATGATCACGTTGTTTCCAAACAGCTTGAAATAATCGATTTTGTCAATTACATACGTATAATTTTCCCATTCCGGCTTGCTTGGCAGCGCAATGGCGTCCCGCACAATCTCTCCGAAGGGCTTAAAGGAATTCATAAACATCAGAAAGACCGGATAAATGTAAACCAGGGCAACCAGCGCCAGGATAACATAGAACAGGATTTTTTTTGTTTTCTTTTTGGTCTTTGTATTCATAAAATCCACCTCCTACAGATCAACTTCCCGGCTGCTGAACAGCTTCAGCACAAGCTGCGTCAAAACCAGCACCACCAGGAAATAAATGATGGATTCTGCCGATCCAAGTCCATAATTATTATTCTGAAATGCCTCTTTATAAATCTGAAGCGTAACGCTGTAGGTAGCGCCTCCCGGGCCTCCCTTTGTCAGCGCCAGGATAATATCAAATACCTTCAGGCCGTTTGTCAGGGACATGAAAACACAGGTGGTAATGGAGGGTCCCAGCAGCGGAAGCGTAACACGGAAGAACCGCTGCCTGCTGGTGGCTCCGTCCACAACGGCCGCTTCCAGCACATCGTTTGGAAGCGCCTGCAGTCCGGCAATATAAAGCACGATGTAGAAGCCCAGAGACTGCCACACGCCCACCAGAACTACGGAATAGAACGCCAGGGAGGGATTGCCCAGCCAGCTTAAATCCCACACGCCCCATCCGGTCAGGTCTGCCAGTTTTGCAAACCCCTGTGTGAAGATGAATTTCCAGATAAAACCTACGATGGTCATACTCATAATGTAGGGAATAAAAAACACGCCCCGCAGCAGGTTTGCCATTTTAAACCGCTTTGTCAGGCAGACTGCCAGGAAAAGCGCCAGCACATTGGAAAAGACCATAAATAGGATGGTGTATTTTCCGGTAAAGATCAGAGCATTGGTAAAGTCCTTGCTCTTACTGAAAATAGTCACAAAATTTTCCAGACCGATAAACTCCGCATCCTTTGCAATACCATTCCATTTCGTCAGCGAATAGTAGCCGCTCATCACAAACGGGATATACATCATCACTGTGACAAGAAGGATTGCCGGAAGCGTATACAGTACCGTCTCAAGCGCCTCTTTTCGTTTCCGCTTTGATTTCAGCATAACTCTCCTCCCTCCCTACTTACACATGTGTAACAGCTCAAATTTTTCAGCCGTTCCATGTACTATATGCACAAACTTTATTGTATAATCAAATTATAATTCATGCAAAAATACAATAAAATAGAAAAAAGTGAACGAATTGAAGAAAAAAGTGACCAATTTAGCGTCATTATTTCTTCTGATGCCTTCCTATT
>JAUNON010000041.1 GCA_030537145.1 Lachnospiraceae bacterium | reverse complement strand
CATGATACGCAGAAAGTTCAATATCCATATCGGACAGCGCACAGCGGAGCAGCTTAAGAACAATCTGGCGTTTATGATCAACGGCCCCAGACTGGAACGGAAGATTTTCGGGATTCATACTCTTTCCGGACTTCCCAAATCCGATGTAATTCCTTCGCTGGCTGTCAGCGTTGCTATCGTAGATACGATTGATCAGATCGTGGAAAATATCCGGTCTGTTTACGACCGGACTCCGCCTCAGATTATGAAAGATATTGCGCAGGAAGGGATTTTCCTTACCGGCGGCGTTTCCATGCTGCTGAACCTGCCCATTTACATACAAAAAGAAACGGGGCTTCCGATTTATCATATTCAGGATCCGAAAAACAGTACGCTGCGGGGTCTGATTGAGATCATCAATCAGAAGGAACTGAAGGCATTGACCCGTTCTCCCCAGTTATAGATAAAAATGAATGTACAAAAAAGCAGGGAGCGTTACATATGAGAAGAAAAAATAATGAAAAAACCACCAGCAAAGCGATGCTGATCATCCTGAGCTTCGTATGTATTTTGCTGATCGTACTTTCTTTCCTGGAGGACTCGGCTACAGGTCCGGTCAAACAGGCCACCGGAATGGTGATTACCCCGGTGCAGAAGGGAATCAACAGCCTGGGAAACTGGATCGCCGGCTTTACAGATAATCTTTCCGATGCGGCAACGCTGCGCGAGGAGAATACGGCGCTTCGTGAAAAGGTGGATACGCTGACTGCGGAAAACAGCCAGCTTGTTCTGGATAAGGAAGAGCTATCCCGCCTGCGGGAGCTGCTGGAGCTGAAGGAGCAGTATTCCGATTACGAGATGACCGGAGCCAGAGTGATCTCCAAGGACAGCGGCAACTGGTTCAACAGCTTTACCATCGATAAAGGCACAAATGACGGAATTCAGGTAGACTGCAACGTGATCGCCGGCAGCGGTCTGGTGGGTATTGTGACGGAAGCCGGCCCAAACTGGGCTACGGTACGTTCGATTATTGATGATAACAGCAACGTCAGCGCCATGGTCTCCACGACCTCGGATACCTGTATTATTGCAGGAAATCTTCAGTTGATTGATGAGGGCACCTTAAGCCTTGTGAAGCTGACGGATGAAAACAGCAAGGTTCATGTAGGTGATAAGGTAGTGACCTCCAACATCAGTGAGAAATATCTGCCGGGAATCCTGATCGGATATATCTGCGAGCTGAATAATGATTCAAATAATCTGACGAAATCCGGTCAGATTACTCCGGTGGTGGATTTTAAGCATCTGCAGGAGGTGCTGGTGATTTTGGAAACAAAGGATTATGTTGCCAGTCCGGAGGATGCCAATGCCGGCAGCCAGATCGTAAATGACCTGAACCAGGAGGAGGGCTCCGGGGAAGAAGAGACGGAGACCCCTCAGGAAGCCGGAGAATAAAAGAAGGGAGACAGGAAATGAAGCGGAAACTTACCATGGCCCTGCTGATCATCGCAGGCTGCCTGCTGCAGTGCAGCGTGTTCCAATTTATAGAGATTGCGTCCATTAAGCCGAATCTGCTGATTATCCTGACGGTATCCTTTGGGCTGATGAGAGGAAGAAAGAGCGGGCTTTTGACCGGATTTTTCTGCGGGCTCTGCTTTGATCTGTTTTTTGAAAGCGTTGTGGGATTTCAGGCTTTGATCTATATGTGGATCGGATATTTTGCCGGGTACTTTTACCGCATTTTTTATGATGACGATATTAAGACACCGCTGCTTCTGATTTCGGCGGCCGATCTGTTTTTCGGACTGTGTCAGTACGGGTTTACCTTTCTTTTTCGGGGAAGGATTCATTTCACGTTCTACCTGTGCAGAATCATCATTCCGGAGGTGCTGTATACAGTGATTCTTACCTTCCTGACATACCGTATTTTTTATCATATTAACCAGAAACTGAGCAAAACAGATAAAAGGAGTATCGACAGTCTTGTTTAAACATGTAAGAAGTTCTTTGTCAAAGGGAGTAAAATCGAGAATTGTGGTGCTGGGCGCTGTCTTTTTGTTATTGGTGGCCATTCTGATTCAGCGTTTGTTTGCTCTGCAGATTGTAAACGGAGAGAGCTACCTGAACGATTTTGCCATGACCATCAAAAAGGAAAAGGTATTAAACAGTACCAGAGGCGAGATTTATGACTGCAACGGTAAGCTGCTGGCTTATAACCGTCTGTCCTATAACGTGACCTTTGAGGATACCGGCTCCTATGAGACCACCCATCTGCGGAACCTGAATCTGAACAGTATTTTGTATAAAGCAATTAAAATGATTGAAAGCCATGGGGATTCCATTGCAGATGATTTCCGGATTTCGCTTGCCGCTGACGGCAGCTACCAGTATAACTGCACCGGATTTTATCTGAGCCGTTTCAAAGCGGATATCTTCGGAAAGCTGTATATTGATGCGCCCTCCGAGGAGCTGAAAAAACAGGCTCTGACGGATGAGGAGAAAAATATCAGCGCCGATGATATGATGAAGCTTTTATGCTCCACCCAATATTACGGCATCAACGATGAGAAGATCACAGCAGCAGAGCGGGAGGAATACGGGATTCCGGATTCCTATACGGCTGTGGAAACGCTGCAGCTTGCCTATCTGCGCAGCGAGCTGGCGGCCAACAGCTTCCAGCGCTATAATTCCATTACCATCGCTTCGGATGTGTGTGAAAAAACGGTATCCCAGATCATGGAGAATGCAGCGGAGCTGAAGGGCATTGATGTGGTAGAGGATTACCAGCGGGTTTATAATGATGCGGAATACTTCGCTCCCATCATCGGATATACCGGCAAGATCTCTGCGGAAGAGCTGGAGGAGCTTCGGGCAGAGGACAGCTCCTATACTTCCAGCGACGTAGTAGGAAAGGTGGGACTGGAACAGGTAATGGAAACCTCCCTGCAGGGAGATAAGGGTTCTGAGACCATTTACGTGGATAATATGGGACGCACGCTAAGCGTGGAATCACGGGTGGAGCCTCAGGCCGGAAATTCTCTTTATCTGACGCTGGACAGCGATTTGCAGAAGGCGGCATACAACATCCTGGAGCAATATATTGCAGGTATCGTCTGGAGTAATATTATCGATGCGGAGGAGTTTGATACTGAGTGGATCGCTTCTTCCGATGACGTAAGGATTCCGGTGTATGAGGTTTATTTCGCACTGTTTGAAAACAACGTGCTGGATGTGAAGCATCTGTCCTCACAAGATGCCTCGGAGAATGAAACATTTGTATATCAGGCGTTTTTAACAAAGGCTGCCTCTATTTTCAGTGAAATTAAGGAGCAGCTTACTACGGCTTCGCCCACTCCCTACAAGGAGCTGTCGGAGGAGATGCAGGTTTATCAGTCCTATATCGTAAATACCATGCTGACGGAGACCGGTATTTTAAATAAGGATGCCATTGACGAGACGGATCTGACCTATAAAGCCTGGAGCGAAGAGGAAACCATCAGCCTGCAGGAATTTCTGACCTATGCCATTTCCAAAAACTGGATCGATATTAATGGGATCATAGAGGATTCCGCTTATTTGGATTCCAACGAGGTCTATACCAGGCTGGCGGATTATATTGCCGACTATCTGTCTGATGATACGGACTTCTGCAAGCGGGTATTCCGCTATATGCTGAAGGAAGGCAGCCTGAGCGGTACGGAGGTCTGCCTGCTGCTGTTTGATCAGGGTGTTCTGGAAATGAATACCGGGGATTACGACAGCTTATCCAACGGAACCTTAAGCGCTTATGATTTTATCCGGAGCAAAATCTATAATCTGGAGATCCGGCCGTCTCAGTTGGCCCTGGAACCCTGCTCCGGCGCTATTGTGATCACAGATCCGGATACGGGTGATGTGAAGGCCTGTGTGACGTATCCCGGCTATGATAATAACCGGCTGGTAAACGAGATGGATTCCGATTATTATAATAAGCTGGCTTCTGATTTGTCCTCTCCCTTCTACAGCAGAGCAACGCAGGAGACGCTGGCTCCCGGCTCTACCTTTAAGCTCGTGACTGCTACGGCAGGCGTGATGGAAGGCCAGGTGGGCATTGATGAGGGAATTAACTGTACCGGTGTTTTCACAGAGGTATCTGAGGATATCAAATGCTGGATCTATCCGGGAGCCCATGGAGTGGATACGTTGTCCTCGGCGATCCGGGATTCCTGTAACTATTATTTTAATACTATCGGCTATCGGTTTGCCATGACCAGCGGCACTTACAACGATGATGACGGTATCGACGTCCTGACCAAATATGCCGCCATGTACGGCTTTGATGCCAAGTCCGGCGTGGAAGTGCCGGAGACTTCGCCCCATATTGCGACTCAGGATGCGGTGCGTGCCGCCATGGGACAGGCAAATGCCGCCTTTACGGTTTCCCAACTGGCCCGTTATGTTTCCACAATTGCCAACAGCGGCACCTGCTATGATCTTACTCTGATTAATAAGGTCACGGACTCCAACGGCAATACGATCGATGATAACGAGCCGGAAATACACAGTACCGTGGATCTGCCGTCCAATCTCTGGGATGCGATCCATTCCGGTATGCGGGCCGTTGTGCAGAAGCATTCTGTTTTTGAAAATTATTCCGGAGTTGCAGTGGCCGGAAAGACAGGTACGGCGCAGGAAAATTCAGAAAAAGCGAACCATGCACTGTTTGTCGGTTATGCTCCCTATGAGAATCCGGAAATGGCGATCGCCGTCCGTATTGCCAACGGATATTCTTCCGCAAACGCTGCTGCGGTGGCCCGCGATGTCATTACCTATTATTTTGACCATGAAACAGAAGCTTCTATCGTAACCGGACATGCAACACAGGTAAGCGCCGGAAATACCAGAAATGACTAACCGCCTGAAAACGGAAGCGCTTGCGAAGGAGGTATCAGCGGCTATGGAACGTAATCCAGTTATCATAAAAAGCAATCCCCATGGGCTGATCCTGCTGCTGGATCCGTCAGTCCCTTTCCAGGAGCTGGCAGAGGCAGTGGCGGAAAAATTCAGGCAGGGAGCTAATTTTTTCAAAAATGCACAGATGGCTCTGACCTTTCGGGGCCGGGAGCTGACCAGCGCTCAGGAGCGCCAGCTTGTGGATGCCATTACGGAAAATTCCAAAATACGGATCGTTTGCCTGATAGATGAAAACGAAGAGGAGGCCAAATTCTACCGGGAGGCGGTTATCCGTGCCCTGGAGGAGGCAGAGAGCGGCGGGCAGTTTTACCGGGGAACGCTTCGCACCGGAGAGGTACTGGAGACAGAAAAAAGTGTGGTGATCCTGGGGGATGTGAATCCGGGCGCACAGGTGATTTCCAGAGGAAATATTATCGTGCTGGGCTGCTGCATGGGAAAGCTGTATGCGGGAGCCTCCGGAAACGACCGCTGCTTTGCCGCCGCCCTGATTTTAAAGCCCAGTCATGTGCGGATCGCAGACAAAGCCGCACGAAGTGCCATTACCAAAAAAGTGGATACGGGAGAGTATGAGATTGATCCGAAAATCATCCGTATCAAAGACGGAAATTTACTGATGGAAGCCTTAAGCGGAAAAGTCTTTGAGGATCCGGAAAACTCCAAAGGATAAGTCAGGCAGGAAGCTCTGCCCTAATCGAATCAGAGGAGGATTGCAGAAATGAGTGAAGTTATCGTAATTACATCCGGAAAAGGCGGCGTGGGTAAAACCACCTCCACGGCAAATATCGGAACCGGCCTTGCCCGGATGAATAAAAAGGTGGTCCTTGTGGATACGGATATCGGGCTGCGCAATCTGGATGTTGTGATGGGACTGGAAAATCGGATTGTTTATAACCTGGTTGATGTAGTGGAAGGAAACTGCCGTATGCGCCAGGCACTGATTAAGGACAGGCATTATTCCAACCTGTATCTGCTTCCGGCAGCCCAGACCCGGGATAAAAGTGCGGTATCTCCGGAACAGATGCGTAAGCTGGTGGAGGATCTGAAGCCGATTTTTGATTACGTGATTTTAGACTGCCCTGCAGGGATTGAACAGGGATTTAAAAATGCGGTTGCGGCCGCCGACCGGGCTATTGTGGTGACTACGCCGGAGGTTTCTTCTATCCGGGATGCCGACCGCATCATCGGGCTGCTGCAGGCGGACGGCCTGCGTAAGATCGACCTGATCATCAACCGTATCCGCATGGATATGGTGAAGCGGGGCGATATGATGTCTGTGGAAGATGTACTGGATATTCTGGCCGTAAATTTGCTGGGAGCGCTCCCGGATGAGGAGGCGATCGTAATCGCTTCCAATCACGGAGAGCCGGTAGCCGGCACCGAATCCATGGCCGGACAGGCGTATCTGAATATCTGCCGTAGGCTGGAGGGAGAAAAGATACCGCTGATGAATCTGGAAAAAGCACAGAATCTGAAGGAACGTCTGTCCGCTCTTTTTCGGAAGAAAGCGTGAGGTGGCCCATGGAAAGATATCGTAAACAGAAGCAAAGGCCTGCGGCCTCCGGCACGGTGGCAAAACTGCGTCTGGAGCAGACTCTGGCTTCTGATTTTCTGGAATGCTCACCTGAAAAACTGGAGAATATGCAAAAGGAGATTTTAGACATACTTTCCCGATATCTGAACATGAACGACATGCAGAAGATTAGCTTGAATGTAACACAGGAGATAAGGCAAGGGGTTCATTATGTTAAGACAATACAAATTAAGGGATTATAGATTCAGTCTGGTCATCTGGGTGATGGCGCTGTCCAGCCTTGGCATCATGATCATCGGAAGCGCAGAGGAAACGCTGCAGTACCGGCAGCTTGGGGGCCTTTGTATCGGTCTGGTCCTGATGCTGGTCATATCTGTTATAGACTATAGCTGGCTGCTGAATTTTTACTGGATTTTTTATCTGGCAGGAAACGGGCTGCTGCTGGCAGTACTGCTGGTGGGTGAAAATGTAAACGGCGCTACCCGCTGGATCCGTATCGGCATCCAGTTCCAGCCCTCTGACCTGGTAAAGATCATTCTGATTTTGTTTTTTGCTAAATTTTTTTCAAAATACGAGGATAAGCTAAATACCCTGAAGATTATTCTTTTTTCTCTGATTTTGCTGGGTATCCCGCTGTTTTTGATTTATAAAGAGCCTGATTTGTCAACGACGCTCGTTACAGCCTTGACATTTTGTGCTATAATATTTATAGCCGGGCTCAGCTATAAGATTATCGGAGGCATCCTTGTCGTAGCGGTTCCGCTGGCCGTGATTCTGCTGAGTATCATATTACAGCTAGGTCAGACTCTGATCGAGGATTATCAGCTCAGCCGTATCATGGCATGGCTGAAGCCTGCCGAATATGCCACAGAGGCGTATCAGCAGACAAACTCGATTATTGCCATCGGCTCCGGGCAGCTTTACGGGAAAGGCCTGAATAACAACATGGTATCCTCCGTAAAGAACGGGAACTTTATTGTGGAGCCGCAGACGGACTTTATTTTTGCGGTGGCAGGAGAGGAGCTGGGCTTTTTGGGCTGCTGCCTGATTATCATCCTTGAGCTTCTGATTGCGGTGGAATGCATCCGCATCGGACGCAGAGCCAAGGATCTGGCCGGCACGCTGATCTGCTGCGGGCTGGGAGCACTGATTATGTTTCAAAGCTTTTTTAATATCTGCGTTGCCACCGGTCTGATGCCCAACACCGGTATCCCGCTGCCTTTTGTAAGCTACGGAATGACATCGCTGATCAGCTTTTGTATTGGGATAGGTGTAGTATTAAACATAGGATTACAAACCAGAAAATATTAGGAGGGGTATGGGGATGAATATTGGATTCGTTGCACACGATGCCAAGAAAAAACTGATGCAGAACTGCTGCATTGCTTACCGTGGAATTTTGGTAAAGCATGATTTATATGCCACCGGCACCACCGGACGGCTGATCGAGGAGGCTACCGGCCTTTCTGTTCATAAATTTCTGGCCGGCCATGTGGGCGGGGAACAGCAGATGGGGGCTTTGATCGAGCAAAACCAACTGGATTTGGTACTGTTTTTCCGTGATCCGGATACGCCCAAGCAGACGGAGCCGGATATCAATAAGGTGATCCGGATGTGTGATATTCACAACATTCCCCTGGCTACAAACATTGCATCAGCAGAGGTTCTGCTGAAATCACTGGAAAGAGGAGATTTAGAGTGGCGTGAGATGTACAGATAATTTCAGCGGGCAATCCCAATATACGGAGCGTGAATGGGCCCGGATCCTGGCGAAAGAAGCGGAGGAGAAGAAAAAGCAGAGAGGCCTTCTTTTTATTTTGCTTGCTCTGCTGCTTGCTGCTTTGCTGATGGTTTTTCTCGTTTACTATTTTGTATTTCGTTCCCATGATTATGAACTGACCAGGCCCTTCCAAAAGACGGATTCCGTCTACGGGATTCAGAACGGCCTGCAGCTTTCCGATACGGCGAAAACCTTTGCCTCTGATCTGTGTGTCACGGACGAAAATGTGAATTTAGATGCGGTCTCCATAGGGGCTTATGAAGGGGCGCTTTTTAATCTGAATGACCGGGAGGTGGAATATGCAAAGGATATCTTTACTCCCCGTTCTCCGGCCAGCCTGACGAAGATCATGACGGCGCTGGTGGCATTAAAATACGGCAATCCGGACGATATGGTGACTGTGACGGAGACGGCTCTGGATATTGAATACGGCTCCTCTGTGTGCGATATCAAGGTGGGAGACCAGTTGTCGCTCAAGCAGCTCCTGTACGGACTTCTGATTGCTTCCGGCAATGATGCGGCCATGATGATTGCAGAGCATGTATCCGGCTCTGTAGACCAATTTGTGGCGCTGATGAACCAGGAGGCACAGGCTCTTGGCGCTACCGGAACCCATTTTTCCAATCCGCACGGGTTGACTGCCCAGGATCATTATACCACCGCTTACGATCTGTATCTGATGTTCCGGGAGGCGATGAAGTATGATCTTTTTATGGATATCATCAACCGAAAGAATTATTATGCGGAATATACCCGCATCGATGGCTCTGCCGTAGCGGTAACCTGGGAATCCACCAACCATTATTTTACCGGAGAGGCCCAGGCACCGGATAATGTGATCGTTTACGGAGGCAAAACCGGTACTACAGACGATGCGGGAGCCTGCCTGACTCTTTTATCCAAAGACCTGTACGGTAATCCCTATTTATCCGTTATTATGCACGCTTCTACGAAGGACGATCTGTACACGGAAATGAACCAGATATTAACCATGATTGAGAATTAGGTGTTGTATTTTACGGGTAAATAGTCTATAATTATTTCATAATATTTTTTATCCGAATACTAAAGGAGGAGATTTACAATGATACAGTTAATCATAGGCGAGAAGGGAAAAGGCAAGACAAAGGTACTGCTGGATAAAGCGAATACCGAAATTAAAACAGTGAGTGGAAATATCGTATATCTGGACAAGAGCGCACAGCATATGTACGAATTAAATAATAAAATCAGACTGATTGATGTGACTGGTTTCCCCATTACAAACAGTGATGAGTTTATCGGTTTTATCTGCGGAATCATTTCCCAGGACCATGATCTGGAGCAGATGTATCTGGACAGCTTCCTGAAAATCGCAGCACTGGAAGGACAGGACGTGACGGCTGCGCTGGATAAGCTGGAAAAGATCAGCAAGGAATATAGCGTGAACTTTATCATCAGTATCTCACTGACAAAAGAGCAGTTGCCGGAATCTATGAAAGAAAGTATTATTGCGGAATTATAAGAAATATTTGAAATGATCAGACCTTATACATAATGGCAGTCGGAAAAAACAGAACAGAGTTTCCAGGTATCCATCACAGTAATAGCCGGAAATTCTGTTCTGTTGTTTTATGACAGCCGCATCTGTTCCTTTCGGGAAGTCTATTCGTTCCGGGAATTTCCCATTCCGGACATGCTTCCGACCCGTCCGTAAAGACTGAGAAGATATAATCCGGCCAGGCCGACCAGTGCGTAAATGACCCTGGAAAGCCAGGACAGATTTCCAAAAAGAAGGTTGATCAGATCAAAACGAAAGAAACCAATCAGTCCCCAGTTGACTGCTCCGATAATAACCAGCGTAAGTGCGGTATAATCACAAAATTTTGAATTCATATTTTTTCCTCCTAATATCAAGATGTCTATTATATTTTTGCCGGATCTTATTTTTTTATGCAAAACGATGGTTGAGATACGGAAAATAACGTGATAAAATGTGATGATATCAGGGTCAAAGAATGCGCATTTCGTAATTTATACGAAAAAGTACGGTTTTGGGGCCTGCCGAACAGGAGAAAGGAGTCCGAATTGGCTGATCGAAATGGAAATACAAAAATTACAAAATACCGGCGGCATTCCAGCTTTCTGAATATCGGTACGCTCATTTTTGGGGCTATTTTTGTCTATATGGTTTTCTGCCTGATCATTTATTTTACGGCAGAGCATGTAACGAGCTATGAAGTAACCGCCGGCTCTATTTCCGGCAATTACCGTTATACGGCGCTGGCGCTGAAAACGGAAGAGGTAATACAGGCGCCTCAGTCCGGAAAGGTGACTTATTACGCCAGAGAAGGGGCGAAGGCCAGCTCGGGCATGACTATTTGCTCCATCAACGAAAACGGATCGGACGTGTCCGCAGCCTCTGATCTGACGCTGACCTCAGGGGAGCTTTCGCAGCTATCAAACACGATGGCCTCCTTTACCCGGAGCTTTGATGACAGCTCCTATCAGAGCGTATATAATTTCAAGGCCGATCTGGAAAGCTATATTCTCCAGCTTTCCCAAACAGAGGACGGAAGTGCGGTCAGCCTGCTGAATCAGTGCAACGCCCCGGAATCCGGTTTCGTTGTTTATGCGGTGGACGGGATGGAACAGCTTTCTGAAAGCGGCATTACCTCCGAGCTATTTAATCAAAACAGTTATCAAAAAAGCAGCCTCCGGCTGAATGTCTCCGTGAAAGCCGGAGATGATCTGTATAAGCTGGTAACCTCCGAAAGCTGGGCGCTTTATTTTCCGCTGGACAGTACTCTGGCCACGGAGCTGGAGGACCGAAAATCCATCCGTTTTCGCTTCCTAAAGGACAATAATACGTTCACTGCCGGCTTTTCTATTCTGAAAAATGACGGCGAGTATTTTGGAAAGATCCTACTGAACAATTCACTGATTCGATATGTATCCGACCGCTATCTGGAGATCGAGCTTTTGATGGATCGTAAATCCGGCCTGAAGATTCCCTCCTCGGCGATTGCGGAAAAGGTCTTTTACCGGATACCGGAGGATTATGTGATTACCAACAATGATACGGAAAATGAAATCACCCTTCTGAGGGAGACCTTCAACAAAGACGGGTCCTCCTCTGTCAAATATGTGACCGCAACCGTCTATTCGAAGGAGGATGGCTATTATCTGATTAATACCGACTTATTTAAAAACGGGGATTATGTACAGATGGTGGATACCAGCAAGAAATTTCAGATTCAGGAGAATAATACGGAAACGATTCAGGGCGTTTATAACATCAATAAGGGCTATGCTGTATTCCGTGAAGTGACCGTCGTTGACGAAAACGAAGAATTCTGCATCGTAGAGCCGAATAACATTTACGGCCTGGCAGCCCATGACCATATTGTGCTGGATGCGGATACAGTAAATGCCGATGATATTGTCTATTAGAGGAGTGGATCAAAATGGTAAAAGAGAACTTGTTTGAAGTACAAAAAAGGATCGAAGCGGCCTGTTTAAACAGCGGCAGGGATCCGAAGGAGGTGACTTTGATCGCCGTCAGCAAAACAAAGCCGGTTTCCATGATCGAGGAGCTTCTGGATGTGCAGACGGATTTCGGGGAAAACAAGCCCCAGGAACTGCGGGATAAGTACGAGGTGCTTCCGAAAACTCTGCGCTGGCATATGATCGGTCATCTGCAGCGGAATAAGATCAAATATATCATTGATAAGGCCTGCCTGATCCATTCGGTTGACAGCCTGCGGCTGGCGGAGGCCATTGACGAAGAGGCAGGTAAGCATGGGATTGTAATGCCTGTGCTGATTGAAGTAAATGTAGCGAAGGAACCATCGAAATTCGGTATAATGCCGGAGGAGGCCGTTGCCTTTGCCGCATCTCTTTCGCACTTTCAACATATCCGGGTAAATGGATTGATGACGATTGCACCATTTGTGGAAAATCCGGAAGAGAACCGGAAACATTTCCGAAATTTAAAGAAATTATATGTTGACATCAAAGAAAAAAACATTGATAATGTTACTATGTGTAATTTAAGCATGGGAATGACCGGTGATTATGAGGTTGCTGTGGAAGAAGGCGCCACCATGGTGCGCGTGGGAACCGGAATCTTCGGTGAGCGGAATTACGCTGTCTAAGAACTGGCGAACCCAGCTGGTATTGGGACTGCCGCTTTTCCGGACAAGGAGCGGCCGGCAGCCTGGAACTTTCCCGAAATGAAATACAGAATAGGAGATTGCAATGAGTGTTTTAGATAAATTTTTAAATGCAATGAAGCTGAACGATGACGATGATTTTGATGATGATTATTTTCTGGATGATGAGGCCGAAGATTACGAAGAGCCCCGTCCCAGACGTCGTTTTATCAAAAGCAGAGAAGAAGAGGAGGATTTCCCGGAGGATGGAATGGCGGCAGCCAGCGAGTCTACTGCTGCACAGAGTCAGGCAAAGGCCCGTCAGTCAGCGCCTGCAAAGCAGATAAAGACTTCTTCTAAGATTTCACCTATGCGTCCCAGAAAGGCTTCTGCTCCCGGTATGGAGGTATGTGTGATCAAACCCCATTCCATGGAGGATGCAAAAGAGATCACGGAAACGCTTCTGGCAAACTGTACCGTAGTACTGAATATGGAGGGACTGGAGCTGGAAGTCGCACAGCGGATCATTGATTTTGCTTCCGGTTCCTGCTATGCTATTGACGGAAATCTTCAGAAGATCAGCAATTATATTTTCATTATTACGCCTTCTTCTGTGGATATCTCCGGGGACTTTCAGGAGATTCTGACAGGTGCTTTTGATGTACCCTCTTTTGAGAAGAAGTTCTGATGCCATGACAAAGGAAGAGGAAGTTTTTCAGAGACATCTGCTGGATCTGGCTGATCTTGCCTGGCAGAGGACGATCGTTACCTTCAGCGACTTTCTGAATTTGAATGAACAGAATATTTATCATAATATACAGCAAGGTTTTTCCGGCATACAGACGAAAACCTTTGGTGGTTATGTCTCTGCAGAGCGTCAGATGGTTGCCTTCATTCCTGATGCTCTTTCTTATGAGTACGAATTTCCCATCAGCTGTCTGAAAATCTCCCCTCTGAATGCCCGTTTTTCGGAGGAGCTAAGCCACAGGGACTACCTGGGTGCTCTGATGAATCTGGGGATAGACCGGGGAAAGCTGGGAGATATCGTACTGCAGGGCCAGGAGGCCTATCTGTTTTGCGAAACCAAAATCGCAGAATATCTGATGAAAGAGCTGACCAGGATACGCCATACTACGGTAACTTGTCAAAGCTGCAGTTGTGAAGAGGTTCATTATGAACCGAGACTTCAGGTGATTACGGGATCGGTAACCTCTGTGCGGCTGGATGCCCTGCTGTCCTTGGCCTTTCGGACCTCCCGCAGCAGCCTGACGGGACTGATCGAAGGAGGAAAAACCTTTGTTAATGGACGTCTGATTACCAGCAACGGCTATCACCCGAAGGAGGGGGATCTGGTTTCTGTGCGGGGCTATGGGCGCTTCCGCTACTGCGGCATCCATTCCGAATCGAAAAAAGGCCGTTTTTTTGTTACCCTGGAAAAGTATGTGTAGCGTTTGCTGCCGGACAAAAATAGAGGAGAGCATACCGAACATGAAAAAGACGAACAGTGTTTGCCTTCCTGTGCGGAAGGACGGAAATTTTGCCTATCATATCTATCTGGAGGATTCATTTGCGAATCTGACGGAGCGGATGAAGGAACTGGATCCATTTCAAAGACGCATCTGTATTGTGACGGACAGCAATGTTCTGCCCCTGTATGGGGAAGAGGTGGTACGGCTTTTAAAAGACTGCTGCAGGGAGATTTCGATCTATGCAATTCCGGCAGGAGAAGAGCACAAGAACCTGAATGAAATACAGCGAATTTATGAACACCTGATTTTGCATAAGCTGGACCGGCAGGATATCCTGGTAGCGCTGGGCGGCGGTGTGACCGGAGACATGACCGGCTTTGCTGCCGCCACCTACCTGCGGGGAATCCGTTTTGTGCAGATCCCAACTACGCTGCTGGCGCAGGTAGACAGCAGCATCGGCGGGAAAACTGGTGTAGATTTTGATCAGTTTAAGAATATGGTGGGGGCGTTCCATCAGCCTTCTCTGGTCTATATGAATATCGGTTCTTTGTCCACACTTTCCGAAGAGCAGTTTTCCTGCGGTATGGGAGAGGTTTTGAAGCATGGTCTGATTCGGAATGCGGATTATTACGAGTGGGTAATTGACCATATGTCAGAAATTGAGGAGCGGGACAGGGATGTCCTGTTTCATATGGTGGAGGAAAGCTGCCGGATTAAGCGGTCGGTTGTGGAGCAGGATCCCACGGAGAAGGGGGATCGGGCGCTGTTGAATTTCGGCCATACCATCGGCCATGCCATTGAAAAAATGAAGGATTTTCGGCTGCTGCACGGACAATGCGTGGCGCTGGGCTGTATTGCGGCCGCTCATATTTCCTGGAAACGCGGTCTGCTTTCCGAAGAGGAATTCTATGAGATCCGGGATATGAACGTGGGCTTCGGACTGCCCATTTCTTTTGACCATCTGAAATCAGAAGATGTGGTGGAGGCTACCAAACATGATAAGAAGATGGCTTCCGGACAGATTAAATTCGTTTTGCTGAAAGGAATCGGAAAAGCATATATTGATACTACGGTAACGGATGCGGAGATGCTGGAGGCAGTGAATTCCCTGAATGCGAATCTATGGTAAATGCAGGAAGGACTGAGGAAACTGTATGATGATGGATAGACGGAAGAATCACAAGAAGGAAACGGCAGGAAAACAGACTGCAAAGGAGAAGCGCAGTTCTCTGTGTCGGGGAGTCCTGGGGCTGATTCTGCTGCTGGCGGCCGACCAGCTTACCAAATTACTGGCATATACGCAGCTACGCCCTTACGGACCGATAAAGCTGCTGCCCGGAATCTTTGAACTGCATTATCTGGAAAATCAGGGAGCCGCTTTTGGCATGATGGAAAATATGCAGTGGGTGTTTATCTTATTCGCATTCGTTATTGTGGCGGGAGCCCTGCTGTTTTACATCCGCCTTCCCATGGGGGACCGTTTCCGGCCGCTGCGGATTTTGTGCATAACGCTGTCCGCAGGGGCGCTGGGGAATATGATTGACCGGATCACCCATCATTATGTCATTGATTTTCTTTATTTTTCTCTGATCGATTTTCCAATCTTCAACGTAGCGGATATTTATGTTTGCGTCAGCACCGCCATTCTTTTGCTGCTGCTTTTATTTGTTTACAAGGATGAGGATTTTCAGCTTCTGGCGGGCAAAAAAACAAAGCAGGAGTATCTGGCGGATATCAGGGAAAAAATTGAGGAAAGCAGAGAGAAGTAGGTGTAGGATGATTTTTCAGGTGAACAAGGCCGATGCCGGAAACCGAATCGATAAATATCTTTCAGAACAGCTTCCGAATCGTTCCCGTTCCTTTTTACAGAAGCTGATCAAAGACGGACAGGTACAGCTCATCCGCCCTCAAACGGAGGATGAGCTTCTTTTGTTGGAGGAAATGCAGAACAGTTTAACGGAAGAGGAGGATGCATTCCGTCCGGACGGTTCGGAGGAAGCGGCATGGGGGACGGATGAATTGCAAAAGACTCCGGTAAAGGCAAATTATAAGCTGAATGCAGGAGACTGGCTTTTTATGATCGTGCCGGAAGCGGTGGAGCCGGAAATTGAAGCCCAGGACATTCCGCTGGATATCCTGTATGAGGATCAGGACCTGCTGGTGATCAACAAGTCTAAGGGCATGGTGGTGCATCCCTGTCCCGGCCATTACAGCGGCACACTGGTGAATGCGCTGATGTATCACTGCAGGGACCAGCTATCCGGTATTAACGGCGTGCTGCGCCCGGGTATTGTTCATCGGATCGACCGGTATACCACCGGCTCTCTTTTGGTGTGCAAGAATGATTTTGCCCATAATTTTCTGGCAGAGCAGCTAAAGGTACATTCCATTACCCGGAAATACCGGGCCATTCTGCACGGGAATTTAAAAGAAGATACCGGAACGATAGACGCACCCATCGGCCGGCATCCCATAGACCGGAAAAAAATGGCCGTAAATCAGAAAAACGGAAAGCGGGCAGTGACCCATTACCGGGTTCTGGAGCGCTTCGGAGCCTATACCTATGTGGAATGCCAACTGGAAACAGGACGGACGCATCAGATCCGGGTCCACATGGCCAGCATAGGACACCCCCTGCTGGGAGATGCGGTATACGGGCCTTCACGCTGCCCGATTCAGGGCCTGGAGGGACAGACGCTGCACGCTATGGTATTGGGCTTTGTGCATCCTTCTACAAGGGAATATATGGAATTTGAGGCGCCCCTTCCCGCCTATTTTCAGGCGCTTCTGCGCCGTCTGCAGCGTTGATGCAGAAGAGATGCCGCAAATGGAAAGATAGTGATTGCCGGAGCGGAATAAATACGAAATGGAAAAGAAAATGGAGAAAGAAAAGGTACAACGAATCAAAGAATTACTTCAAATGGATCTGGATTCTATCTATCTGGGCAACTTAAATACCCTGGAGCAGGATCTGTCCCTTCCGGGGAAGGGAAAAAACGGTTCGGCTTTTGTCTGGAACGCTCATGAGGGACGGTTTCTGAAATCGGACGGACGCATCTGCCGCCCCCTTTACGGGATGGGCAACCGGGATGTACGGCTCACTGTAACGGCCTCTCTTGACGGAATAACGGCTGAAAAGGAGTTTTTCGGAACCGTGCTGCAGGAAAAAAAGGAGATGCTTATCACCCGGATCCGGCCTGTGAAGCGAAAGCTTCGTCCGGGCGAAAAAGCTTCGCTGCCCCCCGTGGTAATTGCAGAATGTGCGGACGGGCGCCTGATTACAACGCCTGTAAAATGGGATTCCGTTTTGGATCCGGAGATTTCTGAGCCGGCGGTGATTACCGGTGAAGCGGAGGGAACCGCCCAGAGGGCCCGGGCGGAAATCTGCCCGCCGCCTCCCGTACGAAAGGGAGACTATATCCCGATGGACAGGGTCCGCCTTCTTCCGGGAAGTTGCTATGCTGTCATGCAGCAGAACATGTCAGAATTTCTCCTCAGTGCGGAAAATGACCGGATGCTTTATAGCTTCCGGGCTGCCGCAGGATTGGATACAAAGGGGGCCCGGCCTATGACGGGGTGGGATGATCCCTCCTGCAAGCTCAGGGGCCATACCACCGGTCATTATCTGTCCGGGCTGGCCCTGGCCTGGGCAGCCACCGGGAATCCGGTTTTTTTAGATAAGATCCGGGAGATGGTCCGGGAGCTTGCCATATGCCAGGAGGCTCAGGAAAAACAGGACGGCTGCCGTGCCGGCTTCCTGAGCGCTTATTCGGAGGAACAGTTTGACCTGCTGGAGCAGTATACGAAATATCCGGATATCTGGGCGCCTTACTATACCCTGGATAAGATTATGTCCGGGCTGTACGATTGCTGCATCCTGGCAGGAAATGAACAGGCCGGGCACATTCTGAACAGGCTGGGAGACTGGGTGTACCGCCGCCTGTCCCGGCTGCCGAAGGAGCAGCTAGACCGTATGTGGTCCATGTATATTGCCGGAGAATTCGGAGGGATGCTGGGCACTATGGTAAAGCTTTTCCGTTTCAGCGGGAAGGAAACACATAAAAAAGCGGCCGGCTTCTTTTTAAACGAGAAGCTGTTTTATCCGATGGAGGAAAATTGCGACACCCTGGAAGATATGCACGCCAACCAGCATATCCCTCAGATCATGGGAGCCATGGAGCTGTATCAGCTTACCGGAGAGGAACGATACTGGAAAATCGGGAAGCACTTCTGGGATATGGTGACAGAGGGACATACCTACTGCATCGCGGTACGGGAGAGACAGAGCTGTTCCACCGGGCAGATACCACCTGCGCCTATCTGACAGAAAATGCTGCGGAAAGCTGTGCCAGCTACAATATGCTCCGGCTGACCGGACAGATCTTTCCCTATCTGGCGGATGGGAAATGGATGGATTATTATGAAAATACGCTCTGCAATCATATTATGGCTTCCTGCAGCCATACCTGCGACGGAGGAACCACCTATTTTATGCCTCAGAATCCCGGAGGTCATAAGGAATTCACTACCTCGGAAAATACCTGCTGCCACGGCACCGGCTTTGAGAGCAGATACCGGTACATGGAGCATATTTTCTTTCAGGATGAGCAGGCGCTCTACATTAATCTGCTGATTCCCTGCCGGCTGACAGACGATCCAAAGTCAGCCCCCGGCGTACAGACGCTGCTGGAGCTTCGTCAGGAACAAGAAGGCGTTTTTTGTATCCGGTGTCAGAAGGATATGACGAAAAAACTGGCCTTGCGTATTCCCGGATGGGCTGAAAACCGCTATGAATTAAAGGGACCCGGTTCGGAACCTGTGACCTTGAAAAAAGGTTATCTGTTTCTTGAAAGGCAGCTAAGAGCGGGAGATGCGCTTTATCTGAAGCTGCCGATGGAGCCCATCCTGCGGACAGACCGGACGGATTCCCGGTTTTCATACCTGACCTGCGGTCCGTATGTTATGGCAGCAAGGTCTGACAGCAAAGCATTTCTTCCGGCTCCCAGACCGGAAAAGCTCCGGGAGCTGAAAGAGACGCTGCATTTTACCGACGGAAAACTGGAGTATCTTCCCCTTTGGCAGATAGACAAGGAACCGTACCATATTTATTTCAGAGATTTCAGAGAGGAGACGGACGGATCGGAATGACTGCCTCTGCGGGCCGGATTGCGCTGGGGCCATCCCTGGATATTTCCGGAAAGAACCGCAGTGAACATCCGCTCCTTTGCACCGGGATTTTCCCGGGTGATCTGACGCAGCAATTGGCCGGCATATTCTCGTTTGGTATGGCCGTCTGCCGGACAGGGATTTTTGGCTACGGGAAGCTGATATTTGTTCCGGAAACCAATCACATCCGCTTCCTCCACAAAGATCATGGGACGGATCACGGTCAGATCCATCCGGTCCAGATAGGTTTTGGGTGAAAAGGAGTAAAAACGTCCTTCATAGATCAGAGAAAGCAGCATGGTCTCCACCACATCATCCTTGTGATGGGCGTAAGCGATTTTATTACAGCCCAGCTCCTTTGCCCTGGTGTTTAAGGCTCCTTTGCGCATCTTGGCACAGAGCGAGCAGGGATTGCTTTCGTTCCGTTCATCAAAAATGATGGGGCCGATTTCTGTTTCCACAACCGTGTAGGGAACCTGCAAATCGGCGCACAGCGCTTTAATCGGCTCCAGACGGAAGTTTTCAAAGCCAAGGCTGACTGTAATTGCCTGCAGTTCAAAATGCTTCGGATAATACCGCTGAATGCCGCTCAGAGCATAGAGCAGTGCAAGGCTGTCCTTGCCGCCGGATATTCCGATGGCGATCCGGTCTCCTTCTTCAATCAGGCCGTATTCATCCATCGCCTTGCGTACCAGGTTCATCAATCGTTGTAATTTCATTTTTCCGTTCCTTTGTATCATATTTTTTGAGAAATTATAAACAGAAATACTATAGCATTATTTTTGCGGCCCGGCAACCTTTAGAATTCATAAGAACAGGAGTGTAACAGCATGAAATTTGTGATTCAGCGGGTTACGGAAGCATCCGTAACCATTGCAGGAAAAACCGTAGGAGAAATCAAGAAAGGGTATCTGGTGCTGATCGGTATTGGAAAAGCGGACACGGAGGCTGAGGCAGACAGGCTGATTAAAAAAATGATCGGACTGCGGATTTTTGCGGATGAGAACGGCAAAACCAACCTTTCCCTGAAGGATGCAAACGGCCAGCTTCTTTTGGTTTCTCAATTTACTCTGTATGCAAATTGCAGTAAGGGAAACCGTCCCTCCTTTATCGAAGCCGGCGCTCCGGATCAGGCACAGAGGCTGTACGAATATATCATTGCAGAATGCCGGAAACAGATTCCGGTAGTGGAAACCGGGGAATTCGGTGCAGATATGGCAGTCCGTCTATGCAATGACGGTCCCTTCACCATCCTGCTGGAGGACTGATGCGGACCGCTTCGTTTTTATCTCAGTTTTTTCTTCCATAGGCTTGGGGTGTCTGTCTAAAGCCTGCTTTGCTGCGTCGTAACAGTTCAGCCCTCAGCTAAACTGTTACGGAAACCAGCCTATTTAAAGTTCGCCTTCGGCGAAGGGGCTGGTTTCTTTTCAACCGTCACTTGTTCTTACGGGCTTTGCAGCCAGTGCAAAGCCCTGGGCTGAACTATTACGCTGCGTCATCTTTCCGTGCTTTTTCCCTTGACAAGCTGGGGTAAATAGTAGTAACCTTTGTACCGATGAAACCAAAATTATTACAAAAGCGGGAGAGGTGGAAAAATGCAGGAATTAAAACCGATTAAAGAAGGGAAAGTACGTGAAATCTATGACAACGGAGACAGCCTGATCATGGTGGCAACGGACCGTATTAGCTGCTTTGATGTGATTCTGAACAATGTGGTGACAAAAAAAGGAACCGTTCTGACTCAGATGTCCAAGTTCTGGTTCAACCTGACGAAGGACATTCTGCCCAATCACATGATTTCTACGGATGTGAAGGATATGCCGGAATTTTTCCGTCAGGACAAATTTGACGGAAACAGCATGATGTGCCGAAAGCTGAATATGCTTCCTGTAGAATGCATCGTCAGGGGCTATATCACCGGAAGCGGCTGGGCCAGCTATCAGAAAACCGGAACCGTATGCGGCATTCAGCTTCCGGAAGGACTGAAGGAGGCCGATAAGCTTCCGGAACCGATCTATACTCCTTCTACCAAAGCGGAGATCGGCGATCATGATGAGAATATTTCCTTTGAGCAAAGCGTTGCCCATCTGGAAAAATATTATCCCGGAAAAGGGCAGGAATACGCAGAGAAGCTGCGGGACTATACCATTGCCCTGTATAAAAAATGCGCAGAATATGCCTTAAGCAAGGGGATCATTATCGCAGATACCAAGTTCGAATTTGGTCTGGATGAAGAGGGGAATATTACCCTGGGAGATGAAATGCTGACTCCGGACAGCTCCCGTTTCTGGCCTGCAGAAGGGTATGAACCCGGTCACGGACAGCCCTCCTTTGATAAGCAGTTCGCCCGTGACTGGCTGAAAGCAAATCCGGACAACAACTGGACGCTTCCCCAGGAGATTGTGGACAAAACCATAGAAAAATACCTTCAAAGCTATGAAATGCTGACCGGCGAAAGGCTGGCCTAGCTGTTTTCCTTTCTCGTATAGGAGACAGGGTTTCCTATACGAGAGCCCTGCGGGCAGACGGCGCTTCGCCGCAGCTTTGCCATCGAAAATTAGTCCTCGCGGAGACGGACGGCAGAGGCCGCACGGCGTCTGCGGTTATCATCCATAGCCGCATAATGCTTTTTCGTAGTGTTCACATCCTTATGTCCCAGCACATCAGCCACCAGATAGATATCTCCGGTTTCCCGGTACAGAGAAGTTCCGTACGTACTGCGCAGCTTATGAGGTGTAATTTTCTTTGTGGTGGTAACTTCCCTGGCATACTTTTTCACCATATTTTCTACAGCCTGTACGCCGATTCGTTTCCTTTGAGTAGAATAGAAGAGAGCATTCTCATGGCCTGCTACAGGCGTGATTCCCTTTCGAAATTCAATATAAGTTCTTAGTGCCGTTTCCACCTCGTCTCCGAAATAAACAATCATTTCAGAACCGCCCTTGCGGACCACCTTGATCCCGTTGTTTTTAAAATCCACATCCTGAATATCCAGCCCGACACATTCAGACACACGGATGCCAGTTCCCAGCAGAAGCGTTACAATGGCCAAATCCCGGACTTTTGTTTTCTCATAATACATTTTCTTCTGTCCGCTCAGATTATCGCCTCCATGCTCAATATAATCCAGCAGAGCGGCCGTCTCATCATCGTCCAGCCGGATGATCGTTTTCTCATGCAATTTCGGCATGTCTACCAAAAGCGTTGGATTCCGGCGGATCATCTGATGCTTGTAAAAATAAGCGTAAAAGCTTCTTAATGCAGACATTTTCCGCTTTAAACCCCGTTCCCCGTTGGTAATCTGCGCATCCCGGACCGCACCGGCCATAGATTTGTCGATTTCATAAACCTTCAGGAATTCCTGGTATTCCTCAATATCTACAGCATCAAGCTGATCCAGCACATCGACCTTTAATTCCGTAATTTCCTTATTCTTAAAAAGAGGATTGGCTTCCTGCAAATAGCGGAAAAAGGTACGTACATCATATGCGTAAGAAATTCTGGTCTTTGTAGACGTGGTTGGCTCAATCGCCCGAAAATAGCTTTTGGCAAAAGGAGGAAGGGTTTTCAGAACCTCCCGAAGCTGAAGCGTATTTTGAATATCCATCTGTTCGTGATAAGTCTGTGTATGTTCCCCACGGGAGCTTTCTTTTTTTGCAGTTTCAGAAGCCGATCCCATGTTGCTCTGAAAACTGTTTTCCATAAATGATTTATCTGATTTATCCATAAATGATTTAATCCTTTCAAATCCTTATTCATCTATTTGAAAAACATGTGTTTTGCGTATAGATCTATGTCTGTATCTTTTATACACCCTTTGTCTGTCTTTTGTCAAGCTTTATATTCCTTGCGCCGCACAAAATCTCATTATTAATTTTGAGACTGTTCTTGCTTTCTCTTTCCGGACCTATTATAATCAGGACATACGGTTTCATTAGGCTCAGCAATTTCTGGCGGACCTGTCGTAAATCCTATCTGCAAAGATTGTACATGATACATAGAGAACCTGGAGGCTATTATGGCAACAGAAAAATATGAAATTGGATTCATCAGAAAAAACAAGGAAATAATAGAAAATATTACAAAGGTGAATCAGGTGCTTTTATCGTCAGGTATCCGGCTTACTCTGGAGCCTGGTGACGGGGAACACGATATGCTTACTGTGCTTTTCAAAAGGAATGCAAGAAATGCAGGGAAAAAACGCATATGCTTTTTAGATAATGGCATAAGCTGCAGCGCAGATCAGATCCGGGCGATCATCAAAGAGGAAGGCGCCGATAAGGCTGCCGAATATCTGGGCTGCAGCAGAGCCACTCTGTTTCGCAGATTAAAAGAAAGCAAGAAGGACTCTTCTGCTTTCTTTTAATCGGTAGAATTGAAAGGATTTTAATCCGTTCAAATTCTGATAATTTGTTTCAATAGGTTTCAATTAGTTTAAGATGGTCAGTTCGTAATAAACCGTTGTAATCAGATTTCCATCTGCATCATAGAAGTCTATTCCAAATTCAGTGGTTCCGGACTGCAGGCAGCTCAGACTAAAGTCAGCAGCCTCCGGTGCAAATTCCGTATTGCTGAAAGAAATCATGGTATCATCATAATCTGAAATCTGTGCGTAGGCTGCAGCTTCATCCATAATGAGGCTTCCGGAAAGAACCGCTCCAGGATAAACATCCGTTCCTTTGCTGATATTTAACACTGCGCCGCAGCTATCGGTATAGACCTGAACGGAAGTAGAAACACCTGCGGTAACTGCCGGATTAGAGGCTGAAGCCACCATACCGTCTAAGGTTACAAGATAGCTTTCGGAAGGCTGAAGCGCATAGCCGGTATTGATAAGAAGCTTGCTGCCTGCCGTCCAGTTATCAGTTATATCAGCCATATCTTCTGCCGAAACAGAGGCTGCCGTTACCTGTTCTGTATTATCCAGATCTACGGTAGTACAGATATTTCCATAGGAATCAGATACGGTTAAGGTGCCGGATACCGGTATCAGATCGTAATCCTCCAGCAAAAGCTTATACTGGCTGATCCCTGCTGCCTGGCTGCCGTCTGACGAGGAATCCGGAACCAGACGATACTGACCCAAATTCAGGCTTTCGGTCTCCGGAATTTCATCCATGGCTTCACCGCTGTCGTCGGGCGCAGCCTCTTCTCCTGCTGCTTCGCCGTTATCTGTAGCTTCGCCGTTATCAAGAGACCAGTCATCTTCTGCTTCTCCGTCATCGAAGGACCAGTC
>JAUNON010000111.1 GCA_030537145.1 Lachnospiraceae bacterium | reverse complement strand
GCCTTCTGGAAAGCCGCCGGACATAAAGGCCTCCGGAGACATGACTTCTGCCATTGCGGAGTACAATTCAAAGGTCGAAATCAGATTGGATATCTGGTCGATCATCTTTTTTTCGTTCTCATCACAATAATTTCGAATATCATTCAGCATATCCGGAAGATGTACCGGTTCATGACTGACGGAACAGGATTCCAACTGCATAGGGGATTGGCGGAAATATTTTGCAACATTCTGCAATTCCTGCATTTTAATTACCATGGACAGCGTTTTCTGGCGGCCGGGCGGCAGATAAGGAAGCAATGCCTTAATTATCTGCAGGTGGTTTTGGTTCGCAATCTGATCCAGGGCGGTAAGCATAAGTACCTCTGCTGCTTTTTCTTTAAATTTATGAAGGATAGAAGGGAAAAATGTCTGTCCGAAAAAAGACATTTTGCGGATTTTTACATAGACTGATATTGGACCCCTGTTTTCGGCGGCAAAAGAAAAATGGATTCGAAACAGAAAGGAAATGGTATGGGAACGCATATTGTCATAGAGGGAAATTCTTTTTATGAGATAGATGAAGATTGTCTCCGGGTAAAACAGGAGCGTAAAAAAGCGGCGGAGAAATTTTCCGGCGGAAAATACTTTCAGGATGCATCAGCAGAGAATCGAAACCGGGAAAGGGTTTCGGAGGAAAAAGAAGTTCGGGAGTGAAAAAATGATTTAAAAAGGAGCTGCTGCAAAATCCGGAACGGAAGCATTTTTAACGGATTTTGGGCAGCTCTGTATTTCTGAATAGAAGGAATACCGGCTTCTTACGGATTAGCTTTCCTTCAGGGTTTCCAGCAGGTTCTGAATTTTCTCGGTGGGAGACTGAACGCTGCTGATAGAAACATCATGATTCAGATGATCGATGATGCTGGCCAGATATTTTGTCATATCGGCCTCTGCGTAATAGGGACGCTTCAGAAGCTCCGGCGTCCTGTAATTCAGGTTGGTAGTCACCACTTTATAAATGTAACCCTTTTCGTAATATTCATCGAATTTATCCAAGCCGTCGGTAAACAGGCCGAAGGTGGTGCAGACAAATACCCGTCTGGCTTTCCGGTCCTTTAACTGCTTGGCCACGTCCAGCATACTTTCGCCGGAGGAAATCATATCATCAATGACCAGTACATCCTTGCCTTCTACCGAAGCTCCCAGGAATTCGTGCGCAACGATGGGGTTCTTTCCGTTGATAACGGTAGAATAATCCCTCCGTTTATAGAACATACCCATTTCAATGCCAAGAATATTTGCAAAATATACGGCACGTTCCATGGCGCCTTCGTCCGGACTGATAGCCATCAGGTGGTCGCTGTCAATATGGAAATCCGGAACGGTCTCTACCAGTGCTTTCAGGAACTGATAGGTGGGCATGAAGGAATCAAAGCCGTGCAGCGGAATTGCATTTTGTACTCTGGGGTCATGCGCATCAAAGGTAACGATATTGGATACTCCCATATCTGTCAGCTCCTGAAGGGCCAGGGAGCAGTCCAGGGACTCTCTCTTGGAACGCTTATGCTGGCGTCCTTCATAAAGGAAAGGCATAACAACGGTGATCCGCTTTGCTTTTCCGTTGGCAGCGGATATGATCCGCTTCAGATCCTGAAAATGGTTGTCCGGCGACATATGGTTCAGATGACCGCAGACCGAATAGGTAAGGCTGTAATTGCATACGTCAACAAGAATGAATAAATCGCATCCGCGGACCGAATCGGAGATTACCCCTTTTCCTTCTCCGGTTCCAAAACGGGGACAAGAGCAGTTCAACAGATAGCTGTCCTGACAATATCCGGGAAGCGGAAAAGCGGTGTCTGTATGCAGGGGCGAATTATGACGGAAATCTACGAGATATTGATCGACTGCGGAAGCAAACTCCCTGCAGCCTTCCAGTGCGGCTATCTTCAAAGGCCCCACAGGTATCGCATGTTCCTGAATCTTAAGCTCTGGCATGATAGATCCTCCACTAAACAAAAATACGAAAAAACGGTTACTATTTTTTTACATTTGACATCTGTAGTTATACCATGGAAAAAGTCGTAGAGTCAAGATAATTGTCGGAAAGCCTTGTCTTTATTTCGAAACAAGGCGATGGGAGTCCTTTTGTGACAGACCAATCTGCGTATCGAAGAGCGGCGGATGCGGTTCACGGGATCTCTATAGAATATTAGAAAAGGGCGGTTGCAATTTGAGACGGGAACGGTTATCATAGATAAGATGAAAAATCTATACAAACGGAGGGAATACATGAGTAAACCAATAGTAGCCATTGTAGGCAGGCCGAATGTGGGAAAATCCACGCTGTTTAATGCATTGGCGGGAGAAAATATATCGATTATCAAGGATACCCCCGGCGTGACCCGTGACCGTATCTATGCAGATGTGGAATGGGCGGGCATGAATTTTACACTGATTGATACCGGAGGCATTGAGCCGGACAGCAGCGACATTATTCTGTCCCAGATGCGTGACCAGGCACAGATCGCCATTGACACGGCGGATGTGATTATTTTTATGACGGATCTGAAGCAGGGGCTGGTGGATTCCGATTCCAAGGTGGCGGACATGCTGCGCCGTTCCCATAAACCCATCGTCCTGGCAGTAAACAAGGTGGATCATTATAAGCGGGACATGGCAGAGGTCTATGAGTTTTACAATCTGGGGATCGGGGATCCGGTTCCGATCTCGGCCGCGAACCGCACCGGTATCGGCGATCTGCTGGATGAGGTGGAAAAATATTTTGATCCCGGCCAGAACGACGAGATGGAGGATGAACGTCCCAGGGTAGCCATCGTGGGGAAGCCCAATGTGGGCAAATCTTCGCTGATCAATAAGCTTCTGGGAGAGCAGCGCCTGATCGTGTCGGATATAGCAGGCACCACCAGGGATGCTGTTGATGCGGCAGTAAAGTATGATGGAAAGGAATATGTGTTCATTGACACAGCCGGGCTGCGCCGGAAGAATAAGATTAAGGAGGATCTGGAGCGCTACAGCATTATCCGTACCGTAACGGCGGTGGAACGGGCGGAGGTGGTGGTGATCATGATCGATGCCACCGAGGGCGTGACAGAGCAGGACGCTAAGATCGCAGGAATTGCCCATGACCGGGGCAAGGGCATTATCATTGCCGTAAACAAATGGGACGCGGTGGAAAAGGATGATAAGACCATTTACAAATTTACCGGAAAGGTGCGGGAAATCCTGTCCTTTATGCCCTATGCGGAGATCCTGTTTATTTCGGCGGAGACGGGACAGCGGCTGCCAAAGCTGTTTGAGTGTATTGATATGGTCATTGCCAATCAGAATATGCGGGTGGGCACGGGCGTTCTGAATGAAATCCTGGCGGAAGCGGTAGCGCTTCAGCAGCCGCCTACGGATAAGGGAAAGCGGCTGAAGCTTTTTTACATTACCCAGGTGGCGGTAAAGCCTCCTACTTTTGTGATTTTTGTAAATGACAGAGAGCTGATGCATTTTTCTTATACCAGGTATATTGAAAATAAAATCAGAGATACCTTTGGCTTTCGGGGGACCTCATTGAAATTTATCATACGGGAGAGAAAAGAGAAGGAGAATTGACCATGGTACGATTCATTTGTCTGGTTATCGGATATGCTTTTGGATTATTTCAGACCAGCTATATTATCGGAAGGAAAAACGGAATCGATATCCGGGAGCACGGAAGCGGAAATGCGGGAACCACAAATATGATGCGGACGCTTGGAAGGAAGGCAGGGCTGATGACCTTTGCCGGCGATTGCCTGAAATGCATCTTCGCCATCCTGCTGGTCAGGGCGCTGCTGGGCAAAAGCCATCAGGATATTCTTCCGCTGCTGACGTTTTATGCGGCAGCCGGCGTAATATTGGGACATAACTTCCCGTTTTATCTTGGATTCCGCGGCGGGAAAGGGATCGCTGCCACTGCGGGGCTGGTGCTGGCTTTCGATCCGATCATGGCAGTGCTGGGCATTATTACCTTTTTTTCCGTCTTTTTTCTGACTCATTACGTGTCTCTGGGTTCTCTGCTGGTGTATGTAGGCATTATGATCGAGGTGGTAGTGCTGGGACAGATGGGACATTTCGGTATGAGCCAGGCTCATTTGCTGGAAATGTATCTTCTGGTATTTTGCCTTGCCGTTCTGGCCTTCTGGGAGCACCGGGCCAACATAGGGCGGCTGCTTAGCGGAACAGAGCGAAAGACCTATCTGAGTAAGAAAAAGCCGGAGTAAACAGGGCAGGTGTACACAGTTTCAGATATGGAGGAATGGAAATTCATATGGCGACAGTAGGAATTTTAGGAGCAGGAAGCTGGGGAACGGCGCTGGCAGTCCTGCTATGCAGAAATGGTCATGGGGTTACCTTGTGGTCCCATAGACCGGAGGAAGCGGAGAAGCTTTCCAAAACCAGGATGAATGAGAGCAAATTGCCGGGTGTAAAGCTTCCGGAGGAAATTGCAATATCCTCAGATTTAGAGCAGACCCTGCAGGAAAAGGACGTACTTGTATTGGCAGTGCCCTCCGCTGCGATGCGCACCACCTGCAGGCGGATCGCCCCCCAGGTAAAGCCGGGGCAGATCCTGGTTGACGTATCCAAGGGAATAGAAAAAGGAACGTTTTCCACCATGACAGCTATGATCGAGCAGGAGATTCCGGAAGCGGATGCGGCGGTGCTGTCCGGGCCGAGCCATGCGGAGGAGGTGGGGCGGCAGCTTCCCACCACCTGTGTGATCGGCGCTCATACGGAAAAAACAGCCCGGTATCTGCAGCAGATTTTTATGAGTCCGGTATTCCGGGTCTATATTAGTCCAGATATGCTGGGAATTGAGCTGGGCGGAGCCCTGAAAAATGTGATTGCACTGGCGGCCGGGATTGCGGATGGCCTGGGCTATGGGGACAACGCAAAGGCGGCGCTGATTACAAGAGGCATTACCGAAATCGCGCGGCTTGGGGTCAAAATGGGAGGCAGGATCGAGACCTTTTCCGGCCTGACCGGCATTGGAGATCTGATCGTTACCTGCGCCAGTATGCATAGCAGAAACCGCAGGGCAGGCATTTTGATCGGCCAGGGCTATTCGATGGAGGAAGCCATGAAGGAAGTGAATATGGTGGTGGAGGGCGTTTATTCGGCGCAGGCAGCAGTGGAGCTGGGACAGAAATATCAGGTGGAGCTGCCGATCATTGAGCAGGTCTACCGGGTGCTGTTTGAGGGGAAAAATCCCAGAGAGGCCGTCAGCGCACTGATGCTTCGAGATCAGAAGGTAGAAAATCCCCTGCTTCCGTGGGAAACGCCGGCGCCGGCTCCGGCATCTGCCGGTTTCCAAACCGGCCTGCCGGGCACGAGGATTTGACGGCGGTCTTTGTGACACCATACTTTTGAGCAAAGCGGATTA
>JAUNON010000110.1:238-5495 GCA_030537145.1 Lachnospiraceae bacterium | reverse complement strand
GGATTCGTCCTGATGATTCTCATGGTAGCGCTGCTGCTGAAAGGGAAGACCATTCCTGCCGTGGTATTTATTCTTCTTCCGATTGTGGTAGGCTTTCTTGTGGGCTTTACTCCCAGTGAGATGGCGGGCTACATCAAGGAAGGAATCAGCGGCGTGTCCACCACTGCGATTCTGTTTATTTTTGCAGTAATGTTCTTCGGCATCATGTCTGATGCAGGCGTGTTTGACCGGATTGTAGGAAAGGTTGTTGGTTTTGTAGGAGACAATCTGCTGCTTTTGATGTTTGCAACTGTTTTAATCGCCATTATCGGCCACTTGGACGGCTCCGGCGCAACTACGCTGCTGATTACGCTGCCGCCGCTGCTTCCCATTTATAAAAAGCTGAATGTGCGTACCGTGGTGCTGCTGGGAATTACCTGCATGACCATGGGTGTCATGAACATTGTACCCTGGGGAGGCCCCTGCGGACGTACGGCGGCAGCTTTGGAGGTAGGACCGAATGATATCTGGAAATACTGCATTCCGGCGCAGGTGTTTGGAATCATCATGATTCTTGGAATGTGTGTATTGTTTGCTAAGATGGAGAAAAAACGCGGTGCAGGACTTTCCTCAGGCGCGGCTGCAGCTTCTTCGGCTGACGCAGCAAAAAAGGTCAATGAATATGACCGACCGAAGCTGTTTTGGTTTAACATTGTGTTAATTCTGGCAGTGGTTCTGACTCTGACCCTGACCAAGATTCCGACCCATATTACCTTTATGATTGCCCTGGCAGTAGGCCTGATGGTGAACTATCCGAATCAGAAGGACCAGCAGAGCAGAATCAAGGCACATGCTACGGATGCACTGACCATGGCATTTACAGCACTGGCATCCGGTGCCCTGATCGGTATCATGGGCAAGAGTCCCATGCTGGATGCTATGACACAGATGGTTCTGTCCTTTATGCCGGCCAGCATGGCTCCTCATTCTCATATTTTATTCGCGGCTGTCAACAGCCCCTTAAGCATGATTATTCATGGAGATGCACTGACCTACGGCATTGTGCCGATTATCAACCAGATCGTATCTGCATACGGAATTCCGGCCGCAGCAGTAGGCGCCGCATTCCTGATTACCTACGGACCGACTATTTACATTATGCCGATGACTGCGGCTACCTACATGGGACTTGGTCTGGCAGACGTGGAACTGAAGGATCACATCGCATTTTCCCTGAAATGGGCGATTCTTCTGGCAACGCTTCAGCTGATCTTTGTGGTAGCTGTGGGAGTGATTCCGTTTTAATGGTGCTTAATAATATGGTCACGCTTTGATAGCAAGAGAGGATGGAAATAAGAATGAATATGAAAAATATAGAGCTTAGGGCATTTAAAGAAGCAGTTAAGGATTTGGGATTTCGGGGTATGGTGGTTTATCAGGACGGAAAAGAGTTGCTGCATTACCAGGCACAGCCGGAGGAGCGCCAGAACCAGTATTCCGTAACAAAAAGCTTTACAAGCACAGCGGTTGCCTTTGCGGTACAGGAAGGATTGTTTGCGCTGGATGATTATGTGCTGGATCATTTCCGGGAGGATGCACCGGAAAATCCATCTGAAAATCTGAAGAAAATGAAGCTGCGCCATCTGATTACCATGTCTATGGGCTTTGAAAACCCCATGCTCATGGGAGCGATGCGTCCGAAGATGGTGGAGAAGGATTGGGTGAAATTTGTACTCCGTGCCGATGTGGTCCATGAGCCTGGCACCCGGTTTCAGTACAACAATGCAGGCCCTTACCTGCTGGGAATTCTGGTGCAGAGAAAGGCGGGCTGCTCCTTGATTGAGTATCTGTCACCCCGGCTGTTCTGGCCTCTGGGCATTCCGGTGCCGGAGAGTGAGAAGGATCCTTTGGGAAATACCTTTGGTGCCGGCGGACTCCAGATCAATGTTTCCGAGCTTGCCAAATTCGGACAGTTCTATCTGCAGAAGGGCAATTGGGAGGGACGTCAGATGCTTCCTGAGACCTGGTTTGAGGAAGCCACTGCGCCGAAGATTGAAGCGGATGAGGGAGATGAGGAGATCGGACATCACTACGCATATCTGTTCTGGACCATGCCGGACGGAATGTACCGGGCAGACGGCAAAAATGGTCAGTACTGCGTAGTATACCCGAAGAAAAATGCTGTGGTGGCAGTCAATTCCATGGAAACAAAACGGGAAAAGGACATTCTGCGGGCAGTAGTGCGGACCATCCTGCCCCAGCTGTAACAGGATTATAAAAGTGTGATAGTGTATGGAAAAGGCTCTGCAGGCGGCTGCAGGGCTTTTTTCGTGGAACTGCAGAGGTAGTCGCGTCTGCCCCGGAGAGGTAGTTGCAGCCGCCCTGAGCAGGTGAATGACGTCAGTTCTGGACAGGGGAACGGCAGAGGGTTATAATGATGATAATGCAGTTGGAAGGGATGAGAGAAGGTATGGATTTTAAGGAGTTGGAATATATTCTCGTGATTGCGCAGGAAAGAAGTATTTCCAGGGCGGCAGAGCGGCTGTATGTGTCACAGCCTGCCCTAAGCCGTTTTTTGCTAAAGCTGGAGGACAGGCTGGGAACGGAGTTGTTTGAGCGGAAAAACCGCCAGTATTTTCCCACGCAGGCGGGGGAGCTGTATCTGGATATGGCCCGGAGAATCCTGGGGACGAAACAGGAATTTGATATGCAGTTAAAGCAGCTTTTAGAGTCTGACCGGGGCAGCTTAAGCTTCGGAATCACTCCGGGGCGTGCACGAACAGTGCTGCCCTTAGTGATACCTGCATTTCACCAGATGTATCCAAATTTTGAATTAAACATCTTTGAGGAGGATGTGGAAACTCTGGAGAATTATTTAAAGAGTGGCAGAATCGAAACAGCATTTCTAACCATGAGTCCCAGAACAGAGCGGGAGGATAAATGGATTCGTTATGAGCTGATTTTCCGGGAGGAGGTAATTTTGTGTGCAGCGAAAAACTCCGGATATTCTATGCTGACTGAGAACAGAACAGGTCGGAAATATCCCTGGCTGGATTTAAAGCATGCGGAGCATGAAGTATTCCTGCTGCTGAAAAACAATATGCGTCTGGGACAGTATGCGGCGCAGATTCTTGAGGAATATGAACTTCATCCCAAGACGATGCGTCTCAGCTCTATCGATACAGCCCTGGCATTAGTGGCCCAGCGCTATGGAGTAGCATTTGCCAGCAGCTACCGGATGGAGGAGCATCCCCAGGCAAAGAATCTGGATATTTTTTCCATTGGCGGCCAGGTGACAGAATGGGATTTTGTGGCTGCTTATCAGAGGGATTATGAAGTAAAAAAGCCTCTGAAATATCTGATGAAGCTGATGAAGGAGACAACGGTATAAGTTCAGAGGTGCTGCGGCCGCAGTTACAGCGGATTCTCGTAGCCGACCATGGCTGCGATTAACCCCTAATCCCCTCAAGATTGAGGGGTTAGGGGAGCTGAAATGTCGAAGACACTTTTTCAGAGGTCAAAGCCCGGTTTTTGAAAAACGTTCAAAATATGCTTCTGCCTTAGAGGCGTCCAGGGAAAAGAGTTTCCTGAGCTTTAATAGAATTTTTTCCTTCGGGATTCCTTCCTCCAGATTATCCAGCACCATCGCCTGGATTCCGCATTCCATACCCTGTTCCCGCGCTTCCTGAAGTTCATACGCCCGTTCTTCCCATTCCTGCATATATTTCACTCCAATCTTTTCACTGGACTTGATCTGGCTGACACGTTGGTGTATCTCCCGGTGCCAGGAGCGAACTGTCTATCAATGCCTGGTAAAAACGGCTGCGTTTCTGCAGATTCCCGGTATTTTTCTTCTGCACTTCGGTATTATAAAGGTTATCTTCATAATCCACAGAGATTACATCCAGCCGCACAGAGCGGAGCCATGGCGCTGTCCGCAGTTCTTTTTCTGCCTGGGTCCATTCTTTCAGGTGGATCTCCTTATCCAGAATAATCTCCAGCACCATCTGCAGGATCACCGGATCCTCCATAGCGCATGCAAACAGAAAGCGGTCCATCAGAGTCAAGTCTGATAATGGTTTCATAAATGGTTTGTCAGTATGATTCACATGTTCTCCTTTCGATTATAAGCAATTTTCCATACTACTGCAAGATCAATCCGTTATTAATTCTGTTCTTCTGTTATCACCACCTGACTGTTTCTGTTCGGGTTATTATTTCGGTTCATTGGAAATTGGGAAGAATTTCCCAAAGACTGCTGCAGCAAGAATTGCTGCAGGAATCATGTGTTTACCATAGCACGTCTTTAAATTGCTGTCAAGTGTGTCCGGCAGTTTAGACGGTGTCACGATGAAAGGATCATTCAGGCGGCAAAGAAGCTGGGAATTTGTGGGTGAGGCTGTGGATTGGGCAGCAGAAAGAGAAGGACTTCCTGCTGCTTATATGATTTCGGGAGAAAGCTAAACATGCTTTTTGTAATCCGACGGTGCAATCCCTGTCTGGCGCTTGAACAGCCTGCTGAAATACAACGGATTCTCGTAGCCGACCATGGCTGCGATTTCCGTTATATTGTATTCTGACGACTGGAGCAGGCTTTGGGCGTGGGCAATCCGGACGGAGATGATGTACTGCATGGGGGTGACGCCGGTGTACAGCCGGAAGCTCCGGATGAACCAGCCGGCACTTTTGTGCAGAGTGGCGGCGTAAGCCTCAATGTTGATGTCTTCGTTGTAGTGCTCCGTAAAATATTGAATTGCCTGATCCAGTTCCTGCTGCACCCGGCTGCTGAGCTGGTGGGTACTGTTGATCTGGCGGTCCATAATAATGAAAAGCTGATGCAGAAGCATCGTAAGAAACTCCTCGTAATGAGGTCCGCACAGCTGCAGCTCCTTGATCATTCTCCGGAATACCTTCTGATATTCCGGAGAATTTCCGGTATAAAACACATGGCCGGACAATGGAATATGATATTCCTTTAAAATCTTCTTGACTTCACTTCCGGTGAAATGCACCCAGAACACTTCTGTCTGGTCACTCCCATAATAAACATATTTCTGCATCTCCTTCGGATGGTACAGGACCATATGGCCGGCCGGTACTACCACATCCTCTCCGTCCAGGAAAAAATGGCCTTTTCCGGCAGCAATATATAAGATCTGGTAATCAAGCCGTCCTCTCGGACGCCAGGTGGGAAGCTTCGGCCGCGTCATCAGCCGGTAGGTTCCGCAGCTTCCTACCACGAGCGGTCGGCTTTTATCCTTAAAATCGACCAGAGAGT
>JAUNON010000110.1:0-228 GCA_030537145.1 Lachnospiraceae bacterium | reverse complement strand
GGCATTTGCGTACATATGGTCATCCTCATTTCTTTGTAATATTCATCATTTCTTTGCGATATTATAGCATTCCTCTTTCTGATATATAAAATTCCTTTTTAGTTCTGTGGAATTTCTTTGATAGTATCATTTTGTGCATATTTTGTCCAATCCGGTTCATGGACGATTGATTGTTCATTTTTTATAATAACCATACAAAATAACCAGTCAAGCAGACAAAAATTCGTT
>JAUNON010000005.1 GCA_030537145.1 Lachnospiraceae bacterium | reverse complement strand
TCAGTTTCTATTTCAGGCTCTGTTTCCGCCTCAGCTTCTTCTATTATTTCTGCTTCGGCAGAAATTTCTTCCGTTTCAGAGTGTCTTACTGTCTCCGTTTCCGTTTCTGCCGCTTCCTCCGCTGCCGCACCCGGTCCGTAGGCTCTTCCGGCCTCCGGCAGGGAACCGTCCGCCTGCGCCGGCACATTCATATCCGGATCTTCAATCAGTCCCTCTTCATCCAGCAGTCCTACATTCTGCGCTTCCTGCTCCAAAAGCAGCTCCGCCGCATTTTCCTGATAGCAGACTTCGGAATGATGGTGCTCCGTCTGTCCGCAGGAGAGCACCTTCACATCCTCTGCCGTGCCGGTGCGGAAGCAGCCCGCACCATGCTGATGCGCAGAAACCTGCAGCTTATCGTAACCGCAGATCAGTGTTTTTCTTGTCTCATAGCAGCCTGCGCTGTGGGTATGGCCCGCCTGCTCCGTC
Organism: Lachnospiraceae bacterium; assembly: GCA_030537145.1. Classification (GTDB taxonomy): domain Bacteria; phylum Bacillota; class Clostridia; order Lachnospirales; family Lachnospiraceae; genus Merdiplasma. The sequence goes on along the minus strand of JAUNON010000005.1, from coordinate 78,411 downwards.
TGACCGCAGCTTAAGACGTCCTCCCACTGATAGCAGTCATCCTGATGCGTATGCTCCTGCTGGCCACAGGTAAGCTGGCCGTTCTCATCATAGCAGCCGTCTCCATGCGTATGCTCCTGCTGGCCGCAGATCAGACCGCCCTTTTCTTTCATATAGCAGCCACTGTCATGCGTATGTCCCACAGTCTCCTGCTGGCCGCACACGAGTACCTGTTCCGTTATATAGCAGGCATCTGTATGCTGATGCGCCTTGATTTCCGGGAGGGTGCATATCAGAATACCGTCCGCATTGTAGCAATTTGCATCGTGGGTATGAATCACATACGCCGCCCGGCTGCAAATCAGATTATGGTTCTCACCATAGCAGGCATCCGTGTGCTGATGCACCTGCAGCGTCTCATAATCACAGGACAGCACCCGCTCCGGAATACTTTCCAGAACCTGATAGCACTCCTCCGTGTGTGTATGCTCCTCCAGCCCGCAGTAGGTCTCCTTTTCCATGGTGATCGCAGGCAGAATCAGCATATAAGTAGTAACAAATACCACCAGGGATGCCATCACGCACATTACTCTGTACCAGATACTCTGGCTCCGGTGTGCATTTAAAAATGCTTTTGCGCGTTCCAATAATTTCTTTTCCATCCGGACATCCCTCCTTCCCGTTTATTTCTTACTCTTTCCTTTATTTTCCCTTTTTTACTGACCTTCAGCTTTCCGAAAAGTCCGCTTTTAAATCTCTCCGAAACCGCCAAAGGGCCAGATACGGAAGATCAGCTTTCCAACGATCTGCTCCTCTGCCACACAGCCCACCGCAGAGCTTCTGCTGTCTACGGACACCGACCGATGGTCTCCCATTACGAAAAGCCGTCCCTCCGGCACCTGATAAGGAAGCTGTATATCACATTCCCCCAGAGATTTTTCCATAATGTAGGGTTCCTCCAGAGGCTCTCCGTTTACCGTCACGTTTCCTTCCTCGTCGATATTGACCCATTCGCCTGCACGGGCAATCACCCGCTTTACCAGGATTTTATTGTTATAGTAGAATGCAATCACATCCTGCCGTTCGAAATCCGCTTCCTTCAGGGAAAGCACGATGTCCCCGTCTGTCAGGGTAGGTGTCATGGATGATCCGTAAATCTGCAGCACAGGCAAAAGCAAAGTAGCCACCAGCACAGCTATCGCCGCTACAGTGATCAGCGTATTCACCGTGCTTCGCAGTGTTCTGCGGAATTTTCTCCGGTATCGTTCTCTCTCAAGCTCCCGCTCCAGCTCCTGAACAGAAGGCATCGCAGGTTTTCTGGTTTTCTTTCTCATGATCGTTCTCTTTCCTTCTGCGCACAGATCTGTTCCTGTCTTTCATTCAGCAGTCTCAGATTATCCAGGTACTGCTGCGCAGCCGCTTCTGCAGCCTCCAGCACGCCGTTTAGCTGAAAGGACGCTTCTGCAATGGTTCCGGCCCGTTCCAGAAGAATTTCTTTATCCTCCAGCTTCTTTTTTAATTCTTCTACCTGTTCCCGCAGCCGCTCATTTTCCTTTCCCTGCTCAATCAGCAGCTCCAGCAGCTCTGCACGTTTCAGTTTTCGAAGAGTTTTATCCGCCATCGGCAATGCATCACCTTTCTGTCTAAATTCTTTCTATAAACAAAAACAGGCATCTGTACACTCTCACAGATGCCATATTCCTAATAAACGTATGGAAAACACATGAATAATAACATTCTGTATCAAACACAGCTTATTATACAACGTGCACAAACCATGTGCAATCCCTTTCCAGCATTTTCGTCATTTTCGTCAATTCGTTTCGTAAGTTTCGTTCGTCGTAATCCAGGCGTCAGCCCTTCCGCAGCACATTCACCGGCTGCAAATTGCAGAAAGCATGGCGTTCCCGGCCGCAGGATTTCGCTAAAGTTTCAATCCCTGAATAAAAATCAAAAGGATTAAAATGGGTAAAATAAACTGAAGATAATATTTCATCCATTTTGAGGCGGGCAGCTTAATCCCCTTCCCTTTGTTTACTTCTTTCCGGTAATTCTCATATCCCCAGCCCCACCGGGTCACACAGAACAGCAGATAGATTAGTGAGCCCAGAGGCAGAAGCAGATTGCTGACCAGAAAATCCTCGCTGTCCAGCACATCTCTTCCCCCTATCAGGTGAAGGTTACTAAGCACATTATAACCAAATACACAGGGCAGACTGGCAAGGAAAATAAAGATCCCGTTCCATATGACCGCTTTTTTTCTGCTACAACCGAAATTATCCTCACAAAAGGCCAGCAGATTCTCAAATACCGCAATGACTGTGGAGAAGCTGGCAAAGGTCATAAACAGGAAGAACAGCGTCCCCCACAGCCTGCCTCCCGCCATATTCACAAAAACGCTGGGAAGCGTCATAAAAATCAGAGACGGTCCTTTATCCGGCTGTATCCCGAAGGAAAAGCAGGCCGGAAAAATGATTAGCCCGCTCATCAGCGCAACAAAGGTGTCCAAGCCGCAGATTCGGACGGCTTCTCCGCCTAGGGTATAGTCCTCCGACATATAGCTTCCGAAAATTTCCATAGCAGCAATGCCCAGGCTCAGGGTGAAAAATGCCTGATTCATAGCCGCCGTGATTACCTGCCCCAGCCCCTGCTGTACCGCACGGTTCAAATCCGGAAGCAGATAAAAGGACAGGCCCTCCGCCGCTCCTGGCAGAATCATGGAATGTACTGCCAGAACAATAATCAGAAGCAGCAGCGCACTCATCATAACCTTTGTAATCCGCTCCAGCCCCTTTTGAAGTCCAAGGCTTACCACCAGAAATCCGGCCGCCACAGTAATTCCCATCCAAAAGGTCATTTCCACCGGATTCGCCAGCAGGTTTGCGAAAATTTCTCCCACTGCTTCCCCTTCCGCCAGGTCAAACGTTCCGGCAGCAAACTTAAAGAAATACCCCAGCATCCATCCTGACACTGTTGTGTAATACATCATCAGCAGATAACAGCCGATCATGCAAAACCAGCCATGAATATGCCACTTACTTCCGGCAGGCTCCAGCGCCCGGTAAGCCTTTACTGCACTGCTTCGCCCGGCTCGTCCCACTGCCAGCTCCATAGTAAGCACCGGCATACCCATCAGTACCAAAAAAAACAAATAAAATAAAACAAAGATCCCTCCGCCATTCTGTCCGGCCACGTAAGGGAAACGCCACACATTTCCGATTCCAATCGCACAGCCTGCGCTGACCAGCAAAAAGCCAAGCCTTGATCCAAATTTTTCTCTTTTCATCCTTTACAATCTCCCGTTATTTTTTCAAACGCGGCATCTCTTGCGGCAGCCCCGTTCCATCTCCTTCATTTTAGACTATCCGGCAATCCCCGTCAACGACAACCGCCTCTTACCAGAACAAAAGTGTGCTTCATATACCCGTGCGCGTCATTGCACGAAGTGCTTTTTATGTCATATGGAAAGAACTTTCACGCTTTCGCATGACAAGGTCTTTCCTAGGACATAAAAACAGGCAGCCGCAAAATAGTAGCTTGCAGCAGCCTGCTATGAATTTCCCCGAATATGATTTCCTTAAATGTTCAGCAAATCGCTGTACGCCTTCAGCGCTCCGTCCGTATTGTGCGCCAGCACCTTCTTGGCCAGTACCTTGCCGAGCTGTACGCCTTCCTGATCGAAGCTGTTTACATTCCACAGGAAGCCCTGGAACATAATCTTATTCTCAAAGTGCGCCAGGAGTGCGCCCAATGCTTTGGGATCCAGCTTTTCACCGATAATGATGCTGGAGGGACGGCCGCCCTCAAAATTCTTATTCCGGTTCTCGTCCGCCTTTCCGCAGGCAAAGGCCACGATCTGGGCCGCAACATTTGCGCAAAGCTTCTGCTGGCTGGTGCTGTCCTGGATCACCACATCCGTGCCGATCTGGCTGTTCTTAAAGCCCACAAACTGAAGGGGCACGATATCTGTTCCCTGATGAAGGAGCTGATAGAAGGAATGCTGTCCGTTGGTTCCCGGTTCACCGAAGAGCACAGGGCCGGTGGGATAGCTCACAGGCTCGCCGAAACGGTTTACGGACTTTCCGTTGGATTCCATATCCGCCTGCTGCAGATGAGCCGGAAAACGGCTCAAAGCCTGAGAATAGGGCAAAACTGTCGTTGCCGGATATCCCAGCACATTTCGCTCATAAACGCCGATCAGCGCATCCAGCATTTCCGGATTTTTCCGTACATCCTGGCCTGCGGAAAGCTTATCCTCTTCTGCGGCGCCCTCCAGAAACTGTGCGAATACCTCCGGTCCGAATGCCAGAGATAACACGGCTCCGCCCACTGCGGAGGTGGAGGAGAAGCGTCCGCCGATATAGTCATCCATAAAGAAGGCCGCCAGATAATCCTCGCTCTTTGCCAGCGGGGAGGTTTCACTGGTAACGGCAATCATATGCCTGGAAGCGTCCAGGCCTGCGTTCTTCAGGGCTTCCTTCACGAAAGACTCATTGGTCAGCGTTTCAAGCGTCGTACCGGATTTGGAAACCAGCACAAAAAGAGAATGGGCTACATCAATCGAATTCAGGACGCCTGCCGCATCATCCGGGTCCACGTTGCTGATAAATTTCGCTTCCATTTTAAACCGGTTATTTTTCTTTGCCCAGTTCTCCAGCGCCAGATACATGGCGCGGGGACCAAGGTCGCTGCCGCCGATACCGATCTGAACTACCGTGGTAAATTTCTCTCCCGCTGCATTTGTAATTTCTCCCGCATGAACTTTGTTGGCGAAATCCGCAATCTTCTCCTGCTGCTCCACATAAAACGCCCGCTTGTCCACGCCGTCCGCCGTCACGGCATCTCCCAACTGTCCCCGGGTCATATGATGAAGCACCAGACGTTTTTCTCCGGTATTAATCACCTCTCCGTTATAAAGCGCTTTAAATTTCTCGGAAAGCTGTGCTTCCTCCGCTAATTTCACCAGTGCCTCCAGCACCTGCTCATCCACCTGCTTTGCCGCATAATTGTAGGCAAGGCCGGCCGCCATGGGAACACTGTAATTTTTCACACGTTCTGCGCCCTGCTCTCCGGACATAACCTCCGCAAGGCAGACCCGTTCTGTTTTCGAAAGCTCCTGAAAGGAAGCAAGGGTGTCCAAGTTGTTCCAGGTAACCATAATCGTTTCCTCCTTAAATAGATTCTTTTCTCTGTGAAATCTCATAATTCAGCCCAATTATACTATGATTATCCTGTGAATTCAAGCCTGGGTGTTCTGAGTTTCCGATGCCTGTGCTCTGGGTTTCCGATGCCTGCCGCCTGGCACCGGCTTATCTTTTCGGCAGCGTAACGGTAAATCTGCTTCCCCGGCCTTCCTTGCTTTCCGCCGAGATTTTTCCGCCGTGGGCCAAAACGATGGCCTTTGCAATCGTAAGGCCGATACCGGCTCCTCCGGTTTTTCGGTTCCGTGAGCGGTCTGTCCGGTAAAAGCGTTCAAAAATCAGAGGAAGATCCTCCTGCGGAATTCCGATTCCCTGATCCTCCACAGTCAGAATGGATACCTGCGCCTCCTCCCGGGTGCAGATCTGAATTTGCCCGCCCTCCGCAGAATATTTTACCGCATTGGATACCAGGTTAAAAATCACCTGAAGCAGGCGCTTTGGGTCTCCCGGTACAATGCAGGATTCTCCGGATACGGTACACGTAAGCCGTTTCCGCTCCAGCTCCGGTTCAAAAGCAGTCCGCACTGCCCGGGCAAGCTCCGTCAGGTCCACATCCTCTTTCTGTAAAGCCATGTTCTCTGCTTCAAGCTGGCTCAGCTTTTCCAAATCGGAAATAAGATTGGAAATCCTCCCCAGCTCCTCATAGCAGCTCAGCAGCCGTTCCGGGGCCGGCTCCCAGACCCCCTCGATGATCGCTTCCAGATGAGCAGATACGTTGGCAATGGGAGTGCGAAGCTCATGGGCCACATCCGAGGTCTGACGCCTGCGGATGGTTTCCTGCATTTCCAGGCTGGCAGCCATATGGTTCACGGCCTCGCTCAATTCCGCCAGCTCCTGCGTCCCTACATTGGCATCAAACCGGATCGCATAGTTTCCTTCCGAAATCTCCCTGGTAATATCGGTCGCCTTCGCAATCGGTACAGACAATCTCCTGGCCAGAAGGATACCGGCCGCCGCTGCGCCCGCAATGGACGAAATCCCCACGATCATAAGAATCCGGTTAAGCGCATCCAGGAATCGGAAATCATTTTCATTAAAGTAATATGGGCTGTAATAGCTCACATCCAAATATCCTACCGCATCGCCCTTCTGCCTCAGATCGTAACGGCAGGTCAGAAATTCTCCCTCCAGCTCCGGACGCTTTTCCTGCATTCGGACACGGATGTCCTGCATGATCTGGCTGCACAAGGTCATATCATGGTTCTGTGCGTCCCAGATCACCGTTCCCTCCGCGTCATACAGCTTTATAATGTAGCCATCCTTCAAGGCGTACATCCCGTATCCGTGGATATAGTCCAGATTCCACTGACCGGTACTGCCGTCGTATTGAGGCGCCAAGGCGGCTGCCATTTCTTCGGAAAAGGATTTCTGCTGGTCCGCCACATATTTTTCGAATTGCCGCTGAATTAAGAGATTGGCGGTCAGACTGATCACCGAAACCGTGATGAAAACAATCAGCACAAAACCCACGGATAACTGCGTACCAAGCCTTCTCTTCACCGGGCATCACCCCCGAAGCGGTATCCCGTGCCGTGAACCGTACGAATGTAAACCGGCCTTCTCGGATCATCCTCGATTTTCTTACGAAGATTTTTTACATGGGTATCGATCACCCGGTCATACCCATCAAAACCCAGGTCAAACGCCGCCGCCAGCAGTTCATCTCTTGTAAATACCCTTTGCGGGTATTTTGTAAATGCGGACAAAATTTTCCACTCAATCGGTGTCACCGACACCGGTTCGCCCCTTTTATGCACCTCCCGGCATTCGTAATCAATCACCAGATCTCCGCTGTTCCAGGAAAATTTTGCAGCAAGCGGCTTCAGATCCTCTCCAGACCTGCGAAGGACAGCCTGCATCCGGGCATACAGATTTTTCAGGCTAAACGGCTTTGTGATGTAATCGTCCGCCCCAAGATCCAGCCCATTGAGCATATCGCTTTCCATTGTTTTTGCCGTCAGCATAATCATCGGCACACGGGACTGTTTCCGAATCATGGCGCAGACCTGCTCCCCGGGCAGATCGGGAAGCATTAAATCCAGGATCACAAAGGAGATCGTCTGTTTTTCCATGATCTGCAGCGCTTCCCGTCCGGTCTCCGCCGCAAAGACCTGATACCCCTGTTTTACTAAATAGGAGGATACCGCCTCCCGGATCATCTGTTCATCGTCAACCACCAATACATTTTTCGGATGGGGCATATTCTCTTCTCCTTCCGCCGCAGAATGATCGATCATTCAGATTGTCCATAAGAATGACCGGGAACGGCCTGTTCATGAACAAAACGGATAAATTCAAATACCTGCTCTTCCTCCGCCAATCTGACCGTATACATTTGATTTCCCATTGTGCGGACCATCATTTCCGGCATTCTTTCACACATTCTGAGTGAATCTCCGTACCGGTCCAAAATCTCTTCATGGGTATGTACATATTGCTTTCCGTCCTTCCGGCTGGCATAAGCGCAAAAATATTCTTTTTTCGGTTCCGGAACCAGGCGCCTGCCCTCCGTAACCATATCCGCCCATATCTGATATACGTCCACGCTGTGGGCAAAATCCATCATATCCGGCGTATAGCCGCCTGCCGGCCTCATGTTTACCTCCAGAGCGACAAAGTCCCCGATTTCTCCAAGCTTCTTCTTCGGCTTTGTCAATCGGAAAAATTCCAGATGCACAAACCGGTTGAAAGCTCCAAACGCTTTAATGGCCTTTCTCCCCAGAATACGCAGGGATTCCGGAACCTCTTTATGTGTATAATACGCCAGATCCAGATCCTTATTCACGATATCTGCAATCGAAGGCGGCCAAACGGTCATGGATTCAAACAAAGGATTTCCGGCGGCATCCGAAATGGCATCGTAGGAGCAGATATCCCCCGTAACAAATTCTTCACATACATAAGCCTCATCCGGCTTTGTATCAAAAAACGTTTTCAGATCCGCTTCGGAGGTTATCGTATAGGTATCTGCCGCCCCCACACCGTTCTCCGGTTTTGCGATCACAGGATATCCTACTTCCGAAATAAATTCTGCCGTATCCTCATAGCCTGTTACTCTATGGCCTCTGGCAGTAGGAATCCCGCCCAGCTCATATTTTGTTTTCATTGCCACTTTGCTTTTGAAAAACAAAATCTGATCTGTTTTTATTCCTGTGTTTACATTAAAATCGGTCCGAAGGCGGGCGTCCTGCTCCAGCCAGTACTCATTATTCGACTCTATCCAGTCGATTCTGCCGTATTTGGAACCAAAAAAAGCAACCGCACGATACATATCATCATAATTTTCCATGCTTGGAACATAGTAATATTCCGTCAGCGAATTTCTGACATTTTCATCCAGCGAATCATAGGCGGCATCTCCGATTCCCAGAACGTTCACTCCATTCTTCTTCAGCCTGTCGCAGAAATTCCAGTAGGTACGCGGAAAATGCGGGGAAATAAATATAAAATTCATAATGCACTCATCCTCACGTTTCTTTTTTTAAATATAATAGGTCTTTTTTCCTACCAAGTCAATAGGAATACTATAGTGTTCCTCCTAAATTTTCATGGAGCCGGTTGACATTTTCTCTATTTCTGCTAAACTATTGTCAACCAATTTATTTTTTAGTTTACATTCTTTTAGGGAGGATAACGAAATGGATGCACTTACTCTGGCTCAGGAAATCATTGACGGAAGGCGAATCAGCCGTGAGGATGACCTTTCCTTTTTTCTGACCTGTGATTTAAAAGAACTTTGTGAAGGAGCAGACAAGCTCCGGGAATATTTTATCGGGGATAAGGTTGATCTGTGTTCGATTATAAATGGCCGAAGCGGCCGCTGTCCGGAGGACTGCAAATACTGTGCCCAATCTGCGCATAACCACACCGACTGCCAGGTCTACAGCTTCCTTCCGGAGGAAGAGATCGTAAACGCCTGCAAATTAAATGAAAGCGAAGGCGTGGATCGTTTCTCCATCGTTACTTCCGGAAGAGCGCTGACCGGAGAGGAATTTGACAAGGCTATTCACGCTTACGAAACTATGCATCGGGAATGTAAGATCGACCTGTGCGCATCCATGGGCTTTTTAAATGAGGAGCAGCTTCACCGTCTCCATGAAGCCGGTGTTTCCAGCTATCATCACAACATAGAGACTTCGAAACGCAATTTTCCGAATATCTGTACTACGCACACCTATGAACAGAAGATTGAGACACTCAAAAAGGTAAAGGCCGAGGGCATGTGCGCCTGCTCCGGCGGGATCATCGGCATGGGCGAAACCTGGGAGGACCGTCTCGATATGGCAATCAGCCTTTCCGAGCTGGGAATTGACTCCATCCCCATCAATGCCCTGATGCCCATCAAGGGTACGCCCCTGGAGCATGAGCCTCAGTTGACGGAGGAGGAGATCCTGCGGACCATCGCTTTCTTCCGGTATATCAATCCCCTTGCCAATATCCGTCTTGCCGCAGGCCGGGCCCTGCTGACAGAGGACGGCCGGATTGCCTTCCAATCCGGCGCCTCCGCAACGATTACCGGAAATATGCTGACCACTGCCGCCTGCGCAACGATCCGCAGCGACAAAGAGATGCTGGCCGGTCTGGGCCGGGATGTCACACCGGACTACCAGAAAAAATAATAGAAGCTCTCTTAATCGGGGCTCTGCATATGCCGGATCGCTTTCACTCGTTTTCCCTGGGAATAACCGCATTGCTTCAGGCCTTTTTCCACCACGTTGTGCAGGGAGCTGACATTCAGCTCCACGACGGAGGCATCCTCCAGCTCAACCAGAAGCTTTCCCCTTATTTCCTGTTCACGATGGCATAGCTGATACGGATTTTTCCGTTTCAGGGCCCCGATCTTCTCCAGTGCGTTCATCGTCCGGTAAATAGTGGCAACGCCAATGCCATGACTCTGTTTGGACGCCAGACAATATATTTCCTTACAGCAGGTACATTCCTCTCTCAGGATAATATCAATCAGCAGTTCTCTTTGTCTGGTAATCCGGAACCCTTCCCGGTGCAGCAGCGCTATGACCGTATTCCGATCCATATTGCCGGCCAGGTACTGGCCGGCCTCTATGTTATTTTGTTCTATATCAAAACTTTTATTGTCTCTGCCCATCTTTTTGCTCCTGTACATAATGGCAATGCCCTCCGCAGCGGCTGCAATCCTGCCCGCACTGCAGGGATTTTCCGGCTTTTTTATCCTTTACCATACTGCGGATGATCAGGCCCACCGCACCTGCCAGTATCAGAAGAACAATCAGGGTTCCCATACCATACACCTCCTGCGACTATTGCGAATCATTATTTCAAATAAGCGCTTTATGCTCTCACTTTTCCGGCAATGCTCTTCGGCACTGTCAGATTCTGACTTTCTTTGTAGGGCCGAAACAGCAGATAAAGGAAGCCGATCACCAGAGCAAAGGCTACTGCCGTTCCGATACCGAAGGTTCCTGCCGTCAGCAGCGTACCGATCTGATAAACGCAAAGCGCAACGATATAAGCCAGAACGGTCTGATATCCAATGGCAAACCAGAACCACTTTGCGTTATTCATTTCCCGCTTAATCGCTCCCATTGCTGCAAAGCAGGGTGCGCACAAAAGATTGAATACCAGGAAGGAATACGCTGCCACTGCCGTCATGGAGCCTGCCAAAGACCCCCAGATCTCAGCGCCGTCCTCAGCTACTTCTCCAAAACCGTAGAGGATACCGAAAGTACCTACCACATTTTCTTTTGCCACAAGTCCTGTGATCGCCGCCACTGCAGCTTTCCATTCTCCCCATCCCAGCGGAGTGAAGATCCATGCGATTGCAGAACCGATTGCCGCCAGAATACTGTTATTCATATCCTCTACCATGCCGAAGCTTCCGCCTTCAAATCCAAAGCTCTGGGCAAACCATACAAAAATGGTGGACAGCAGGATAATCGTTCCCGCCTTCTTAATAAAGGACCAGCCCCGCTCCCACATACTGCGCAGCACATTTCCAACGGTGGGCAGATGGTAAGCCGGAAGCTCCATAACGAAGGGAGCCGGATCGCCCGCAAACATCTTTGTTTTCTTTAAAATAATACCGGAGCAAATAATTGCTGCAATCCCTACAAAGTAAGCGCTGGGAGCTACCCATGATGCACCGTCAAACAGAGCGCCTGCAATCAGCGCGATGATCGGCAGCTTTGCGCCGCAGGGAATAAAGGTGGTAGTCATAATGGTCATTTTCCGGTCACGGTCATTTTCAATCGTTCTGGAAGCCATAACACCCGGAACGCCGCAGCCCGTACCGATCAGCATCGGGATAAAGGACTTTCCGGAAAGGCCGAATTTACGGAAGATACGGTCCATAATAAATGCGATACGCGCCATATAGCCGCAGCCTTCCAGGAATGCAAGGAAAATAAACAGTACCAGCATCTGGGGCACAAATCCCAGAACAGCGCCCACGCCGCTGATAATACCGTCTACCAGCAGGCCGGTCAGCCAGTCTGCGCAGCCGATGGTTTCCAGAGCGCCCTGCGCAGCCGGGATGATCCACTCACCAAACAGCGTATCATTGGTCCAATCCGTCAGGATAGCGCCAACCGTAGTAACAGATACATAATACACCACGAACATTACAACTGCAAAAATCGGCAGCGCCAGGAACCGGTTTGTCACGATGCGGTCGATCTTATCGGAAACGGACATCTGCTTCTTTACCCGCTTTTTATAGCAGTCATCAATGATGCTTCCTATGTAATTATATCTTTCTCCCGTGATAATGCTCTCTGCGTCATCGTCCATCTCTTTTTCGCAACTTACAATATCCTGTTCAATATGATCCAGCAGCGACTGCTCCAGCTTCAGGTTTTCACGGACCTTTCCGTCCCGCTCGAAAAGCTTTACCGCATACCAGCGCTCCATGCTCTGGTCCACTTTTCCATTGATTGCCTCCTCGATGTGCGCAATCGCATGCTCCACACAGCCCTCAAAGCTATGAGCGGGCTGGGTTTTCATGCCGCTTTTGGCAATCGCCACTGCACGCTGCGCAAGCTGGTCAATTCCATCCCCCTTTAATGCGGATATTTCCACTACCTTGCATCCGGTGTCCTTTGCCAGGCGGTCAATGTTCAATTCTTCGCCGTTCTTTTTCACCAGATCCATCATATTCACTGCAATGATGACCGGAATCCCAAGCTCGGTAAGCTGAGTAGTCAAATACAGGTTTCTCTCCAAATTCGTACCGTCAATAATATTGATGATCGCATCCGGTTTTTCTCCCAGAAGGAAATTTCTGGATACCACTTCCTCCAGTGTATACGGTGACAGGGAATAAATACCGGGAAGGTCTACCAGGATGGCTTCATCCCCTTTTGCTGTATAGCCTTTGATTTTTCCTTCCTTCTTTTCCACGGTTACTCCGGGCCAGTTTCCCACAAACTGATTGGAACCCGTCAGGGCATTGAACAGAGTCGTCTTACCGCTGTTCGGATTACCCGCAAGTGCAATTTTTACTTTCATATTCAGCCTCTTTTCCTGATTGCATTACTGCAACGATTTTTAGTTTTGTCTAACTGCATTTTAAAAATAAAAGACTACTGGACTTCAATCATCTCAGCATCTGCTTTCCGTAAAGACAGCTCATAGCCTCTGACCGTTACTTCCACCGGATCTCCCAGCGGAGCTACCTTACGCACATACACTTCCGTATTTTTTGTGATACCCATATCCATGATACGGCGCTTTACCGCACCTTCTCCGCGGATCTTCTGTACCTTGACGGTCTCACCGCACTTTGCTTCCCGCAATGTTGCCATTTTTTCTCCTCCTCAAATCATGATTTTACTTGCCATTTCCTTACTGATTGCAACACGTGATTCCTTCACATTTACGATCAGGTTGCCATTCATCTCAGAAACAACCGTGACAAAGCCTCCCGTAACAAATCCCAGGCTTTCCAAAAATCGCCTGGTCTCCTCTTTTCCGCCGATCTTACGGATTTGATTCATCCGACCGGTTTCCGCCATAGACAACGGCATCATAATCCACCTGCTTTCGTTTTTAATAAAGTTTATCATTTATTACAGTAGTTAGTATATTCTTACTTTTATTCCATGTCAATAACCACAATTGAAAATTTTTATCAATAATTCAGTGTGCGCACATAGCTGCGCATCACCGCACGAAGTGCTTTTTGTGATATAGGAAAGCGAAAACTTTCTTATTATCACAAAAAATGGCGGACCGGAACAGTATCTGCCCCGGTTCGCCATTTGACATTCGTCAACCGAATATTTCATTTCCTACATTACTGGATCTTTTTTCCTTAAACCAATGCTTTCCCCAATGCCCGGCACTTCTCAACTCCATCCTCATCCGGCTCTTCCTGACAGATTACGCTTTCCGCTGCAAGCTGTATCTTATGGTCTTTGCATCTTTCCTCCCAGTCCCGCATCCACTGGCCGTCTCCCCAGCCAAAGGAGCCAAACAGAGCAGCTTTTTTCCCTTCCAGCTTATCCTCGCATTCAGAAAACAGCGGTTCAAATTCGGTTTCCTCTAAAACCTCATCCCCCATAGCAGGACACCCAAACGCCAGCGCATCAAAGTCCGCAATTTTATCAGCAGAAAAATCCCCCGTCTCAAAAACACTCACATCTGCTCCGGCAGCCTTTGCACCTTCTGCCACTGCATTTGCCATTGCCTCTGTGTTTCCTGAACTGCTCCAATAAACAACTGCTACTTTACTCATTCTTCTACCATCCTTTTCCATTTTGTACGGATATCTGCAATGTCTGGCAGACACGCATTCCGCCTTATTCTCTATACCCGACCGTGTTGCCGTTTATGCTGCCACAGTCAACTGCGCGAGAGTTCTTCCTCCCGCAAAAACCCTTTGATAAACCTCCGTGCATTTCCGGAACCGGGCAAACAACGCCTGCGTCTCGCATTCATTGCTGTACACCTTCCAAACGCCGCAGCATTTGCAGTTTTTTCCGCCCTGTTCGATAAAGCCAATCACATCTGAAAGCGGATAGTCCAGAAACAGCCCGATCTCATGAGGAAAACAATCTGACTCCTGAAATCTTTGTTTCAGCCAGCACAGGCATTCCTCCAGCTTGCTGCTGCTATAGCCATATTTGCGAAGCAGCTCCTGCACACCCGGCTTTATCAGATCCTTTTCCAGCCGCCTTTTTCTATAGACATATACCAGCGCCCGTGATTCCCGCATCCGCAGGATCTCAATATAAACGCCTTTCTCATTCAGCTTTTGGCCCGCATCCTGAAGCTCTCCAAAAAGTGCGTCAATCGAAGAAAATTTGTAGTTAAACAGATTGGCTGTCTTTAGTCCGGCCAGCGTAGGGGAGCAATGTTCGATCAGCTTTTTTTCCAGCATTCTTCTCCTCCTTATCTGCAATAGGTCTCCAGCACATCGGTGAGGGCCGCCGCACTGCTGGAATGAGTTCTTGCAATCTGGATTTTATTTCGTTTTGCCTCTGTCACGGCACAGTTTACCATCTTGTGAGATACCGTGTTGGTAAACAGAATCATCAGATCCGGATTGCCCAGTTTCTTTCTCAGGCATCCCTTTTCCTTTGCAAATACCTTCGCTTTACAGCCATAGCTTTTGCAAATTTTCTCGTATTGACAGACCATGCATTCATTTCCACCGATTATCACAACGCTCATTTCAAATCTCCTTTTATGTTAGTTTACGCTAACTCATGTGTGAAAAAATAAGGGAAGTATTTCCCGTCATTTGTTAGTTCTGTATAACTAACGTTAGTCTATCATCATCTATAATATCTGTCAATGGCGCTTATTGATAAAATTTACTGATAATCCCCTCTTCCTGGCCGGTATGCGTATTTTATAACCGGGAGGCTGCCGCAAAACCCCAGCGCAGAAACCGGATTTTGCGGCAGCCTCCTAATAATCCTTAAAACACGTGTAGAATTAAATACTTTTATCCTTTAGCAGATCCTGCATCCCCTGCAGGCTGATTGCCAGTGTAGAGACATTATGCAGCATGGCCGATGTGGTGGGCTGGATGATACCGCCCACGCCAAGGAGAATCAGCGCAGTATTAATGCCTACGATTTTCCGGTAATTTCCGTTTATCCGTTTCATTAGGGCATTGCTTAAATACTTTAACCGGACAAGCTGGTACAGATCATCCGCAGCTATGGTGATATCCGCAATTTCTCTGGCGAGCTCAGCGCCATCGCTGATGGCAATTCCCGCATCTGCCGCCGACAACGCCGGGGAATCATTCACACCATCCCCCACCATCAAAACCTTCCGGCCCCAGGATTTCTCCCGTTCTACAAAATTGGCCTTATCCTCCGGCAATACCTCCGAGTAGTATTCATCCAGGCCAACCCTGGCTGCCACAGCAGCCGCTGTCCGTTCACTGTCTCCGGTCATCATAACTACCTTTTCAAATCCTGCTGCCTTCAGCGCTTTTACCACGTCAATGCTTTCCGGGCGAAGGGGATCTTCAATGCAGATCACTCCGGCAAGCATACCGTCCACCGCCATATACAGGTGGGAATATTCCTCCGGAAGGTTTTCAAACTGTTCCCGGTACGCTTCCGGTATGCGGCATTTTTCATCGTCAAATACAAAATGGGAGCTTCCGATGATGACCCTTCTCTGCCCCACATGGGAAGAAATTCCATGAGCTACAATGTATTCCACCTTTGAATGCATTTCCTCATGGTCCAGTCCCCTTGCCTTGGCTTCATCTACTACCGCCTTTGCCATAGAATGAGGAAAATGCTCCTCCAGGCAGGCAGCCAAGCGCAGCAGCTCCTCTTCCTTCTGCCCGCAGAAGGGAATCACTTTTTTTACGGTAGGCCTTGCTTTCGTCAGAGTTCCTGTTTTATCAAAAACGATCGTCTTTGCCTCTGAGACAGCTTCCAGATATTTTCCGCCCTTAACCGTAATATCATAATTTCTGGCCTCCCGTATGGCCGAAAGCACCGCAATCGGCATAGAAAGCTTTAACGCACAGGAAAAATCCACCATCAGAACTGCAAGCGCCTTCACAGTATTTCTGGTCAGCAGCCAAACCAGCACAGTCCCTCCCAAGGTAACGGGAACCAGCCGGTCTGCCAACCGCTCCGCCTTTCCCTCCACCGAGGATTTCAGCTTTTCTGATTCTTCGATCATAGTGACGATTTTTTCATAGCGGGAGGCTCCGGAGGCCCGCTTAACCGCAAAAGTAAGCTCTCCCTCCTCCAGCACACTGCCTGCATACACATAACCGCCGCTTTCCCGATGCACCGCAAGAGGTTCTCCAGTAAGAGACGCCTGATTCACCATGCCTTCTCCCTCTGTCACCAGACCGTCAAAGGGGATCACGCTTCCCATGTGAACTACCACCTGGTCCTCCTCTTTCACTTTGCAGGAATCTACCAGTACCTCTTGTCCTCCGGTTTTCACCCATACCTTCGAAACATTGAGCGACATACTGCGGGCCAGATCTCCCACCGATTTCTTGTGTGTCCACTCCTCCAGAGTTTCTCCCACGCCCAGAAGGAACATCACGGACCCCGCCGTTTTCATATCCCCGCGCAAAACGGATACACCGATTGCCGCAGCGTCCAGCACGGAAACCTCCAGCTTCCTTTTCGCAAGGCTTTTTAATCCTTCCTTCAGATATTTCAGAGACTTAACGGCAATCCAGACCGAACGCACCGGGTAGGGAATAAACAGCTTTCCCCCATAGTGAAGCACAATTTTTCTTATCAGCTTCTCCTGATATGCATCGTTTAGTTCTCTCCCCGAATTTGCCAGCACCGCATCCGGCACCTCCACGGACTCATACCGGAATTTCTTCAGAGCCAGAATCAAGGCTGATCTTTCTCCGGTAAAGCAAACGCAGGCATCGGCCGTCCGTACAGAAACCTTTGCCTGCGTGACATATTCCAGCGTATTCAGATAATACAGAAGCGTGTCCGCCTGACGGCAGGTCATACGCTGCTGTACTATATGGATTCGGATTCTCCCTGGAATCTCATGCCTGATTATAAATTTCAATTAAGCTTCCCCTGCTTCTGCACAGGATTCCGCCTCTTCTTCGAAATCCTCCTCTACGGCGGCTTCCGCCTCCGCCGCACGTTTCTCATTGATCTGCTTTGCCTCCGCAAGGATATCCTCCGCATTCTCCTGCACCGTCTCTGCCGTTTTCATCACGCAGTCTTTTGCCCGGAGCACTGCGGCAGTACAGCCTGTATACACCTTTTTCGCATCCCTGCTGGAAAGCATCTTAATGCCTGCTGTACCAAACAGCACGCCGCCTGCAAAAATACCAAGATTCTTCAATTTAAAAATATCCATTCTTTATCCTCCATTTCCAGTCTCCCTGCATACGCAGAACACGATTTATTTATGCTTCTTACCGGTATAAAATAACATTGCCATACAAAATACCATAGCCCACGCCCAAAATTTATGCTGCTTCACTTCATCACCTCTTTCGCGGAAGTTACCTTATCATACCGCTCCGCAATGGAGATAGTCAAAGCAAACCTGCCTTATTGAAATATTTTATCAATAGCATTCCGTATGGCACTGCATTGCCTATTCCACGTTCTTCAGAGCTTCGTCCATGGGAATTTTGCGGATTCTTCTGAAATCAAAAAACATTACGATCAGGTATCCGATCAGAACGAAGGCAAACATTTTCACATAGCCCGCCGGTTCTATCACAAAAGCAAACCACCCGCTGTAGCTTAACACCATCACCCTCCAGACCTCTTCCATAACAAGGGCGCCCAGGCCCACACAGATCAGATCGAAAAGGATCAAAATGATGGTGGTGGAAAACAGATACAGGCTTGCGATCTCCCGGTTTTCATATCCCAATATTTTCGTCATGGAAATGGCCTTTTCATTCTTCTCGATAATAATCTTGGTCAGAAGATAGATCAGCACCGCCGATAACAGGATACACAATACCTGGTAATAATCCATATAGGCTCCCATGGAATGATCCAACTGGTCGCACATCTTCGTAATATCCCGTTCCGTAATTACCAATGCAATGTTTTCCTCCTCAATATCCGTAATTTCCGTATCCGACAGATAACCGCTAAATTCATCTTCCTCAAAATCAAATATGGACCGGTAACTCTCAATCGGGAGAAAAACCGCAATACTCTGGCATTTATCATAGATGCCTGCCACATGAAACGAATACTGCTGATTCTCATACTTCTCATCCAGCAAAACGGTATCTCCCACCTCCAGACCGTATTTATCCTGGAAAGAGGATGAAATATACGCCTCGTTTTCTCCAAGAGATTCCAGATCCGGAATTTTTACATATCTGGTATCCTCTGTGATTCCGTATACCGAAACCTCTTCATCCAATGTATCGCTTTTCTTCTGCAGGGATGTCATACAAAATTCCTCTGCATCCCCGTTTTGAGTACTAAGCACGTTTCCCGTTTCATCCCGACAGGACTTCAGCACATACTGATATTTGGCAAACATCATGTCCGCCGCATTTTCTTTGTAATAGCTCAATGTAGACGGCATCCCCACAACCATTGCCAGCATCACCATGATAAAGAAAACGCCGGCAAAAAGAATCAGATAATTGGGAATATTCTGAAGCATAATCCGCAGGCGGAATCTGCTGAAAAACCGCCACTTTGGAAGCCGCAGCGCCTTTTTCCGTTTCGTTTTCTTTAAATCATGCCGCAGAAACTGCAGCGGGGTGTGCTGCATCATTTTGATAATAACAGCAAGATTTACTGCTAACATCAGCGCCACCGGTATCAGGGTCGTTTTAAAAAAGGCATCCGGATTCCATACCGTTTCATAGGCAGGAAGGCTGTAGCTGTTATAATACATGGATACTACCACATTTTTGAACAGGGAATACCCCAGCAGATTTCCAATACCTGCCGCAATCAGGGTCACAATGACCGGCATAGAAAGGTAATGGCGGATCAGCTCTCCTTTTGTATATCCGGAAGCCCGCAGTGTCCCGATGGTCTGTGATTCCCTGCTGATCGTATTGCTGATCGTAACCGCAAAAATAAACGCGATAATCACGATCAGAATATTCAGCAGAACGCCTCCCATTGTCTCATCCGATCCCATATCGTCTGTAGCGAAATGGATTGCCGGATTTGCGTATCCCGGCATAAAATCTTCTATTTCATTTCCGCCTACAACCACCTGTGTAAGCAATGCCTTCAGGAAATCATCGGAAAGCTGCTTTTCCTCCGCTTCATCTGCCGGCGATTCTTCGTATTTCCATGCGTATGCATAATGAATCGTTTTCCCCAGGCGTTCAAATCCCTCCTCTGTCACCATTGCCACGTCAAATTTCAGCGCATCAAACATAAAGTCCGTACTTTTTTCATGAAGGGTGGAGTAGTTGACATAAGCAATCAGCCCCACAACGCGGAAGGTCTGTCCGCCGACTGTAATCGTATCGCCCACTTTAATTCCGGCATTATCCGCATGCATACGGTCAACTGCGATTTCCGTCTCTTCCGCAGGAAATTTTCCTTCCATCAGGCAGGCCAGATTGATATCCTCATTCTTCGCATAAACCCGTACTGTTCCATCCGCCACGCCGTCATTATCAGGATCCTCTTCTTCGTTTCTGTAGAAGTTTTCATATACACTTACCGGGACGGCTTTAAAGTCCGGATCGTTTAGCTCATACTTCTCCTCCGCCTCAGCGTATTCTTTATCGATCTCAGCCTGTATATCTTCCCACGCCTTATCATACGCCTTTTGGTACGCTTCATCGTATGCAGCGCCAAGCGCAGGCGCAAATTCATTTACAAACTTCTGCAAAAATCCGCTCCCGGAGTGTTCATCCAGCTCCTTCCGGGCCTGATCCAGATAATACTGCTTTACATCCGCTTTCTCTCCGGTACGAATCGCAGAAAGCAGCTCCCCGTCCGCCCTTTGACTCAGTTCAAAATGTCCGTCCTCTAATTTATATTCCGAAATCCCCCGCTCTGCAGCCTTCATCATACTTCCGTTTGCCACATACATTCCGGACACAAATCCAATCGTAAGAATCAGAAACAGACTTACTACAAGATATTTTCTCCAATCCCCGAGCAGCTCTCTGGGTATTCTTTTCACCAGCGGATTTTTTACCTGCCTTCCGCTCCCTTGCTTTTTTCCATTTTCCATCATTATCACGCCCCTTACCATTCCAGATCCGCAGCGGAAATTTTGTCAGCGTTGATTTCATTATGACGCACACTTCCGTCCCGGAGCTTTATCACATGATCTGCCATATTCCGAATCGCTTCATTGTGTGTGACCATGATAATGGTGTTTCCGTATTTTACATTGATATCCTCGATCAGCTTCAGAATCTCCTTTGATGTCTTGTAATCCAATGCGCCCGTAGGTTCATCACAAAGTAAAATATCCGGATTTTTTACGATTGCACGGCCAATGGAGACACGCTGCTGCTGCCCGCCGGAAAGCTGATTGGGCAGCTTATATCTGTGTTCAAAAAGTCCCAGCGTATTCAGAAGCTCATCAATATCTAAGGGATTCTCCGACAGATATGCCCCCACCTCGATATTTTCCTTCACATTCAGATTCCCAATTAAATTATACATTTGGAAAACATATCCCAGATGCTTTCTGCGGTACTGAGTCAGCTTCTTTTCTCCCATATCCTTCAGCTTATCGCCATGGATGGAGATGTATCCCGAATCTGCGCTGTCTATTCCTCCGATAATATTAAGCAAAGTGGACTTTCCGGAACCGGAGGGCCCGAGAAGCACGCAGAATTCTCCTTTTGCCACAGAAAAATTCATGCCCCGGAGCACTTCCTGCCTGGTTTCCCCACTGCCAAACCCCTTTCTCAAATCCACAATCTCCAAAAATGTTCTCTCTTCCTCTGACATCTTTTCTCCTCCATTCAAATCCGTTCTATCGATTCTATAACAATTTTCCCATATTGGTTAGTTATTTCTAACCAATTATACCACATATTTTTTGATTGTCATCCGCATATCATGAGAACTTTTCTCATGATCGTCTGCCCGCAGGGTTTTCTTTTTATAGGAAAATTTTAAAAAGGGCTGTCGCAAAATCGAAAAGCAAAGGGATCTGTATCCAGGGTGTTTGTATCACTGAGACAAATGTCCGTTCATAGTGGACGAAGTCCAACATGAACGGACAGATGTCAGGAAGTGCTCACAAACACCGGATACAGAGCTTTGCAAATGAGATTTTGCGGCAGCCCTCTCCCGGACTCTTTCCGGAAATTTATTTTCTGTCTGCAGGATAAATGCTATTCTTCCGTTGCCAAAGCGATATGCAGCTCATCAAGCTGTTTTTGTTCTACGCAGGAGGGAGCTCCCATCATAATATCCTGCGCATTTTTATTCATCGGGAATGCGATCACTTCACGGATGGATTCCTCTCCTGACAGCAGCATGACCATACGGTCCACACCCGGCGCAATCCCGGCGTGAGGCGGAGCGCCATACGTAAAGGCATTGTACATTGCCGGGAACTTTTTCTTAACCTCTTCCTCCCCGAGACGGACCATCTCAAAGGCCTTTACCATAATTTCAGGATCATGGTTCCGAACAGCGCCGGAGGAAAGCTCCACGCCGTTGCACACCAGGTCGTACTGGTCTGCCATGATGCTGAGCGGATCAATCTCCCCCCGTTCTGCCGCAAGCAGCACATCCATACCGCCGGACGGCATGGAAAACGGGTTGTGACAAAATTCCAGCTCTCCGGATTCCTCCCCAATCTCATACATGGGGAAATCAACGATCCAGCAGAACTCATATCGTTCCTTGTCCAT
This sequence comes from Lachnospiraceae bacterium, assembly GCA_030537145.1. Classification (GTDB taxonomy): domain Bacteria; phylum Bacillota; class Clostridia; order Lachnospirales; family Lachnospiraceae; genus Merdiplasma. Next base: position 56,454 of record JAUNON010000005.1, on the reverse strand, counting down.
ATGTCCCTCGCAGGCCGCTCCAAGCATTTTTCTGGCTACGCCTGCGGTTTTCTGGGCGGCTTCTTTTTTTCCGGAAGAAAGCACTACCAGCGTATTGGGAGCAAGCTTCAGTTTTTCCGTCAATGCTGCGGCAACTGCCGGATCGGCATTGACGAATTTCGCAATACCGCCTGCGATCGCACCCTTTTCATCGCACTTGAACCAATATGCTTTGCTGCCGGACTGTACCTCCACGTCGGCACAAACCTTATCAATCGCCTTTCTGGTTAGCTTACAGTCAGAAACCGGAACCGCCTTTACCACATTTCCCTCAAACGGGCCGAAGCCCACCTGGGAAAGCTCCCCGGTAACATCATATACGCGAAGATCGATCCGAAGATCCGGCTTGTCAGAGCCGTACTCTTCCATCGCCTGCAGGAAGGGTATCCTGGTAAACGGTGCGCTGGAAGCGACATGATAGGTGCCGAATTTTGCAAAGATCGGAGGAAGCACGTCCTCAAGAACGGCAAAAACATCCTCTTTGGAGGCAAACGCCATCTCCATATCCAACTGGTAAAATTCTCCCGGTGAACGGTCCCCTCTGGCATCCTCATCCCGGAAGCAGGGGGCAATCTGAAAATAACGGTCAAAGCCGGAAGCCATCAGAAGCTGCTTAAACTGCTGCGGCGCCTGGGGAAGCGCATAAAATTTACCCGGATGCTTTCTTGCCGGCACCAGATAATCCCTCGCCCCTTCCGGTGATGAGGCCGTCAGGATCGGAGTGGTGATCTCCAGAAAGCCATGCTCCGTCATAGCGGCCCTTAATGCCGATACAACATTGCAGCGCAGAATGATATTATTCTTTACCTCCGGATTCCGAAGATCCAGATAACGGTATTTCAGGCGGAAGGTCTCATCCGCTTCTCTGGAATGATTGATCTCAAACGGAAGCTCCTGATGCCGGCAGCGTCCCAGAACCTCAATCTTCTCCGGCACCACCTCCACCTCGCCGGTGGGAATCTTTGTATTGATATTGCTTCTCTCGCGCACGATACCGGTCACGGAAATAGTGGATTCCTTATTCAGCGCTTTAATCACCGCCATCATTTCCTCGCTCTCAACAACCACCTGCGTTGTACCGTAGAAATCACGTACAATTACAAAGGCCAGGCTGCTTCCGACCTCACGCACATTTTCCATCCATCCAACGATGGTAACTTGCTCTCCGGCGTTGCTCTTTCTCAGCTCGCCGCATGTATGCGTTCTTGATTGAAACATTTTGCTTACTCTCCTCTGATTTTTAAAATAGTAGCTTGAATCAAACGGCCTGTCAAAGGCAATTTATTATACCATACCATATCCCTTTCGGGTAGGAAAATTTTTGAAAAATCTCTGCCGGTGCTTTCCCCGTTCCTTCCGCATAACTCCCGCTTTCCCCTGTCGGTCCCCGCCTGCCGGTGAGGCAACTGGCAAAATTCTTCACCTTGAATATAGTAAGAGAAAAAGCATGGTGTTTTCCTTTGATTTTTAATATCCTAATTCTCGTTTTTGCACTGTGCCTGGATACCTTTGTGGCCAGCGCCGCATACGGCACCAACCGGGTATCTCTCTCCCGGGGAAAAATTGCCGCCATCAATGGCATCTGCAGCCTCTGCCTGGGTCTTTCTCTGCTGTTCGGTTCCTTCCTGGACAGCAGGATTCCGGAAACCTTTACAAAAGAAATCTGCTTTTTCAGCCTGCTCACCCTGGGCTGCCTGAAGCTGATGAATTCCAGTATCCGCCAATATCTGCGCCGCCATAAGGCCGTTCATAAAAATATCAGCTTTTCCGTCTCAAACCTGCGCTTTATCGTGGATATCTACGGAGATCCCATGGAGGCGGATGCGAATCAAAAGCATAGCCTTTCCTGGAAAGAGGTTATTTTCTTTTCCCTGGCCATGTCGATTGACAGCCTGATTTCAGGAACTATGGCGGCCTTTCTGAAAATACCCGTTTTCCTTACTGTGGCGGCCTGTTTTCTTGTGGGGGAGCTGCTGACGTACCTGGGACTTTATCTCGGCAATAAAATCAGCAGCCGCTGCCCCCAGGATCTCTCCTGGATCGGAGGAATCCTGTTTATTGTACTGGCTGTTGTAAAAAGCAGATAATGCTCAGATTTCCGCTGCCGCTTCCTGAGGCTTTCCGTACTGGAGCTGCGGATACCGGTTTTTCATCTCCTGGTACAGCGCTTCCCCTTCCCTGGGCATTCCGTCGCCGATCAGCAGCTCCAGCCGGGTATCATCGTCCAAAACCAAAATCAATTTTTGAATATCAAAATTCGCATTTCCGCAGCACATTTTGGTATCCACCGCTTCCACCCGGCGGTAGGCCCGCCGTATCCGGCTGACCTCCACCTGATACCAGCGCAGCCCTTTTTTCCAGAAAATGTGCTCCTGTCCTATTTTCACTTTTCCGTACGGGGCGCCCTGCCCGAATTCCTGATCCATTCCGGCATTCTGTCCCCGGCGGAAAACGTCTCCTTCCTTTTTCGTATCCATTCACATTTCTCCTTTCAGATGCTTTCCTGCTTCCATATCCATTTTCTCCGGCAGGCGCCTTTGTTTCGCTGCTTCTATCACCAATCATAGCAGAAAAAGGAGACCATATCAATCGAAAACGTCCCGTGTCTCTCCTGAACGTCAGTCTTTTTTGTTAATTGTAAACCATTTTTATTTTCTAGTTGACAAGAAGGCCGCAAATGTATATTCTTAGAAGGAGAAAAAAAGGAGGCATTTTATTATGAAAAATCGCTTATCAATTTATCAGTTGACAACCTGTGCATTAATGGTTGCTCTTATGTGCGTGCTTGGACCCATGTCCATCCCCATCGGCCCGGTTCCGGTATCTTTCACAAACCTTGTGATTTATCTGACCGTCTACCTTCTTGGCATGAAGGGCGCAACCATCAGCTATCTGGTCTATCTGCTTTTAGGCGCTGCGGGATTGCCCGTCTTTTCCGGCTATCAGGGAGGGCTTGCAAAGCTGGCCGGCCCCACCGGAGGATATCTGATCGGCTTTATTTTCATGGCGCTGATCTGCGGCTATGTTATGGAAAAGTCGAATGTCAATGCCCTGATCACGATCCTGGGTATGATTGCCGGTACGCTCATCGCCTACCTCTTCGGCACCGTCTGGTTTGTTGTGCAGATGCAGTGCGGTATTTGGTACGCATTAACGATCTGCGTATTTCCTTTCATTCCCTTTGATCTTATAAAGATTCTTCTTGCAACAGCGCTGGGAAAGGTCATCCGCATTGCACTGGCAAAATCAAATCTGCTGCCGGCACGCTAACAGCAATCGTGCACAGCTTCCAGCCCCAAAAAGGAGCCGCCGCAAAATTAAAAAGTGCGGCGGCTCCATACTTTTATTTTTCATACGGCTTCAGTGTTTCATTCATGCTTCCTGTCCTGTACCCCAAAAGATCTAATGTAACATATGTAAAGCCCAGCTTTCGGAATCTCTCATAGATTTCCAAGCGGGTCTCCTCTTTTAATAATTGCGGGAATTCCTGCGGCAGAATTTCAATCCGGGCAATTTTCTCATGAATCCGGACACGCACCTGATGAAATTTCAGATCTAGGAGAATCTGTTCCGCCTGATCTACCATATCCAGCTTTTCTTCGCTGATGGTTTCTCCATACGGAAAACGGCTGGATAAGCACGCAAAGGATTGCTTATTCCAGGTGGGGATCCCCAAATACCGGGATAGTATGCGGATTTCTTTTTTGGTAAAGCCGCATTCCCGAAGCGGGCTTTTAATCCCCAGCTCTGCTACTGCCTGAAGCCCCGGACGGTAATCGCCGTTATCATCCAGATTAGAGCCTTCCGCAATCGCCTGAAGCCCCTCCTCCTCCGCAATCCTTTTTATTTTTTCGAACAGCTCCCGCTTGCACAAATAGCAGCGGTTCTTGGGATTGTGACGAAAGCCTTCGATCTCTAATTCTTCTGATTCCACGATAATATGGCGTATCTTCTCAGCCTGGCAAAATGCTTTCGCCTCCTCCAGTTCCCGCTTTGGAAAGGAGCAGGATGATGCTGTTACAGCAATGCACTGATCTCCCAGCTCCTCATGCGCCACTTTCAAAAGGAAGGTAGAATCCACACCGGAGGAGAAAGCAACCGCCACGCTTCCCAACTCCCTGAGATACCTTTTTAATGCTTCCAGCTTTCCAATCTGAAGCTCTGACGGAGACGGAATCTCCATAAAAACGGCTTCACTCATAATTCGTTTCACTCCTGACTTCTCATATTATTTCTTTGCGTCATAATCATCCAGGAACCCATACGTCCAATCATCCTTGTGATATCCGATTACTGTCCTGAGATTGATATTTGTCACACTATTGAAAATATTGGTATCAATCACACTGCTGGTTTTCCGAAACTGTGCGATCAGCTCTTTCATCTCATCCCGTTTCGACCCCCGTCCGCCGCCGCAGCTTACACAATTTTCTGTAAAACGGCAGGCACACTGGATAAAATGAAGGCCGTTATAATCTCTCCAGGCTTTTATTGCCTCTTCCTTCACCAGATACAGCGGGCGGATCAGCTCCATCCCTTCAAAATGCTGGCTGTGAAGCTTTGGCATCATTGTCTCTATCTTCCCGCTATAAAGCATTCCCATCAGTATGGTTTCAATCACATCATCAAAATGATGTCCCAGCGCAATCTTGTTGCAGCCCAGTTCCTTTGCCTTTGCATAAAGATATCCTCTCCTCATACGGGCGCAAAGGTAACACGGATTGCGATCAATTTGAGCCACCGTATCAAAGATATCGCTTTGAAAAACAGTAAGCGGGATGCCAAGAAGCGCTGCATTGTCCTGTATGATCCTCCAGTTGTCTGCATTATATCCCGGATTCATGACCAGAAAAACGGCCTCAAACGAAATCCTCCCATGCCTTTTCAATTCCTGAATCAGCTTTGCCAGAAGCATGGAGTCCTTTCCTCCGGAGATACAAACCGCAATCCGGTCTCCCTCTTGTATGAGCTGATATTCATTCAAAGCCTTAGTAAAAGGACGCCAGATGCTCTTCCGGAATTTTTTGATGATGCTTCTCTCAATCTCCGCCGTTTTTTCCCGGCGTTTCTCCTCTGTTTCTTTTTCCATATATCTGGAAAGCGACAGCTTCAGATACGCCCGGTATCCGCCGCTTACATTGACCGCATCATAGCCCTCTTCCTCCAGCTCTTCCGCACAGCCCCGGCTGCGTTCGCCGGTATGGCATAAAACATACAGCGTCTTTTCCTTCGGTAGCTGCGCTTTCCTTTCATCAAGCTGCTCCATCGGAATATTGACCGCTCCGGGAAAGGTTCCTCTTCGGTACTGCTCCTCCGGCCTGATATCGATGATACAGCATCCTGTACTGTCTATGGTTTCCAGTTCCTCAATCGTGATCGCTTTCATTCTTTCTCCAATCTGCAAATTATAATCCGATCGACTTCAGCGCCTGATCCAGATCCCGGATCAAATCCTCCGGCTCTTCCAGACCCACACTAAAACGGATAAATCCCTTCCGGAATATCTCAGGATACAGATGAATCCGTTCGTCATAGCTTGGCTGCGGGAAAATAAGGCTCTCATCATGCCCCAGCGACACGGCAAAAGTTACTACCTTAAGAGCAGCGCAAAAACGCTCTACGTCCTTATCCCCTGCCTTCAGCCCGAAGGAAATGACTCCGCCGTAGCCGTTTTTCATCTGTTTTCTGGCTGTTTCATAGCCGGGATGCCCCGGCAGACCGGGATAAGATACAAAGGTAACATTTTCCCGCTGCTCCAGCCACCGGGCAATCTTTAGAGCAGATTGATTGATTCTGTCCATGCGCAGCGGAAACGTAACCGAGCCCCGGAATATCTGCCATGCATTAAACGGACTGATAACCGATCCCACGTTCACCTGCGCTTCATATCGAATACGGTCCATCGTTGCCAGATCATTGGATATTACCGCACCTCCCTGGGCGTCTCCATGTCCGTTTATGTACTTTGTAATTGCCTCTACAACAAAATCCGCCCCCAAATCCAGCGGTCTTTGATTGAAGGGAGATGCAAAGGTATTATCCACAGACAGAACCGCTCCGTTTTTGTGCGCAATTTCAGCGATAGCCCTGATATCCGTAATACCATTCGTCGGGTTATCAGGAGTTTCAATGTGAACCAGCTTTGTGCCCGGTGTGATGGCCTTCTTGACCGCATCCAGGTCTGTCATATCGACCATTACCGTTTCAACCTTAAATTTCTTGTTAAATAGCTCATGAAACATTCTGTATACGGCCATATAGCTTACATTCGGATATACGACCCGGTCCCCGGTCTCTAAAAGCGTCCAGAATAATGCATGAAGCGCAGCAACTCCGCTTCCCAGAACGATTGCGTCATCCGCATCATGCAACGCCGCAATTTTTTCCTCCAGCCAATGCTGGTTCGGATTTCCATTTCTGGCATACATCAAAAGATCGGTAGAAGAATAATTTACCTGCGATAAATCATCCGGCAGCTTGTAGCTGTTTGCCATATGCAGGGGGCGCCTGACTGCACCTGTCTCCATATCATAATCTGTGCCTGTATGTATTGCCTGTGTACTGATATCATAACCCTTGAACCTGTTTTCCTTTTTTGCCATTTTTCTGTCTCCTTTTTCTGATATATCAGTAGTTCAAGGCCTTCCTGATGCATCCAAAATGCCCTTTTCTATAACCGCAGGCTCTCCTTCCGGTGCATCCTCAGGCCTCTCCATGCAAAACATCTTATTCCTCATATAATCCGACCGATAAGTACCGCTCTCCGTTATCCGGAAACAGCACGACGATCTGCTTTCCCTCATTCTCCGGCTTCTGCGCCAGCTCTCTGGCCGCATATAATGCAGCTCCGGAGGATATTCCGCATAAAAAGCCTTCCGTCCGAACCAGCTCTTTGCACATTCGAAATGCGTTTTCACTGCGAACTGTCACGATTTCATCATAGATATCCAGATCCAGGGTATCCGGGATAAATCCGGCGCCGATTCCCTGAATCTTATGCTTTCCCGGCATTCCGTCCGACAGCACCGCCGACTCCTCCGGTTCGACGGCTACAATTCGGATTTCGGGATTTCTTTCTTTCAGGAATCTGCCGACACCGCTCAGCGTCCCTCCGGTTCCCACCCCTGCAATAAAAATATCCACCTGTCCCCCGGTGTCCTCCCATATTTCCGGTCCGGTTGTCGCATAATGACACTGCGGATTGGCAGGATTGCTGAACTGGCTTGGAATAAAACCGCCCGTTTGATCCGCCAGCTCGTTGGCCTTTATGATTGCCCCTTTCATTCCTTTGGAAGCCGGAGTAAGGACCACCTCCGCTCCATAAGCAGATAAAAGCTTTCTTCTTTCCACACTCATGGTCTCCGGCATCGTAATGATCAGCCGGTAGCCTCTTGCAGCCGTCACACAGGCCAGGCCAATTCCCGTATTTCCGGAGGTTGGCTCTATGATCACATCCCCGGGATGGATCAGACCCTTTTTTTCTGCATCATCGATCATCTGAACAGCAATTCTGTCCTTTACAGATCCTGCCGGATTCAGATATTCCAGCTTTGCAAGAATTCTGGCTCTGCATCCGTTTTCCGCCGTAAACGCTTTTATCTCCAATAACGGCGTGTGTCCAATCAGATCTGTAATCTTTTGATATATTTTTGCCATTGCTTCTGCTTCCTTTCTATATCTGAAACTCATATGTTTCCGGAATACGGTACTGGGATGGGGTTACATTGTACTTTGCTTTAAATCGCTTTAAAAAATAACCCATATCTTTATAATCCAGCAATCCGGCAATGTCAATAATCTTCATCCTCGTATGCTTCAGCAAATAGGCGGCTCTTTTCATCTTTACTGTATTTACATAATCTACAAAGCTGCTTCCAAGCTGTGCCGTAAAAACAGTGCTCAAATAGGATCTGTTGATAAACAGCTCCTCGGAAATCGTCTTTTGTTTTAAATCTCCTTCCGGTCTGTTTAAAATATAAATTAAAATCTCATCCAGCCCTTCCCCATGTGCGGGGTACAGCTCTGAGAATTCCACAAAAAAAGAATAAAAATCGTCTACTCTCTTTTTGACTCTTTCTTCCGTTTCCAGGCTGTCATAGTTCAGTGACAGAAAATCCTCCTCCGCAAAATAATATTTCAGCCACTCATATCGTTCAAATAAATCAGAAACTACCCCATCCATAATTCTTTTCAGAAACATATCCGCTTCCAGAGAATCCCGGTATTCCGAAATGGTGTGGTAAAACAATTCATCCAAACGCTCTTTTATGGAGCCATCCACATGTTCAAAAAAAGTAATCAGTTCTTCCTTCTGACAGATCTCAGCGGCGATTTTTCCGTGCTCTGCATTTTCGATCTTGCTGAAAAGGGAAATAAACTGGCTGATTTCCAACGGCACTGCAAAAAAATCATCTGCTCCCAAAAGAAAGCTTTTTCTCACTGTTTTAAAATCCGGAAATTCACTGATTATCACAGCGGCCTGGCAAAGATTCTCCTTTTTGATTTTCTGAAGAAGGGAAACCGCCTGGTTCTCCGGAAGAGCCTCCAGAAGAATCAGATGGTATTTCTTCTTTTTCAGTTTCGTAATCAGATGGTCATAATCATCTGTAATTTCCTGAATCTGAAATCCGGTAGAATCCCCCCACACGGGCAGGCGCTTCAATTCCTGCAGCAAAAAATTACTTTTTACAGCCAGCAATACCTCATACATCCGGTTATACTCCTTTTTCTCTTTCTCCCGGAGAACAATATTCCAGAATTTCTTTTCTGACCTCTCCGTTTTCCACATGAAAGGAATTCAGCACAGGATCCTTTTCCATAAGCGAAAGAATCAGATAACTGGCCTTCGGATCATAAGCCAGCCTGATATCCTCCTCTGACGGGCGGGATGGCGTTTCCGGATGAGAATGCCAATTTCCAAGGGGCTTCCATCCGTTGGCCCTCATATCCTTTACTGCCATAAGCTGTTCTTTGGGATCCATGGAAAAATGTTCTCTGGAGGCATCCAGATTCGTCAGGTAATATACCTTCAAAATGACACGCGCATCCTCCGTCTCTGTCCCTGCGATCAGCCCGCATGCCTCATTGGGCAGATTTTTTTTTGCATAGGCAACGATGCTTTCAACATCCTGCTTCTTAATCACTATTTTTTTCATGTCTTTTTATTCCGAAGCTTACTTCTCTTCACACACATTTAATTCATAATCAATAGGTTCCGTAATGGTAGGATGATCTCCGCAAACGGCGCAGTTATGCGTATCCCTGGGAAGCCTGATTTTCCGAAACTCCATTTTCAGAGCGTCAAACGTCAGCAGATAACCGGTCAGAAGGTCTCCCTTTCCGATGATATATTTCACCGCTTCCATCGCCTGGAGGCTCCCGATTACTCCGCCCATGGCTCCGATCACCCCCGCCTGTTTGCAGGTGGGAACAGCATCCTTGGGCGGCGGGCTTTGGAACACGCACCGATAGCACGGCCCCTCCCCCGGAACATACGTCATAAGCTGTCCCTTAAACCGGATAATCCCTGCGTGGCAGAACGGTTTTTTCTCCAGCACACAGGCATCATTGATCAGAAATTTTGCCGGGAAATTGTCCGTTCCGTCCAAAATAAAATCATACTCCCGGATCAGCTCTCTGATATTCGATGCGTCCACAAAGGTATGATAGGTCTTGATTTTTACATCCGGATTCATGCTTTCCATGGTTTCCTTTGCCGAGATCACCTTTGGCTTTCCCACATCCGCCGTAGAATGAATGATCTGCCTTTGCAGATTGGAAAGATCCACATCATCCGCATCGGCAATTCCGATTGTCCCCACGCCGGCCGCCGCAAGATACATGGCCGCCGGTGCGCCCAAGCCTCCGGCTCCTATGATCAGGACCTTTGCGTTCAGCAATTTTTTCTGCCCCTTGGCTCCCACTTCTTTTAAAATAATATGCCGGGAATACCGTTCGATCTGCTCATCTGTCAGTGCCATTCAGCATCCACCTCCCATAAAATAGAGGAATTCCACATTGTCTCCTTCCTTTAACACCGTGGATTCTTTTGCATCTGATTCCACAAATTCCTCATTGATTGAAACCGTCACGTAATCCGGCATCTCTACCTTTTCCTGTTTCATCAATTCCAGAAGCGTCAGCCCTTCTGCCACCTCTTTTTTATTTCCCGAAACTGTGATTACCATGTTTTCTTCCTCCCTCTTTTCATTCTTCCATAAAGGCTTCCAGCCACTGAATCAGCTCTTCCGGCTTTTGCACACCTGTTTTTCTTCCCGCCTCCCGTCCGGATCGATAAACGATCAGCGTAGGCCGGGACATAATTTCGTATTCTTCCGTCAGCTCCTCCTCAAAGTTTGTATTTACTTTGTAGAAAGCGCATTTTTTTCCTAAAAGCTCTTCTGCCTGGCTCAATGCCGGAGACAGCTTTTTGCAGGCGATACAGGAGTCCGAATAAAAATCAACCACCACAGGCGCCTGGCTTTTTAATACCCTTTGTTCAAATTCTTTTTTTCCGATTTTTTCAGCCATTTATTCTTCCTCAACCTTTCGGACATACAGCGTATAGGTTCCATCCCCATTGTCCTGCAGCTTCAGGACCTGATGTCCTTCCTCTTTCATACTTCTTGGTACATTCTGCACCGGCTCTCCGTCATTCATCCGAATCGCAAGTATCTGTCCGTCATCCAGTTCATCCAGGGTCACCTTTGCCTTTACAAAGGTCATGGGGCAAACCTTGTCTGTAATGTCTACCTGTTCATCAAACTGAAGCTCTCCCATCATACGCCTCCTTAATTACTTTTTTAAATTCCTCTTCTCCCACTCTCTGCAGCATCAGGCGGAATCTTTCTCCCGGCTTTGCATTTTTTTCAAAAAATCCGATGGCCGCATCCGCCACACGGAACAGGGTCTCCTTGTCTTTTATAATAGGAAGCAGATTTTCTCCCTGATAGATTTTGTTGCCAAACAGTCCGCCGAAGGAAACGATGTAGCCGCTTTCTCCTTCCCAGGCATCTGTGGGGCATGACTTTACACATCTGCCGCAGTGATTGCATTTTTCACGGTCAATCTCAATGCTGCCGTCCTTCATCGTAAGCGCGCCCTCTCTGCAGGCCTTTACACAGACTCCGCACTGGATGCATGCATCTTCCTTATAGGTAACGATCATGCCGCCCTTTACACCCAGATCATTTTCCTCTGCTTTCAAGCAGTTATTCTGGCAGCCCGTCACCCCAAACTTAAATTTATGGGGCAGATCCTTTCCAAAATAATGCGCATCCAGCTCTTTTGCTAACCCATAGGTATCAATGCAGCCGCTGGGACAGACCTCCGATCCCTGGCAGGCTGTAACCGTGCGTACTCTTGGGCCGCAGACTCCGGGCTTTACGCCGCCCTCCGCCAGCTTTTCCTTTACCTCTTCAATATCCTCAAAGCGGATGAACGGAATCTCAATTCCCTGTCTGGATGTCATATGTACATATCCCTTCCCGTACTTTTCCGCCACCTGGGAAACCGTTCGTATATTCTCTGCAGTCAGGTTTCCTCCCACAACCTGCAGGCGAAGCGAAAAATATCCTTTCTGCTTCTGTCTCATAAACCCGCCCTTTTTTAAGGATGCGTAATCCACTTTCTTTTCTGCCATCTTACTTTCTCCCTTCCTGATAAACGTTTTTATTTCTATGTGCTTTGCGTGTCAAAGGCCTTCGTTTTCTCCATTGCCTGACGGAAATCCTCTATCAGATCCCTTATATCTTCAATTCCCACGCTGACCCGGATCAAATCCTCATATACGCCGGCTTCTTCCTTCTGTCTGGCTGTGCTATGCAGACTGATGGTGGAAGAAGGATGTATCACAAGCGTTTTCGTATCTCCTATATTCGAAACCTTCATTGCTAATTTCAGATGATTCATCAGCGCAAACGCCTTTTCCTTGCTTCCGACGCGCATGGTAAAAATTGCTCCGTAGCCATACTTTAACTGCCTTTTGGCAATTTCATGCCACGGACTGCTTCTCAGTCCCGGGAAATTGACTTTCACCTCCGGATAATTTTCCTGTATCCAGGAGGCCAGCCCCAAGGCATTCTGGCACTGGCGTTCCATGCGAAGCCCCAGCGTTTCGATTCCCACCAGATTCAGGAATGCGTTCTGCGGAGCCAGACAGGCTCCCATATTTCGGAAAACGGCTGCACGCATTCTGGCGATATACGCCATAGGGCCGTATTTCAGATAATCACTAAGGACCGGATATTTTTCCTTTTTCCATCTATAACGCCCCCCGTCTGTCAATATGCCGCTGATCGCACTGCTGTTTCCATTGATGTACTTCGAGGAAGAATTCACAACAATGTCTGCCCCAAGCTCCAGAGGACGTATCAAATAAGAGGTTGCTGTTGTATTATCGATAATCAGCGGAAGATCATGGGCATGGGCCAGTTCTGACAGGCCTTTGATATCCGTTACATCCAGCCCCGGATTTCCGATGGTTTCCGCAAAGATCAGACGTGTATGCTCATGAATGGCATTTTCAAAGGCCTTCCAGTTATTGTTTTCCACAAAAACCGTGTGAATCCCAAACGCTTCCAGATCATGAAATAAATCGATCGTACCGCCGTAAAGGCTGGCACTGGTAACAATCTCGTCTCCCGACTGAAGAATATTTAAAAAGGCATTGGATATGGCCGCCATTCCGGAGGCACAGGCGACGGAGGCGATCCCGCCTTCCAGCTTTGTAATTCTGTTCTCAAAAGCAGTTACCGTAGGATTCCCCACCCTTGTATAGCAGTATCCGGGAACCTTGTTTTCAAATATTTTTTCCAGCCCTTCTGCGCTGGACTGCTGAAATGCACTGCTTTGATAGACCGGCGGCAGTGTTGCTCCATGTTTTTCTATCCCTTCCTTGCCTGCATGTAACACAGCCGTATTAAATTGCATGTCATCTCTCCTCTACGAACAGTTATTTAAGTATTGGATGGCAGATACCGCTGCATTTGCTCCGTCCGACACTGCCGTAACGATCTGCCTTAATTGTTTTTTACGAATATCGCCTGCGGCAAAAAGTCCCGGCATTTCTGTGACTCCATCCTCCTCTGCAATCACATACCCATCAGAGCTTTTTTTTACATAGGATTTGATAAGATCTGTTTCCGGGTTGGAGCCGATCGCCACAAATACTCCGCCAACCGGCAGCTCTCTGCCGTCATCTAACAGTATCTTCTCCACCTTTCTTTGACCCATGATTCTTTGTACATTTGCTTCCGTAATGATCTCAATATTCTCCTTCTCCTGTATTTTTTCAATGGAGATCGTACTGCGAAATTCTCTTCTCCTGTGAATCAGGTATACCTTTCTGCAGATCCCGGAAAGATAGAGAGCATCCGACAAAGCGGTATCACCGCCTCCAATGACCGCCGTATCCTTCTTTTTAAACAGGGAGCCGTCACAGTAAGCGCAATAGGAAACGCCTTTCCCCTGAAATTCCTCTTCCCCCTGAATTCCAAGCCTCTTAGGAACCGCTCCCGCCGCATAAACAACGGCCTTTGCAGCAATGCATTGCCCCGATGCAAGGATCACCTTCCAGCCGTTTTCAGGACGCATTTCCGTAACCTCATCCATAAGAAAAGGAACCTGCTGTGAAAGTACATGCTGTCTGAAGCTTTCTCCCAGCTCTTCCCCCACTACAGAGGGCAGACCCAGATAATTTTCTACACAGATACTTTTCGCAACCTGCCCGGTTCCCTCGTACTCTTTTTCAATCACCAGGACATTTTTCCCTGCACGTTTCAAATACAGCGCCGCACTCATACCTGCCGGCCCGCTTCCAATTACAACTACATCAAACATAAGCTTTTCTCTTTCACGGAATCTTTCCTTTCTAAATTCCCATGGCTGCAGTCCATCCGTCTCTGCTTTATGACTGGCCTGCAAGCAGTCCATCCGGCTCTGCATTGAGACTGGACTTATACAGTAGATTATAGTCAAAATTCATTTTTTTCCCATAGGAATTTTGTTTTGTTTCTTTGAAAAGGTATTGAATTTTGTTAGAAATTCTTCTACTATGACTGCCCGCATACGACTGCTGCGGTCATGTCCTAAATCCGATCCGTGCGCCGTTCACCTGCAGGTTAATCGTATAGGGCTTCCCAATGTTCCGAACGCATGGCCTGAAAACACATCTCTATCTGCTCTCGGTTATTTTTTTCCTCTGCAAGGCAGGGAAGCTCATCCAGCCCAAAGTAATCTGCGCCGATGGTTTCAATATTAGGAAGAAATGCTCCGCCTGTTGCTTCACACTGCATAAATATTTTACATACTTTATAGGCATAGATGGGTAAATTGTGTTTTTCTCTATCCTGGATAGCTATGACTCTTTTCACCTTCACGTCGAGTCCTGCTTCCTCTTTGACTTCCTTTATTGTATTTTCCATAACAGAGACCGTAACGTCAACCCAGCCGCCCGGCAGCGCCCATGTACCATTTGCTTCCTGTACGAGTAAAATTTTCCCATCCCGGAATATCGCCGCTCTCGTATCTATTTTAGGCGTTTGATACCCAATCTCATTACAAAACAAATCCGTTACCTTCTCAATAGAAAGCTCTGTTTTATAGCTGATCATTTCAGCCGCTATTTCCCTTATCCTTGCGTAACGCTCCAGATCAAATCGATCCTTTCCATAAAAAAGACCGCTTTGTGCGATTGCCTGCAGCTCCACCGCCCACTGTAACCATTTTTCATTTTTATTCATTGTAGTCCCCCTGCAAAATCTCATATTTTCTTTTCATTATAGCGGGCGCTCCTCCTAAAGTCATCTATTATTTCGCCTTTTCGGTGTTACTTCCCTTCCAGCGCTATCCTGTCAGCCTCCTCCTGTGTAATAATTTTATTTCTTATCATGCTTCTCAGCACCTGTTTCACCCGCTGCAAAGCCAGTTCCTGATCCAAGGAATAAACGGACGGAGCGTTCGGAATCCCTGCTAACATAACACATTCATAATCTGTCAGCTCAGAAGGTTCTTTTCCAAAATATCCCATAGCGGCCTGATAGATACCATAATAGCCATTACCAAAATAGACCGTGTTTGCATACAACTCAAAAATTTCCTCTTTTGTATATTGGACTTCCAGCTCTAACGCCGCAAATACCTCCGCCGCTTTCCGTTCCAGCTTTTTCTCCTGCGTAAAAAGCATATTTTTTGCAAGCTGCTGTGTAATGGTACTTCCGCCCTGTACAAAGGCCTTCTCTTTGATATCTGTCAATGCGGCCCGGCCAATCGCAATTAGATCAATTCCAAAGTGATTTTCAAATCTGTGATCTTCTGCCGATATCGTGGCATTTATATAAAACTGCGGCAGATCCGGGTATGAAGTAAAGCCATCCATATCCCGGATTTCCTCCACCCGCTCATGGATAGACTTTTCCGTTATTGCCCTCTGGTACATTCTGCAGCCTTTCATCCCGAAACAAACACAGGCCACAAATAACAGGCAAAGCAGAGCAGAAAACAAACGAATAACTATTTTTCTAACGGAATGTTTCTTTCTTCTTTTTTTTCTCATAGGCATCCAATCTTTTCCAATTTCCTGACCGTACAATCTGCCAAAAACCACACAATGCCAACAACGGCAAACAGCATACACAATAGAATGATAAAAGCACATAGAATTCCCATTCCTGCCATTTCCTTTATCCTCTGAAGGGCTTTTCCAAAAATACAAGTCTTATCTTTCATGTTCCATATCCAATCCCAAAAATGATATATAAAATACTCTGCGGTACAGCAGCTTTTTCTTTCCACTGTACCGCAGTTCTTTCTCTCTTGTTCCATTTAAAGCTCGTTTATTGTATCTGTGATCGCCATGTTCCGCACCCGTTTCGCAGGTGCGTAAACTGCAACGGAAGCACAGGCGGCAACAAACACAATGATCACGCACAGCATTGCAACCGGCAAATGCCATATTTTTCCGAAGTACCGCGTAATCACCCGGGTATACAAAAAATAGTGAAGCGAAATTCCAATCGCAGAACCGGCGATCAGTCCTGAAACAGCATAAGTAAATGCTTCGGCAAAAATCATCCGGGTAAGCTGCCTGCCGTCCATACCAACGGCACGCATGGCCCCATATTGTTTTATCCGGGCTGATACACTGATGGAAATACTGTTAATGATATAAAACATCGTAATTAAGCCTATAATTGCCAGGAATCCATATACCAGCGCCTTTGTCGCCAGATAGGTGAGATGACTGCTCCTGTTAAGCTCTCTGCTGTCCATAAAGATCACGTCACGGTCTGCAAGATTACTGATATTCTTCACGGTCTCGTCATCGGCATCCTCATTTAACTGTATGCCGATCATGGTGTAATTTTGTTCTCCGGTCAGCCGTTCAAAGGTTTCCTGGGAGCAGATGACAAGAAGCTCACTGGGAAACAGACCGTCAGGAACCGCACAGGTGATCTCTACCTCTTCTCCCCCGATCTGAAGGGTATCCCCCACCTTCAGCGGATTGTCCTTATTATAGACCGTCATAACCTTTCCGCTGTCTCCGATAATGTCCGATACATCTCCCTGGACAGCATCCTCTTTTGCTCTTTCCAGCAGAAAATCGTCGTAGGATTCCAGGTTGATATGGTCAATCCCCTCCCGGGAGGAAACCACCGGAACGCTGTCCAGATAGGAACTGGCAAAAGTCTGTTTTACCCCTGATATTTCCCCGATTTCTTCCTTCTGATTTTGCTCCAGCACAAGTGCGTTACGATAACCGTTGAGAGTAATATCCGGCTGCCATGATTTCAAAGCAGGCATCAGTCCCTGCGCAAAATCCATTCCAAGTGAAAAACAAAGGAACAAAATAATACTGAGTGCAAAGGATGCCGTCATCAAAAACCAGTTTTTTCCGGATGCGGTGGCATGATGCACGCCCAATGTCCTTTCAATTCTGCCCAGGCTCCGTTTTGACCCATGCTTTACAGAAGAGACTGCTTCTGCATTGCCGGAAACTGCAGATATGGGAGAAGTCTTAGCAGCCCGCTTTGCCGGGGACTGTGCCGCCAAAAGCACTGTCACAATTCCCACTGCCACCCCGCTGATCAGTCCGACAGGACTGATCTTAAATACCGGCATTGCGGAAAATTCACCGCCAATGCCATAGCGGAGTACCGCACAGATGACCCAACTGATGATTGTTCCGAAAATCAGTCCAATCGGTACTGCCGTTTTGCACCAGTTCAGTGCTTCCAGCCGCACAAACCGGATAATCTGCTGGCGGCTTGCGCCAATACAGCGCATCATACCGAAAAATTTCGTTCTCTGGGCCACATTGCTGTTCAGACTTCCGGAAATCATCAACACCCCCGCCAGCAATACAAGAACAAACAAAACCGCTGCTATTCCATAGAAATTTTGCATGGAAGTATCGCTGCTTTGTCCCGAAACACCCATAACGGCAGTATTTTCTGAAATGCTGCCCTCCGGCAGATTATACTGCTGACTGATTTCTGAAATCGCTTTGGAGGCTTTCGCCGCATTTTGAAACTGTACATAGCATGTTGGATTACCTGCTATTCCGTTTTTCTCCATAAGGCCGGTAAACGCAGGCTGTGTCATGTACACGGCAACCAGATACGTCTGCCCCTGATAATATTTCTTATCATCCGAACCAAAACCGGATACCGTAAAATCCGCATCACCGCCGGGCGTATGCAAGGTCACACGGTCACCGATCTGTACATTCAGGGCAAGCTTCGCATTTACACTGAGCATTGCCTCGTTATCCTTCTGAGGAAACCTACCCTCCTCAAGCGCATTTGCCAGCCTGACGGCATAAGCTTCATCCGAGCCATATAACGCAGCCCTTTTCTCATTGATGTAGTAGGGCTGCTCTACATCCAAATTAAATGCCTGTGACCAGCCGATCTGCGTAACATCGGATCGCTGGCTGATTTCTTTCGCTGTATCCTGTGAAATGTTTTCCAACCGGATATGCCAGCTTCCATGCTTCTCCTCCATTTTTTCGCTTTCTGTCCGTATCGTCATTTCTGCCACACTGAAAATAGCCGTTACAAGGAATACCGAAATAATAATACACAGAAGCGTCATACGATTCTGGCGTCTGCGAACCTTTGCGGAAATTGAAACAAGACTCAAATAACTTCTCATTTGCTGACTCCTTTCCGCTCCTGCCGGCGCAGGGTATCTGTTCCCGATGCATCCTGCGCCCTTCCCAGGTCAGTCAGTACACCATCCGATACGTTCAGTACCCGGTCAGCAGTCTGTGCAATCCTCCGGTTATGAGTAATCATAATGATCGTCTGTTCGTACTTTCTGGAAGCCTCCTTCAGCAGGGCAATCACCTCGCTGCTGTTCTGGGAATCCAGATTTCCGGTGGGTTCATCAGCCAGAATCAAGGAGGGGCGTGTAATAAGCGCACGGCCGATGGCCACTCTCTGCTGCTGTCCGCCGGAAAGCTGGCTCGGCAGATGATTCCTCCGTTCCTGCAGATTCAGCACCTCAAGCAGCTCCTCCAGATATTTTTTATTTGGTTTTTGATAGTCCAGAAGCACAGGGAAAATGATGTTCTGCTCAACGGTCAGCTCCGGAATCAGGTTAAATGCCTGAAAAATAAAACCGATATTCCGGCGGCGGAAAATCGTCAGCTTGCTGTCATTCATGGAAAAAATATCCTTGTTATCAATCAATACCTTGCCGGAGGTAGGCGCATCAAGCGCCCCCAGCATATTCAAAAGGGTACTCTTACCGGAGCCGGATTCTCCCACAATCGCTACATATTCTCCCTTTGGAACAGAAAAACTGACATCTTTCAGCGCATTTACAGCCGTTTCACCCTTTCCATAAGTCTTACAGATATTATGGACCTCTAATAAATTCATACGTAAGCACCTCTTTCCAAATAGTTTCGCTTCGGCAGGGCGGATTGCATTTCGTCTGCCTCGCTTATACCTGAAAGGATAACATCCAAATCCTACCGTCTCCTTACAATAAGACTACAATTTTGTAGGAATGAAAAAATTCAGGATAAATGTGGTGCCTGCTCCCAATTCACTATCCACCTCAACCGTACCGTTATGCGCTTCCACTATCATTTTTGCAAGCGGAAGCCCAAGGCCGATTCCCTGTTTATCTTTTGAAAACCGACTCCGGTAAAACCGTTTAAAAATATAATGCATATCCTCGGGATGGATGCCGCTTCCATTGTCTTTTATGGTAATCTGAACCATAGACGCAGACGGTTTCCACGAAATCCGGATAGAATCCCCGCTGCCTGTATGGTCAAAGGCATTTTTCACAATATTCTCCAGCGCCTCTATCATCCAGTCCCGGTCACAAACCAATGAAATCTGCTCATCTCCTGATAGAATCAGCTCCTTATGCTCCTGCTTTGCCCGGTACGCAAAGTGCAGCTCAATCTCCCCCATCATATCCGCCACGTTCTGAGAGGTCTTTTCAAACACAATCGCTCCTGCATCCAGCTTCGTTATTTTCAAAAGGTTCTGTACCAGCATTTCGATCCGGTCAAGCTCCTTTTCCGACAGGGACGCAAGTTCCCAAAGCTCCGGCAGTTCTTCCGTTTCCCCCTGCATCAGTCCATTGTAAATATTCAGCGCCGCAAGGGGCGTTTTCAACTGATGGGAAATATCCGATATGGTATTCTTCAAAAACTGTTTCGATTTTTGCTCATTCTCTGCGTGTGCATTCAAAATAGCAGCCAGCGTATTCACTTCATGAAACAGCCTGTACATTTCCCCTTCCTCATCACATACGATCCGTGCTTCCCGGTTGCCGGAAATATACTCTGTAATTTGCATTACTGCATTTTCCATGATTTCATTCTGTTCTCTGAAATATCCGTAACCGGCTGCCAGGATTGCTATACACATAACCAGTGCTCCCAGCAGAATATAAAATGATGCGTTCTCAATTTCAAAAAGCAGCAAGGCCACAGAAAACAGCGTAAAAATCAAGATACAGATGATGGCCTTGCAAAACAGAGCTTTGACTTTTTTATTCGCTAATATTCTCATTCTGCCCTCAATCCTCCGCAGCCCATTTATACCCCATACGGCGAACCGTTACGATTCGTTTCGGATTACCCGGATCCTCTTCAATTTTTGTCCTCAATCTGCGTATATACACCGTAAGAGAATTGTTATCTATATATTTTTCATCACAATCCCACAGCCTGTTTAAAATCTGCTGCGGGGAAAGCACCTGATCGGGATTTTCCATAAACAGGCACAGCAGCTTATATTCCCCTGCCGTTAAATCCACCTGCTTGTTATTTTTATATACTTCGCTTTTGAGGCGATAAACCGTAATCCCGTTGGAGCTCAATTCTGTGTCCGCCTGGTTAAAGTTATCACTTCTGCGGAGCAGCGCATGAATGCGTGACATAAAAACTGCCAGCTTAAATGGCTTTGTAATGTAATCATCACCGCCAATGTCAAGCCCCATAATGATATCTGTTTCTTCATCCATAGCAGTCAGAAACATAATCGGCACCTTCGATGTCTGCCGAATCCTTCTGCATATATCAAATCCGGAACCATCCGGCAAAGACACATCTAAAATCACCAGATCATATTTTCCATCCTCCCATAACCGGTCCGTTTCGCTGCCGGTGTGGGCAACATCAAGCAGATATCCCTGCTTTTTTACGGCAAAAGACAGGCCGTTTATCAGGCTAAGATCATCCTCGACCAGCAATATCCGTTTCATTTATTTTCACCATCCTTTTTCGTTCCCATAGTATCCTCACAGAGAAACCCTGTGATTCTTTTACAGTTTTCCGTTTAGAATATTGTACGCTACGACTTATTTTACCTCTAAAAGTGTATTATCTCAACTTTATCATCAGCCGCAGCTTTCTTCCCTGGATATTCTGGATCGCAGCGTAAAGGCCCAGCCTGTACAAACTGGCCCAATTTCGATCATAACATCCCCATCAGAAAAAGACCAGGCTCCCGCCTGATCTTTTCCCTTCTCATATCTTGGCTTTTATATAAACCGCACCGCAGTCCCGTAGGCAATGACTTCTGCCGCTCCCTGCATGACGGCTGCGGAGGAATATCGGATATTCACCACCGCATCGGCTCCAAGCTCCTCTGCCTCCTGCACCATGCGCTTTGTGGCAAGCGCCCTGGCCTCATTCATCATTTCCGTATACGCCTTCAACTCTCCGCCGACTAAGGTTTTAAATCCCTGTGTAATATCCCTTCCCACATTCTTTGACTGGATCGTACTTCCCTTTACGAGTCCAAGCATTTCCAGTTCCTTCCCGCCAATATAATCAGTATTTACTAAGATCATCCTCTTCTCCTCCTTTTATTTCCTTGATCCTGCTGATAAACACACCGATCATCACTGCCGCTAATGCAAGCGGAACCACTGTGAATACAATTTTTATAATTACCGGTATTTCCGGAAGCATACAAAATGCAGCTGCGATACCGAAATAATAGATCACAAACAGGATCGTGATGATGACCGGTGCTATCATTTTCTTTTTATGGTTCTTCATGGTATTTCCCCTCTATGATCCCATCATCCTTCGGGATAATCACTGCGGCGATAAGGTAGAGCAGTATTCCTGTTCCGGCGGATAGTGCAAGCACCGCCCAGATCAGACGGACGATTGTAGGATCAATCCCGAAAAATTCAGCCAACCCTCCGCATACACCCGCAAGCATTACATCATCTTTGGATCTGTATAATCTTTTTTTCATACTTTCTTCCTCTCCTTCCTTCTTACTTTAAAATCTCCAGCCGCCTCTTCTGCATCCTCCCATATGATCCCTGGGTCTGCCATAAGGCGGATCCGTCCTCCAGCCTTCATGCATCCGCATATTCCATTTTTTTGCCAGTCTGCAAATCATAATTCCAGGCTGCAGTTTCATGTAATTTCCTTTTTCCTTTTGATTGACAATAGTATAAAATAAATCTTGCCATAAATAAACGGTCAGATTGGCGAAATAAGTACCTCTAATCCGCCGCCAAGGCAAATTAGGAAAAGCCACTCTTATTTTTGCCATCAAGGTCTATTATAATGTTTACATTTCTATCCATCAGCCTGCCTTCTCTCATTTGAAAATACAGTCCAAAATACTCCTTTCGCTGGTACCGCCATACTCATAGTCATTTTCCATTTCCGAAACAACTTCTTCCACCCATTCACATATAGTTTTTACAACCGTCTCTCTATCCGGATATTAAGCTGGGCTTATCCGAGGAGATCACCTGGAAGCAGGAATTATTTCAAACGGTTTTTCGGGCTGGCCTCCAGCGTCTACCGGAAAATTTTCTTAAACAGGAAAACACGAAGGAACCGGCACATGGAGACCGGTCCCTCTGTTCAACATCCTATACTTAGAGCAGGGAGCCTCAGCTCTTTGCTTTGTTACATGGAAAAGCCTTCTGCCCAAGCCTTTAATTCTTCCACACTGGCATCTGCCGGAAATCTTTTCCCTTCCTTCAGATCTGCTCCCGGGCAGGAAGCCGCCAGCTCCCTGTTCGTATTTCCCATGCCGCTGCTTCCCGAGGTTGCCAGAGGAATGATCGTCTTGCCAGACAGGTCATACTGCTCCAGAAACGAGTTTACGATGGTGGGGGCAACGTACCACCAGATCGGGAAAGCTGTGAAAATCACCTCATACTGTTCCATATTTTCCACTTTGTTTGCCACCGCAGGCCGGAAAGACTTGTTATTCATTTCCACACTGCTTCGGCTCTTTTTGTCCATCCAGTTCAAATCTGCTTCTGTATAAGGGATCTCCGGCTGAATCTCATGCAAATCTGCTCCGATTGCCTTTGCAAGCCGTTCTGCCAGCTTCGCTGTTACCCCGCTGGCACTGAAATATGCCACTAATACCTTGCTCATAGTCAATACCTCACCTTTCCTGAAAATCATATTTTATCGCCGTGTTTTATCATAGAATACCATAAATTTGAACCAAATACACCCTATCATTTTGGTTACTGAATTTGCTTCCAGAAGGCATCAAAGGATACATTGTATCAATTATGGTACGTAATACGGATCTATTATTTAAAATAGTTTGAATAAAATTTATCATGGAATGAACCTCGGCAAAATTTTCAAGTAATCTGTTCTTTACAGCCCCCGACTTCCCGTACCTATTAATTTCCCGATAAGGTAACTTGGAAACTACAGTGCTTTTCTTAAATCAGAAATATACAATTCCTGCTGTTTTTTCAGATATGATTTGACAAAAGGCTTCATTATAACTTTCTTAGCCGTTACTTCTTCGGTAAAATCAATTTCTGTGTTACCGTCCTTTTCCGTGAAAATACCTGTCCAGTGTCCTTTCATATTACTGTTTTCCATATCAAATTCCCAACGCTTATACGGAATAACTTTCGTAATCGTAAATGTTGTTGGATAACCATCCTTTGTATATTCTATGAATTGATTATCATTTATAATCTCAACCTTACTCAAATCACTGCGCCATGAATAGTTTTCGAGAGAAGTTACAACTTCCCACACTCTTTGAATATCACTTTGAAAAATAGCCTTCACATTTGAAATTGCCATGCCTAAATCCTCCCTGCAGCTCCCAACTTGTTCCTTTTATTATAATAGGCATCCTACCAAAAATCATCTACTATTTTAAAATTTCTCCAAGGTAAACAACGCCTTCCACAGCTCTTTATTAAGAAGCGTCTTTCCCAATGCTTGCCTTGTACCCTTCAATGAACATCTCCGCCTGCTTCACTTCCAGCGTTTCAGTATCAAAATATTTCACCGTCTCCAGTGTATTACCGGTCTCCTTCTGCCGCTTCGTTCACAACTTATATGAATGATCGTTTCATAATCTCCGCATTCGGTAATGCCATTCTTTTTTCCCCGGAGGGGCATGACCACGTTCGGCGATGACGCTGGCGGACTGCCCGCTGGCCGATTTTTTCCAGGCCCACAGCTATGGAGAAAAAAGGAGGGACAAAAAGAGCAGGCAACCTGCTGTTGCTTCAGATCAGAAAACCAGAAGCTACTGAGCCGCCTCTATCCATTCAAGCAACGGTTGTAAGTATCTTTTTTCAGTCCAGTCACAGGCTTGACCAACAGCACACATGAGGGCCTTTTCCCAAGGTTCGTATGTAGCAGGATCTTTCTTTGAAACAACTTTCTGCAGCATTTTACATAATGTTCTATCCTTAATGGACATGGCACTTTCGTTCCATGCACCACGGCCATAGAAACATGTTATCCCTTGTAAACTGCCTTTAAAGTTATGTGCATATATCTGATTAAAAGCATCTTCATCAAATGGTGACGCACCCACACATAAAACGGCAATTTTCTTGTTGCTTAATTCGTGAATGTGTTTTCTTAAAAAAGATAGTCCAGATATTCCGGAAGCATAAATTCCTCCCGCTAAAATAATTATGTCAAACTGAGCTGCCGCTTGAACAGTAACATTCTTGGTTTCTAAACACTCATAGTTGGTGGCTTCTTTAAGCCATTCTGCATATTTTTTTGTTGCTCCATATTTCGATTGATATAAAATTATACCCTTCACAAGTACCTCCACAGGTTCTAAATTTTTCCGCTCTTCAAGCTTGAAGGTGTCCATTTCATTAAATGATATTTTATGATTTCATCCTTGAAGCTAAGAGATTTATATAAAGCTTGTCCAACGTCTGTTGCCTTGAGTTCAATGCTGCTTAAATTCATGTTAATCGCATCGGATAGCATTATATTCATCAGCTTTCGTGCATACCCATTATGCCGGCTCTCTGGTTTCGTATACACATTTAATACTGTACCTGTCTTTCCGGTAATAAACGCAGGACTCATTGGCTTTTCCACCACAAGCAAAAATGCGCAGGCCACTATCTCTTTTTCTTTTCGTGCTACATAACAAAAAATATTTCTATTAAGATTTCGTTCAAAATAATCCGGCAAGTCTCTTTTTATTACTGCTAAATCTTTCTCATTCAAATTACCTGTATCTTCTATTAAATATGCAATTCTCAATTCGCTTAACTGGTCGATATCTTCATATACTGCCTTTTCAAAAATCATGTTCTTTCCTCTCACAAACGCCCATTTGTCCACTCCATCATAACAGATATCCTACCAAAAATCATCTGCTATTTAACTTGATTTTCCACAGTTCTATCCGCAAAACCGCCGACTGGCTATACTGATTATACACAACTTTCAAAAAGTGCCCAAAATGTACGGAATCCCGTCTATTTTGAGCTTAGAGTATAATTATTATTGGCAAAATCGAGCAGGGGAGATTTTCTCTCCCCTCTCCACCACCAGTACATGCCGTTCGGCATACGGCGGTTCAACATAACTTCAAAGCATGACGTTCCATGTAAGGCAATGGCAGGATATTAAAAAGGAACTCTTGAAAACCCTTTCCGCCTATGGTATTTTATTAGTATCTTTTATGGAAAGAAGGCGGATTCCCTTGAAAAAAAAAGAAATCTGTATTTTTTCCGGGATTCTTCTGCTGGCTGTTCTCCTCTGGTTGAGCATGACAGCGCTGCGCCGTTCTAAAGATTATGGAGAAATTCGCATTACCGTCGGCGGCACAGAATACGGAATTTATTCCCTGAAAGAGGACCAGAAAATTTCCATCGGCACCACCAATGTATGCGTAATTCAAAATGGAACGGCTAAAATGACGGAAGCCAACTGCCCCGATCATCTCTGTATGAAACAGCCTGCAGTGGATCTTCGCGGCGGCCTCATCATCTGCCTGCCCAATCAGGTGGTAATTGAAGGAATTTCATCAGATCCTGCTGCCGGAGGTCACAATATTTTAGACGCCGTAAGCAGATAAATTCTAAATACAGATCGGTGAATGATATGAATGAAAAATATGCAAAACTGGGACTTTTTTCTGCAATCGCCATTATCTTCGGCTATGTGGAGACCTTAATACCGGTCGTTGCCGGTATCCCCGGCATTAAACTGGGACTGGCCAATCTGGCCATCCTTTTTATTCTGGAACGCTATACCTATAAGGAAGCGATTGTGGTCTCCTTGATCCGCATAGTGGTCATCGGATTTCTTTTCGGCAATATGTTCAGCATCATCTACAGTCTGACCGGAGCCGCCCTCAGCCTGACGGTTATGACTCTCCTGAAAAACAGAACCGATGCCAGCCTGTGGGCCGTCAGCATGGCCGGCGGTATCTCCCACAATATGGGACAGCTGATGATCGCCATGCTGATTGTAGAAAATACAAGCCTGATCTACTATGCCCCGGCCCTCCTGATTTCCGGCCTTCTTACCGGTCTGGCGATCGGCTGGCTGACCACGGAAACCTTAAAACGCATCGGCTGAAGCCTGATCCCGCCTGATATATTTTTCACATCTGTTTTCCGCAATTCCATCCGAAAGGAGTCCAATATTTATGTCAAATATAACAAATTGGAAGAAATATATGAGCTGCCTGCTACTCTGTCTGAGCCTGATCCTGCCGCTTTCCGGCTGGTCACATTCTTCCCGGTCCTTTCCCGCCCCCATCACCGATACCGGATTTTACTTTGACACGGTGGTAAATCTGACACTGTATGATACCGTAGATCAGGAACTGACCGGAGAATGTTTTTCCCTGATGGCTGACTACGAGACAATGCTCAGCCGCACCAGGGAAGGCAGTGATATCTGGAATGTGAATCACAGCAATGGACAACCCACAGAAGTTTCCGCTGAGACGGCCGCTCTGATAGAGACGGCCCTGAAATACTGCGAATTATCCGATGGGGTTTTTGATATTACCATTGCTCCGGTGATGGATCTCTGGGACTTCCATGAAACAAAAGCCCCTTCTTTACCAGAGGAGGCCATGCTGAAGGAGGCCCTTTCCCATGTAAACTACAAAAAAGTGCTTCTGGAAGGTACAACCGTTACGCTGGCCGACCCAAAAGCCGCCATTGACCTGGGCGGTATTGCCAAAGGGTATATCGCAGACCAGTTGAAGGAATTTCTGCTCTCTAAAGGCGTAAGCAGCGGTCTCATTGATCTGGGCGGCAATATCCTGACGATAGGAGAAAAACCCGATGGGCAGTCCTGGCGAATTGGAATCCGGAAGCCCTTCGGTGAAACTGCTGCGGATATCATTGCCATAGCCATCGTAGATGATCAGTCGATGGTAACTTCCGGAACCTATGAACGCTATTTTGAAAAAGACGGTATCCTTTATCACCATATTTTAAATCCCGAAAACGGTTACCCTGCAGACACCGGCCTGCAGAGTGTTTCTATTCTCTCTTCATCCTCCGCCGACGGAGATGCACTCAGTACCGTCTGCTTCCTTCTCGGAAAAGAGCGGGGCATGGAATTAATTGAATCCCTGGATGGCATAGAAGCAATGTTTGTCACAGAAGGGCAACATATCTATCAGACCAGCGGCTTTCCAAGGGATCTCCCGTGAGCTCCTGACCCAACCTCTTAACGCAGCAGTTATCAGTATCGCTCCTCATTCTTACCCTTCGCTTTTCAGACAGCCTTCCTCCATAAAATAAATCTGATCCGCATATTTTTCTGCAGTCGTTTCATGGGTTACTAACAAAACCGCAGTTCCCGCATCCGCTTTTTCCCGCAGCTTTTTCAGGACACGCTGCGTATTCTCAGCGTCCATATCTCCCGTAGGTTCATCCGCCATAAGAATTTCCGTATCCGCTGCCAGAACACGAATGACGTTCATACGCCTTAATTCTCCGCCTGAAAGTTCTCCCGGAAGAGCCTCTTTCATATCCGCCATTTGAAAATAATCTAACAATTCCAGCGCCTTTTCTTCATCTGTACAGCCGCCATGATACAGGGAACACGGCAGCAATATATTCTCCAGCACGTTCAGGCTCTGAACGCTCAAATGCTTTTGAGTGATCAGCCCGATATGCTCATTCCGGAAACGGGACTGCTCCTTATCTTTCATCCTGTACAGATCGACGCCATCGACAGATACCTTTCCTGCATCTGGCCTCAGAAGCCCCGCCAGCATATGAAGTAATGTGGTTTTCCCGCTTCCGGAATGTCCGGTAATCATAGTCAGTTTTCCGGGAAGCAATTCAAAATCCGTTTCTCTGACCGCATAAAAATGATTAGCCTCCCCACGGCTGCGGTAATACCATTTCACAATTTTTTCTGCAGATAGCTTCATCTAGTTACCCTCCCGTAGAATTGTACTCGCCTCCAGATGGCCGATCCGGTGTACTGTCCACAGCGAAGCCAAGCTTCCTGTAACCAACGCTCCCATTACGGTACCTGCCGCAAGACCTGCTGCTGTGCTCAGTTTGGGAGTCAAAAATGGCAGTCCCAGACTCAATTCAATCAGGCTGCCAAAGGGAAATACCACCAGACAGCCAAGCAAGACGCCAATAATGCTTCCTAAAAGACACACGATTGCCGTCTCCTTCCGAATCATTTGCGCCAGCATCTTTCTGGATACCCCGATCACGCGAAGGGTGGCAAATTCCAGGCGGCGTTCCCGGGTAATCATGATAAAGGAAAAAATAATAATCAAAAATACCAGAATCCAAACAACGCCGATCAATAATATGAGAGCAGATGAAATACCTGTCATACTGTTTGATACAGTGCTTAACATATTCTTTGTCTCTACGGCCTGAACCTTACGGACATGCAAATTAATATCATTCGCGACACTCTCCACATCAGTCTCCTCTGACGTCTTAATATACACGGCGGAAATGACACTGGAGGGATCGCCTGAAATTTTCAGGTCATGTCCCAGCTCCTGAGCGGAAGAAAGCAGAAGGCGGATGGTATCAAACGTGGTATAAATTGCCGTATCCATTCCCGTTCCCGTCCGGTCGAGACGTGCTACTACCCGACAGTTTTTTTCGTAGATGGTAATAGAATCCCCTACCTCTGCATTGACCGTATCTCCTACAATCACATCGTATGTTTCCAGCTTCTGGTTGTATTTTTTCTCGACCCAAGGCTGAACCGTAAAGTCCGCCTCCGGATCAAAACCGATCACCTGAACGGCTACGGAACAGCAGGATGCTTTCAGTGATGCGAGAAAAATCTGGGCGGATGCCTGCTCAACCCCTTCTGTCTGTTTTATCTTATCAAAATAATCCGCAGACATGTAAAAATACCCGGCGGTTCCCTGTAACAGAATGTTGTCCAGATCGACCTTTGACTTTGCCGAAGAAGGCACTACGATAATGTCTGCTCCCAGCCTCGCTTCCAGACTTTCGATTCCGCTGTGAAGGCTGAGCATTGTATAAGCCCCTGCAAATAAAGAGAATGCCAGTAAAGCCACAAGAACAGTCAAAACGACAGTACGGCCCCGCCTGTGAAGCAGATTGCGCAAAGGAATTTTACTGAATTTCATACTACTTCTCCTTTTGTATCCATCGGTAAGTCAGCCAAAGATTCATTGCTGCCAGTAAAGCGATCACCAGGGAAATCACCTGAACACCGGGTTTCATAATAAGGTTGCAGCGCATGGTACTCATCCCGCAAAGACTGACCACCTTTCCGGGAATCATCACCATCAAAACCGCCTGCAAAAATACTGCTGCATTTACTCCTAAACGGAACTGATTCTGCAAAAATACTGCCAAAACTGCCTCTAGTATTCCGACTATTCCAAGGCCGAACAGAATTCTGCCGGCCCAATGGCAGGAACTGTAGCTTCCATCCTCATGTACACCGCAGGGGCCAAGAAAAGTAATAACACCGATTGCCAAAAAGCAAAACAAAATAAGTATTACTATATCAAACACATGAATTTTCCTGTTTTTCATTTACTTCTTCCCCTAATCCTGAAAATTTTCATTTATAATTTCTTTCGCCACATGTCCGTTTTTCAACACGATTGTCCTCTGCGCCGCCTCTGCTACTTCCGGGTCATGGGTAACTACAACCAAAGTCGTTCCTTCCCTGTGGAGCTGCCGGAACAGATCGAGAACAATGTTCTCATTCGCCTCATCCAGATTGCCGGTAGGTTCATCAGCTAAGATAAGCTCGGGATGATTAATAAGAGCCCTGGCCACGCATACTCTCTGCTGCTCTCCTCCGGAAAGCTGGCTCGGCAGATGCCTTGCCCGATCCTTAAGTCCCACACGTTCCAGTGCCTCCAGCGCCTCTTCCTCATCCGGAATAGAATGATAATACTGCGCCACCATAATATTCTCAACGGCAGTCAGGTAATTTACCATATGAAACTGCTGAAAGATCAGCCCGATTTTATCTCTTCTGATCTCCGTCAGCTTTTTCCCGCTTTCCTTCGAAATATCCGCCCCATCCAGATAAACCTCTCCAACCGTAGGCTTATCCATGCAGCCAATGATATTCATCATGGTACTTTTTCCGGAACCGGAAGGCCCCATAATCGCCACCCATTCGCCTTTTTCTACACGGATATTTACATTGTCAAGCGCATGCAGTTCTCCATATATTTTGGAAATATTTTTTAATTCCAAAAGACTCATTCTCTTCTCCTCCTTTTATTCGCCCTTCAGTACCAGAGCCGGGTCTATTGCAATCGCATTTTTAATCGGTATCATGCAGGATAATGCTGCAATCAACATAGAGGCTATTACCGTGACGGGCAGCAGCAGCGGCTGAAATGTAATAGAAGATTCAAATACATTCACACTGACTATCTGTGCAAACGCAAATCCCAGAACAGTTCCAAGAATACCGCCCAGCAGTCCTAAAAACATTCCTTCATACAAGAACTCCTTACGGATACTATTGTCAGAAGCCCCCAGCGCTTTTCTCAGTCCGATTTCTTTTCTCCGTTCCGACACTACCGCCATCATCGTTGTGCACACACAGATCATAGTAAGAAGCAGAACCACCACTGTCACAAGCAATACCAGAGACTGCAGCTTTGACAGTACCGATGCTTCCGATTTTGTCACACGCTTTACAAGACGCGCACTGATTCCATTATCCATTTCATCAATCTGCGTGATATAATTTTCCAGTTCATCCTCCGCAGAAGAGATACTCAGTTCCATAACGTCCAGCGTCGTCTCCTCCGTCGTAAGATCTGACATTGCTTTCAGCGTCATAAAAATATAGGTTTCCTCATCCCCTCCGGTATCCAAAATGCCGGAAACGGTAAACTTCAGGGTGTTTCTTTTGCCGCCCTCTGGTTTGTAGGAAAGCTCCAGAACAGAACCTGTTCTGGCTCCGATCAGATCTGCCGTTTCTTTTCCCACCAGAACCTGGCGCTCTCCGGAAGGATATTCTCCATCCACTATAAAATAAGGGCTGGTAGACTGCACCTGTTCAAAATCAGTTCCCGCCGCCACAAAAATTCTCTGACGGCTGTTCATCTCCACATTAATGTAACGATAAGGGGAAGCTCCGACTACGTTATCCGGCGAAATCAAATCTATGCATTCCTGTGCGCTCTCCAGTGTCATTGTCTTTTCACCGGACGGCACCAGAATCATATTTGCGCCATAATTTCTAAACTGCGCCCCCATCTGTCTGGGCACATCGTAATAAATTGTTACCAGCCCTGACAGGATCGTTGCACCCACTGCAATCGACAGCAGCGCAATCAGCATTCTTGAACGCCGTCTGAGCAGAGATGCCGTAACCATCTTTAACAGCATTTTCCTTTTTTTATTCATATCCCGTAATCCCTTCTCTCTGTCTGGTCATGCTTTGCTTCCATGCAGCACTTCAGCCGGATCAAGTCTCAGCACCATAAAGATTGCCGGGATACTGCCGGCGGCAGTCACCAGTGCGATGAGTACAATCACAATAGGAATCACCATAGGTCTCATCTCTATCGCCGAGCCGAACACCGTTTGTCCGATTAGCTGCGCAAATCCGAAGCCCATAAAATAACCGGCCACTCCACCAATCAGCGCTGTGATCAATATCTCCGCCAATACCAGTCCCGTGATGGAATGGTCTCTGGCGCCGATTGCTTTGAGCAGTCCAATCTCTTTCGCCCGCTCCATCACGCTGGCAGTCACAAGATTAGAAATTCCCAGTGCGGCGCCGATCAGGCTGAGAATCGTAATCAGGATCATCAGAAGCTGTGTTTTATCCAGAATCGTTCCCTCGGACTCTGCCACCTGACGTACCGCCGATGCCACGCAGTCTGTGATAGCCTCCTGAATCTGATAACAGATTGCGCTGACATACGCTGTACAGTACCAGGTTTCATAATCGGCGCTGGAAAGCGCCTGCGGATTTTTGGCGGCGCGCCGGGCCAGATCATTATCCGGCGTTGTCAGGGCGCTCACCTCTATGTAGGATACTTTCCCTTCCGTATCGTTCAGCGACTGAACCAAATCCAGCGGCGCATAAATCTGTTCGTCCTCATCTCCGCCGCCATCAAAAATACCTACAATCGTGACCTCCGCAGAGGATGCCGGCCCATCCAGTGTAACAGTATCTCCCGCCTTCCATCCCTGCGCCTCGGCAAGAACCGCTCCCACCATGGCCGAATTCAGCGAATCCTGCTGCTCATCGATCCAAACGCCTTCCGTCAGATCCCACCACGTTCTCAGCGTGGTTACTCCCGCATCCAAAGACTCTCCGGTACTCAGATCCAAATGATGGTTAAACCAGGTACCTACCACCTTCGCTTCAGAACCATCCGGCAGAGCAGCCGCTGTCTCCATGAACGGCGCAAAATCCACAATGTTAAAGGCCCAGAATATGGTTTTCAGCTTACTTACCTCATCCTCCTGCAGATAAGAAGTCTGGATCGCATCCCCCTCGTCTTCCACATCATACAAATCTGAAAGAAGGGAAGAATCTTTCGGCTTTACCATAATATTTGCCCCGTACGTCTTTAATTCCTGATTAACTTTATCCCCCACATCCAGCATCACATTCAGCATGGCCGTCGCCAGCGATGTTCCCAGAGCAATCGTAAATGCAATCAGCAGCATCTTGCCCTTTTGCCGGATCAGAGCGCCGCGAATCATACGAACTATCATTTTGCTCTCTCCTTATTCAAATTTCTTTTTGCCGTCAATAACCGCCTGCAGCGGAATGACAATCGATCCGTTTTCCACCGTATATTCCAGAGGAATCGGATTGCAGCCGCCCTGGAAGCCGATGGTATTTATGTTCATCACCACATCGCACCGCTTGCAGACCACCTGTCCGTCGCGTTCAAAATATCCGGCAATACCGCATACGTTGCATGCATCCAATCCCACGCCATATGCCCCGGAACCGGGCTTCTTGATAATGATCCACCGCACATCTACCTGATCATCCGTTGTATATTCATACCGGTGCAAATGGCCGTCAGCCAGCTGCTCCAGTGAAATTAAAATCTTATCATCCTCAATCTCATACGTCTCCGGTTCTGACAGTTCCACTTCCTGAGAAATATACGCCTTAATTACGGTAAGATTGACCGCAAAGACTGCCGCACACAGCACAATCACCCCAGTCCGCCGGCGGCAGCGCCGGTTGGCCGCAATCAGTTTACGGCGCTGTGCAGAATTTTCATACGGCTGCGTTACGCGGATGCTCCGGGATGCCAGGATAATGGGTATCAGCAGGGCAATCACTTCCGTAATCACAATAAAAAATAACGTATTGTTGGATACAAATTTCGCAAAAGGGAACGCCCATGGGTGGTCCGCAGACCTAAACACCGGCCAGGTCAGCCATTTCGGTTTTGCCAGCCATTTTCCCAAAATCAGCCCCGCAAAGCGGAATGCATTGACCGCAAGCGCCAGATAAAGCGATACAGACAACAGCCTGACGGAACCCAGAGTCAATATTGACTGATACAGGCACCGCGCTGTCACGTACAAAAGAATGAGCGGCAGCAGCCACCCAATCAGCCGCACCAGATAAGCAATGGAAAATACCCCGCTTCCCAAAGTCTCGAATTTAAACGGATAGGCCATGACATCCGGTGCTTCATAAAAAATCAGATCCGCCGTCAGAATCGCTCCGCTCAGATGCGAAATCACCTCTGCCGCTGTCAGGCCGGAATGCTTCCGGCGCATAGAAACAAGGGAAAAAATAACAAATATCAGGGCAGCAGCTATGCCAACATAAAAAATATAAAGATTCCAGCGGTTTGTCGCAATTTTACTGGTAACATTTTTCGCAACCGCCATGGCAGCAGACGCAAGCAGGCCAACAGCGATACCTATTTTCTGGGAGCGCCTCCCCCTGTGACCGTACATAATATTAAAAAAGGCATAGAGCATGGTAATCAGAAGCACTACGACCACAAGATCTTCTGTTACTGTTGCAATATAATTCAGCACTTCAAACGCCTCCAGTGATTATTATTTTAACGCAAACATGGTGACATGCATCCCTTCCCCGCGGTTTCGCATGCCACCTGTAAATTATTCCTATCGTTCAGTTACATTACCATTCCTGCGGAACATACTCCCAGTTTTCAAAGGTAACTTCTATCGGCTCGCTCCAGAATTTGCCCGGAACACCTGTCTCCTCATCGATATGGAGCAGATATCCGTTCTCAGACGGATTATGGATCGTGAAGGTCAATGTATAGGTATCAGCTTCTTCCAGCAGAATATTTGCGCCATAGTGAGGTCCATCGCTGGCGCTCATCGGCATGAAGGTACCTTCCGCTGCGATATCTCCGTTGGAAGCGGTTACCTTATAGTCAACGCTCAGATATGGAACCCAATCGCCAACGCCAAAGCCCAGTTCATTCTCATTCGCAGAAATATCCGCTTCAATATGAAGATTGGACTCTTCAACCGTAAGGCCTGCTTCAGCCGCGGGCTCCATGGGTACCGGCTGGAAATAGACGGCAGCTACATGGAGAACATCCACATCCTGCTCCTCGCCAATCGGAAACTCTTCAAATCCTGCTTCCTCAGCCATTGCCGGCAGCGCGCTGCAAATTGTCATAGCTGCGGCAGCCAAAAGCGCCAATACTCTTTTTTTCATATTAAAAATCCTCCTTGAAATTTACATTTATTTACCAGAAACAGTCCCGGCATGCGGGTTGCCGTCTGTCTCATAAGGTACTATTTTACTGTCGCAGGCTGCCCGGCAGCTTTCGCTGTCTCCGCCTTCATTGCATCAATTTTCCCTTTATAACGCGCCGCTACAAAGGTCGCTACCAGAATGATAATCAGAATAAGCTGCGGGATCACCATCTCAACGTACGGATAGATACCCAGCACGTCAAGGACATCATTCTCCTCCAGCATCCACGGAATACGTGTTACATCGAGAAGGCCGCCCTCCGCCAGCTCCTTGATTCCGGAACCCAGGAAGGAAACCGACATATAAGCCATCAGAATACTTGTCGCCGTAAAGAACGGTTTAATCGGAAGCTTGATGGACAGGAAGCGGATTGCAAAATATACACCCACCAGAACAACGCACCCTGTCAGAAAGCCTGCCCATACCATCCCCGGATTTCCATCCTCCGTAAGCATCGG
Organism: Lachnospiraceae bacterium; assembly: GCA_030537145.1. Classification (GTDB taxonomy): domain Bacteria; phylum Bacillota; class Clostridia; order Lachnospirales; family Lachnospiraceae; genus Merdiplasma. The sequence goes on along the minus strand of JAUNON010000005.1, from coordinate 21,012 downwards.
CTGATAAAACAGAACAACCTCAGCTCCCTCACGGAAAACAGAAAGGAATGCAGTGAAGGAAAGGGCAAACGCCGAACTTTTTTCCACCGAACTTTGAACCATTCCGTCAATATATCTGGACCACGAAGCTGCCTCGGCTTTCGAGATCATCCAGTTGCTTACGTAGAACAGAACGCACACGGCAATCAAAGCGGTAATACCTTCTATAATCTCCTGAGACTGCGCTCCGAAAGCGTCTCCTGCAAAGCGTTTGAGCAGCGTAAGCCCCCACGCCGCCAGAAAGCTGGCAACAATTCCAAGTACAGAGCCTATGTATACATTCCTGACATTCTTTTTGTTCCCGGACTTCAGCAGATAGGCCAGAATCGCTGCAATAACGAGAATAGCTTCCAACCCCTCCCGAAGGATGATTCCAAAGGCTCCGATAAAGATCAGATAACCGTTATTGGAAGAACCGGCTTCCTCTGCTGCGCTTGCTGCCGCTGCCGCTGCTGCTTCTGCTGCCGCCGCCTCCTCGGCCGCCTTTGCCTCAGATTCTATGGTGTCAATCTTTTCCGCATCCGCCAACAGCAGATTTTTGACCGAATTTGTCTTTCTCTGAAAAGCTTTTCTCTGAAACTTTTCCCCCGAAGCAACTTCTTCCAATTCTTCAAATGCCGCATCCACAGACTCCCGGTCTTCAATGCTCAGATTGCTGTAGATGGAAGCTCCCAAACCGGAAGTCTCGAACACACTATACAAAGCTGTATAATAGTTATCTAACGCCGCCTCGTAATCCTTACCCTTATAAGCCGTAAACGCCGTATCCAGCAGTTCGTTTACCGCCTCTGCGGCTTCCGTCCAGTTAGAATACTTCACTGCGGCATCCGGATCTCCTGCCAGGTCAGCATAAGGATCGCTGGCCACCAATTCCCCATGGTCGTAATATTTCGTGACCGAGGCTGCCTCGCCGTCTTTTGCCGCCAGTTTATTTCCGTCTTCACGGATCATGGTTTTTAGTTTATTAATTTCCGTGCGGACCTCTGTCTGAACCTCCACGTCCGTATTATCCTTTTTCACAGCGCCCTTGCAGGCAGAAAACTGCAGCTCCACCGCATTTTTTCTCGGGCCGGATATGTAGCTCATAGTCTGACGTTCAAACCCTGTCACCTCATAGATCTTGAAATACGCATCATTTACAGAATTATACGCATCTTTCGCATTGCCCTCCAGATAATACTCAAAACCGGCATCCAGATATTTGTCGATCTCGTCCGCCGCAGCTTCCCATTTCCCCACCTCTGCCGCATTCACATGGTACGCCTGCGGCAGCACCATGAGAACCGCCATAAGCAATGCCATAACCGCAACAAATACTCTGCCAAAAACCTTTGTCCTGCCACGCATTTTTCTTCTCCTCCTTTTTGCGCAACTTTATCAAGTTAACCATTTCTGTCGAATATTAGTTTTATCTAACTTCTATGCATTAAGATAACTTGCCGCAGCATGCATAATTGTCACAGCAATGCCGCAACAAGTTTTTTAAAGCTTTCATCGCTGATCGCATGTTCCATCCGCCCGGCTTCTTTGCTGGCCAGTTCTTCCTCCACACCGGCTTCCAGAAGCTTCTGTCTGAAAAAACAGTGTTTATCATATATGTTCCGGGCTATCTCCTGCCCCTGCCCCGTCAGGCAAATCAGATAATTCTCATCTATCTGAAGCAGCTCCTCAGTTTCCAGTATCCGCAGCGCACGGCTGACACTGGAATTGGAAAACTGCATATATTTTGCCAGTTCTGCAGGACGAATTTTTCTTCCATTGGTTTCAGACAACACATAGATAGCTTTCAGATAATCCTCCCGGGACTCCGCTTTTATTTTGCGTGCCGGACTTTCCTGTTTCTTTGATTTTTCGCTGTTCATCCGGCTCACCCAAACGTCCTCCCGTCAAATTTCCGCAATCGCTTTACACAATTTACATTTTCAACCGTATAGTTAGTTTATGCTCACTTTGATTAGCATAGCATAACCCATTTGCAATGTCAATATAAAATTTGAAAATCAGCCATTTAATCAATCATTATTCAGGCGAATGCGGGATACGTCAGGATATCACGTACTTTGCGGCCGCAGTTCCGGCAATTCTTCCATAAACAACAAAATCTGAGACTGCGTTACCTCCCAGCCGGTTTGCTCCATGTACGCCGCCTGTCACTTCCCCTGCGGCAAACAGCGCCGGAATTACATTACCGTTTATGTCGAGCACCTGCGTTTCCGTATTAATGGTAAGGCCGCCCATCGTATGATGAATCCCCGCCGTCACCTTTACCCCGTAATAGGGCGCAGTATCCAGCGTATCGGCAAAGCTCGTTCTTCCAAAGTCCGGATCTTCCTGATTGATCACATATGAATTCCAATGCTCCATTGTCTCCACAAAGGTTTCCGCATCAACTCCCATTTCCTGCGCAAGCGCTTCATAGCTCTCACCGCTTACGGTATACCCTTTTTCAATATATCCCTGAATAACGCTGGAAGCATCCGCCATTGCCTGATCCACAACCAGCCAGCTATAGCCGCCGGCCTGGGCAATCTCTGCAGCAGAAACCACATCCCTTGTACTTACCTCATCGACAAAACGCTGTCCCTGCGCATTCACGAGAATCGCTCCATCCCCCCTTAAGCCTTCAGTAATAAGCGCCCCCGTATCAGCCTGAACAGTGGGATGTATCTGAATCTGATCCATATCCACCGTACCCGCGCCGATTGCCTCCGCCATCCTGATTCCCTGCCCCTGGGCTCCCGGCGCATTGGTCGTCATAAAGCCCTCCAGATCAGGATTTAATTCTGACACCATCTCCAGATTTGCGCCGAAACCGCCTGTGGCCAGAATCACCGCATCGGAATGAACCACTACCGTCTCTCCGTCTTTTCCCGTCGCCCGGATCCCGCATGCTTTTCCGTCTTTCATCAGAATTTCTTCCGCTGTCGTATTCAGCAGCACCTTTATCCCGCGGCTTTCCAGATTTTTCTCCAAAATCGGAATCAAATAGGAGCCAACGGCCACCACTTTTCCGTTTTCGTCCAATGGACGGTGTATCCGTTTCACAGAGGCTCCGCCAAAGCTGGAAACACTGGTGAGGGAAGCGCCGACAGACTCCAGCCAATCGATCGCATCCGCACTGTGGATGCTGAGTGTCTCCACCAGTTCCGGATCATTGATACCCTTTCCGCCAATCATAGTATCCAGCTCCATCAGTTCTGCCGAGTCAAAATAACCAATTGGATTCTCCTGGTATTCCTCCCACTGTTCCCGCACAGTATCCGCCAGTGATGTAATCGCCTCATTATCCGCATATAACTCCGCAGCCGTTGTCAATGTTTTCTCCACGCCTGCGTCCTCGGAAAATTCATTTTCATCCTGATACTCTGTCTTTGCCGCATTCAGGCCGCCCGTCGATCTGACCGAATTGCCGCCGACCATTGGCTGGCTCTCAATAATCACAACCTCCGCACCGGCATCCGCCGCTTCGATGGCGGCCGTCATACCGGCCCCGCCTGCTCCCACAACAACAATCTGCGTATCGATCTCCTGATCATCTGCCGACTCACTGTCTGCCTCCTCCGGTTCAGCCTCTGCTGTCTGCCCGTAACTATCCGGATCGAAGCCTGCGGACGTAAGCGCCTGCCGCACGGCTTCTTTTATCGCATCACTGGTGAATGTTGCTCCTGAAACACCGTCTACTTCTACACTCTGGGTCTCCACGATCGCGCCGGGAATTTCTTCTATCGCTGCAGTTCCGATACCCACCGTCTCATTCTCATCAATTACCTCTATCGAAAGAATCTCATCAGCCGTTGCCTCTACTTCTACCGTGACCAGACCGTTGTTTCCTTTCGCTTCACCGGTACATATAACAGCATCCTCCGCGCCTTCTGCAAAGCCCGTCGCTCCCTGAAGCTGAGCAGCCAGCAAAGAGATCGACATGATAAGGCCAATTTGTTTTATTCTTTTTCTCATTCTTTTTCCACTCCTCCGATCAAGTTAGCTATATCTAATTTATCAGTAAAATAGCGCCGCGTCAACTTCCGCAATCAATATTCTTTATCATTTAGCAAACAAATCTCCGGTATGACATTCCATTAACTATGATACCTCCGCTTAAGTACGATATAAGGCGAATGCGATAATACCTGTTTCTTAACCCCGCATCATTGATCCGCACTCTCATACATGCAATCCGTTGTTCCTACTTCATTTTCAGCCTTCTCTCCATCAATCGTAACATCTGCCGTACAATTGGTAATGGAATCCATCATCTCCAGGCAGCCTCCTATCCCGCCAAGTCCTACCGGTTCATTTCCTTCCGCCCTTACGGTACCGGAAGCGGTGCAGTTATCTACCGTGCCGCCGAATCCCCCGCCAATGAGAAGGCCTCCGCACTTTGCAACATCGCACTGAACCAGGCCCCTGAAAAGTCATTATCTCCGATCACTGTGACCGTAACCCCATCTACAGAGCAACCGGACACGATGCCTTTATTTCCTCCGATCAGGCCGCCAATTTCGCCGGATTGGTAAATCCTGCCTCAAGGGCGATTTCTGTAATACTGGTTTCGCTCCTGAGCAATGCAACAGCGGCTTCTTCCAGGCGATATTCCCGCAGATACTGGTAAACCGTTACACCATACAGGCTTTTGAACATTTTCTGTAACTGTGTGACAGAAATATGATGATCGCCGGCCAGTTTATCCAAAGAAAGGTAGCTCCCTTTTTTCTCTACCATCTGCCTGTGTATTTCCTTTAACACTTCCACCTGATATTTCGGAAGTTGCCATAAACATCCTCCGAATTTAATCTCCAGCCAATGGCCTCTTTCCTGCCCAAAACAAAGTCGGCGTAAATCCCCGGCTGACGGACTAATTCCTCATGCCTGCCCTGCTGAACAATCCGTCCGCTGTCTAGCACAAGAATCTGATCTGCATTGCGTACGGTCTTTAATCTATGTGCGATCATGATTATCGTTTTATTCTGCGTCAACGCCTCAATCGCCTTCTGCAGCCGGTCCTCGTTCTCCGGATCCACATTGGCGGTAGCTTCATCCAAAATTACGATTGGGGCATCCTTTAACATGGCACGGGCAATGCTGATCCGCTGCTTTTCTCCGCCGGATAAAGACGCTCCGCCCTCTCCGATCACCGTCTGATAGCCTTTTGGAAGCGCCTCGATAAAATCATCACAGCAGGCTTTCCTGGCTGCCTCCATCACCTCTTCATGAGTGGCGTCCGGTTTTCCGAACTTGATATTATTCTCAATCGTATCCGCAAAGAGGTATACATTCTGAAATACCATACTGATCTGCTCCATCAGGGATTCCAGCGTATACTCCCGGACATCGTAGCCGCCAATCTTCACGCTGCCGCTGTCCGCATCCCAGAAACGCGCGATCAGATTGCAGAGCGTCGTTTTTCCGGAACCGGAGGGGCCGATCACTGCCGTGGTAGTCCGATCCGGCAATACCGCATTGATTCCGTGCAGGATTTCCTTGTTTTCGTATGAAAAATGTACATTACGAAATTCAATCCCATGGTCCTTTGGCTGTAATACACTGCCGTTCTCATCCATCTGTTCCATTTTCTCCGTCTGCAGTGTCCGGTCAATGCTTGCAGAAGCCAGACGCAGCATGGCAATGCCCATGCCGAACAGTTTAATCTGCCCGAACACCAGAAAAGACATGACAATGCACATCAGCGCATTGGCGACAGGCATGGTTCCGTCCGCCCAGCAGACAATGGCAGTTAACATCATTGCGATTCCTGCGATCTGCAGTGCAAGATCCTGAAAAATACTGTAAGGCGTCATCAGCCTCTCCAGGTCAAGATTACTCCTTCTGTTAAATTCCAGAGCATCCTGAATTCTTTTATCTCCTCTGCCGCTCAGATTAAAAGACTTGACTACCCCCATCCCCTGTACGTATTCCAATACCGCCGAGGTGAGCGCCGTCTGGGATTTCTGCGTGTTTGGCGCAACCGCCACAGATTTTCTCTCCATCAAAGATACGATCAGAAAGTATAGGATAATCCCCGCCGCTGCAACCAGTCCAACCCGCCATTCAAAGGCAATGATCATGGCGGTGAATACAATCGTACCGATCAATCCGCCCATGATATTCACCAGCGTCATAGGCACCAGCAGTTCCACATTTCCAAGTACAGTGGTGCAGACACCTGTTACCTCGCCAAGGCTGTTTTCATTGAAAAATCCCATGGGGACTCCCTTTAACAGATTTCCGATCTTGATTCTCTCATTTGCCGACATAAAATATCCCGCATGCGTCTGCTGCAGCTTGGAAAACGCATTGGTCACGGCGCGGCCAATGATGCTGACAGCCATGAAAACCAGCGCAATCCATGCCGGTTTACTCCCGGTCTCCCCCTGGGTCAGCGCTACAATCACAAAATAAATAGCGCTAACTTCAAACATGTGAAATACTGCGTTCAAAAAACTGACTGCCACAGATTTATTGATGTTGGATCTTTCCTTATCAGCAAACCTCCATATTTTCCGAAATGTCTCTATCATGCCGCATCACCGTCCTTTGTTCCAATATGTGCCTGCCACATTGCTTCATACAGCGGGCAGCTCTTCCTCAATTCTTCATGCTTCCCGGCAGCCTCTATCCTGCCGTCCTTTACCACAACGATATTATCCGCATCCTTGATGGTAGAAAGCCTGTGTGCAATCACAATAACCGTTTTCCTTGTTTCTGCCGAACGGCATCCAGATATACCCGAAGGGTGCTTTCCTTTCACCAGCTTCGCAATCGCCTTCTGGATGACTGCCTCATTTTCAGGGTCGATATAGGCTGTGGCCTCATCAAGAATTACCACGGGGGCATCCTTTAACATTGCTCTTGCAATGGCAATTCTCTGGCGTTCCCCACCGGAAAGATGCGCACCGCCCTCGCCAACTTTTGTTTCATACCCCTTTTCCAGTGTCCGGATAAATTCATCACAGCCTGCAGCTTTTGCGGCTGCTTCCACTTCCTGATCCGTGGCAGATAAGTTTCCCATACGGATATTTTCCCGGACACTCTCATCAAACAGATAATTGTCCTGGGAAACAAAGGCCACTTTATCATAGAGTGTTTTCAGCGGGATCTTCTTTTCATCAACGCCTCCGATGGATACCGTTCCGTCCTTTACATCCCAAAATCCTGCAATCAGCTTGGCGATGGTGGATTTTCCGGAACCGGAGGGGCCGACTAACGCTGTCATGCTTCCTTCCGGGAAGAAAAGGCTTACATCATGCAGAATCCCTTTATCCTCATGGTAACCGAAAGAAACATGGGACAGTTCAATATCCGTACCCTGGATATGAGCATTCCCGTCTCCATGCTGCTGTTCCTCCGCCTCAAGCAGTTCATCCACAGCCGCCACCGTAGTGCCCACCTGTGCAAGGGTATCCACAAAATTCATGACTGCAAGCAGCGGACCGGCAATCCCAAGGGACAAAATGATAACCGTAATAAAGGTTTCCACCGGCAGACTGCCGTTTCTGTATAAAAGCCAGCCTGCCGGCAGGATCGTGATAAGCGTAGCCGGTACTACGGCATACCCCATGGATGTTCCAAACTGGCATCTCTTCATCCAGTTATAATAGTAAACGGCATTTGCCCTGACCCTGTCCGTAAATTTCGCATAAGAAGCCTTTCCCTGATTAAAAGCCTTAATGACCTCAATGCCGCTTATGTATTCCACGATGGTACTGTTCATTTCCTGGGTTTTCCAAACCGCACCTTCATAGTCCCTGCTGTAGTTCCCCATAACAGACATCATAAATGCCATGCCGACGGGGATGGATACCAGGGATAAAAGTGCCATGCGCCAGTCCAGGACGAACAGATAAATCAGGATTAACAATGGCCCGGCGATATTGGCGGTCATTTCCGGAAACAGATGCGCCAGCGTTGTTTCCATGCTGTCCACCTGGTCCACAATGATCTGTTTCATCTTTCCGCTGGACATATCCATGACCGTCCCAAGAGGCAGCTTCGGCAGTTTTTCCAAAATCTTCTGCCGGATAGTCCTCAGGATGGCAAACGTGGCCTTATGGGACATGGACAGCGCCATGTTATAAAGAATGGTACGGGCTGCATATCCCGCAAGGCCGATACCAAGCCATGGCAGATACACGGACACCTCCCGTTCTCCCGCCATCATTTTGATGATAATCTGTGCTGCCGCAAAATAAGGCAGCATTCCCAGTGCCACACCGACAAACGCACTTAAAATGGCGCATATCAGTCCACTGTGTTCATTTTTTCCCCAGCTCCAAATACGGAGCAGCGGACTTTGTTTCTGCATATTGGTTCCTCCTTACTTTACTGTATAAGTCCAGTCTCAAAGCAGAGACGGATGAACTGCCGGCAAACCATTCCGCCTATGCTTTTGAAACAACAACAGGTATGAGGAAGCAGGGCGATTCGCCCGGATTCCGAATAGCTGTAGGATTGCAAAAGCACGAAGTGCGGAGCAATCCGTGGACTTATATTTTTGGTGGTGCCTGCAAAGCAGGCATGAAAGCTTAGTTAGCATTTTCTAACTCAGCAATATATTTTAAGGCTGCCTGCTCTGCGCTCCGCTACGGTCCGTTCGGAACAAACGCCGCCGGCGTTTAGGACCCGTTGCCAGTGTGGCAGCCCTAATAACGATAAATATTTAGAAATCCTATTCCCCGGATATTGCCAGAAATCCTGCCCTATGATACTTTCCCAGCATGGAAATGTATTTTTTCGCATCCTCCCTGCCCATTTCATGGCGCACCACCTCAAAAATCCCTTCAAAATAGGCTGTGACCATCATGTGGTAAAGTTCCCTTGTCATACCGGCGGAAAGCTCCGGTGCCAGCCCCGTCACTTCCATCCACTTCCAGGTATACGTTTCCTCCACCGAAACCAACTGATCCACAAAATTATGAAACCTGGTGCCATAGGACGCATCCAGCAGCAAACGAAAAGCATCAAAATGGTCATAGATATAATCCACCATCCTCAGCATCCCATCAGCAGAATACTGCCCTACCTCTTTGCGCTGCGTTTCCTCATCAAAAGAATGAAACGTATCCTGAATAGTTTCAAACATCCTCATAAATTCATCCACCACCGGCTCTACAATGGCAGAAAACAACCCCTCTTTATCCCGGAAACGGACATAGATGGAATTAGTACTGGTCTCCGCCTTTTCTGCAATACAGCGCAGGGAGGCATCCGTGTATCCTTTTTCCAGAAATTCTTCTACCGCACATTCCAATATTCGTTCCTGTACCCCTTCTATCCTTTTCCTCATGTATATCCTCTTTTCATAACAGTGTTTCATATTTATGTTATGAAATATAACACGAAAAATGGACGATGTCAAGGGGAACAAAAGTGTGCTTCGCACACTCCCGCATTCCAATATTTCGGCAGCACAGCTTTTGTTCCGCGCGCGTAGCTGCGCATCGTTTGCCCGTAGGGCTTTTATCTCATAGGAAAGCCGCACACTTTCGCACTTTAAAGCAGCAAGGGCTTTCCTATGAGAGAACAAAAGTGTGCTTCGCACACTCCCGCATTCCAATATTTCGGCAGCACAGCTTTTGTTCCGCGCGCGTAGCTGCGCATCGTTTGCCCGTAGGGCTTTTATCTCATAGGAAAGTTGCGCACTTTCGCACTTTAAAGCAGCAAGGGCTTTCCTATGAGACCAAAAATGGACTGACAATCAGATATACTCGGTTCTGATTATCAGTCCATCTGTAGAAAATACTCCTGTTAATGCCCTTTGTCCATCGTTTTATTCTGCCGGTGTAAGTTCTGTCAACTGTCTTATAACTCGAAGCCTCTAACGCATTATGTGGGTTTCCTACTCCTCTGACAAATTCTCAGTAGCAAAGAGATGAATCGCCGCTTCCATATCGGCATCATCATAGTCTGCTGCGATGGCTCCCACGTTCCAGTATGCGTATGCGCCCTCGAACCAGCTTTCTAAATCTGACGCATCTTCGGAATAGCGGAACTCCAGATGATGCGTTTCTTTCATAGTGTCCGGTGAAAAGGAGAAGTAAGTAAACTGCCCGGAATCCTCATCCTCACTCTGGTAGAGGCAGAAGCCGTTTTCGTCCGTATCCACATAATCATATACATGGCTAAACACTTCGTTTCCCTCTTCATCCGTACCGCTGATGGTGTCCCCCTGGATCGTAAATTCGCTGACACCGCCCAGGAAATAGCAGTTAAATGCCATACCATCCGATCCGTCACCGTACTTGTCAATTGCCTCCTGGCCATAGATATCCGCCATACACATTCCCAGGAGCATATCAGTGGCGTCATCGGCATTTTCCTCTCCCACAAGGGTGCCCGTTTCCTTCAGCCAGATATCCCGGTACTCTTCCTTAGCCATTTCCGGGAACAGTTCAATGTAGCTTCCCTGAATCTCACTGAGGAAGTCTGCTCCTTCCAGCTCTTCGGCCTCTTCCGCCCCCTGGGTTTCCTCAGCCATAACGGAAAAACCACATACGGATGCAGAAAGAGCCAGTGTACTGCCCATTAATAAAGCGATATGTTTCTTCTTCATAGATATTTCCTCCTTATTTTAGTTAGCTTTAGCTAACTTTATGGGAGGATTATATGAAATATCATGTCCGGTTTCTACTCCATTTCAGAAAAAATGCTCCATTTCAAATTTTAATTTTATTCTCATTCCGATATCTGGTGGGTGTCATCCCATATCTTTTCTTAAATTCCTGGGAAAATTTGCTGGCATTGGAAAATCCCGCACTTAACGCCAGCTCCATAATGGGATCATCTGTATGGATAAGTTTCACCGCTGCCTGCTCCAGACGGTATTCTTTAAGATATTTGTATATGGGCATCCCATATATCTCCCGAAACAGCTTTTGGAGCTGCGGGACGGAAAGTCTGTGATCCCTGGCAAGCTGCTCCACCGATGAGTAATAGTCTCCGTCCGTAATAATATGATCCCGGATATTTTTCACCAGCTCTATCTGCTTTCTGGGATGGTAGCAGTCTCTCCTGTCAGTCTGAGGCAGTCTTACCATCAGCATAAACAGTTCCACAAGCTTCAACCGGATAAAGGCTTCCTCTTCAAATTCAATGCTGTCATAAATCTCCCGAAACACATGCTCACACCGCAGCCCTGCCTCTCCTGCCCAATACCAGTGCTTCGATAAAATTTTCTTTTTCAGCAAATTCAGATCTATTGCAATGGAATCGAGAGATTTCTTCATCCACTCCGTAGCCCTGTCACAGTCCGCCATGATGCAAATTCCTTCATAGAAACCCAGAGGAAACTGGGTATAGGACTTTGTTCCGTTCTCTCCGTCAAACATACTGACTGCCATATCCCCCGGTTTCAATATTCCTACATCCCGCTCCGTAAACTCACATTCAAATCGTCCGCTCACACAGAAATTTATCTCCAGTTTATTGCTTTTTTTCCTTTCTTCCACAAATCCTGATATATGATAATCCACCTTTGCCACATACATTCCGGGAAATACATCGTACACTGCCACTTTTTCCCCGCGGTCATCCTCCGTAATCATCTCTGTTCGTTTCAACGATCTCCTGCATCCTCCATTGTGCCGCTCATTTATCATCTTCCACTATAAATCTAAATTGATTTCCGGTTATCCTTCCCTATGCGTTTTCCATTAAGTCTAAAAGCTGCTCGATATTTTTCTTTCCAAATGCAGGTTTCCCATCATTAAGGATCAGGCACGGCACGCTCATGATCTGATATTTTTCCCTGCGGTCCGGAAAAAGATTCAAATCATAAACCTCTGCCCTTACCAGCGGATTGGCCGCTGCAATTCTCTGTGCCGATACCACCAGCTCCGGACACATCGTGCAGGATAGAGATACCATAATCCTCATATCCATCTTCCTATCGATTGCACCAATCCGGCCTGCAACAGCCGCATCTACCGTCTGTCCCGGACCGGCCGCATTGTAAAGTCCAAGAACAAATGAAGTAAATTCGTGGCCGCCCGGCACTCCATGAAACGCCAGCCCGGTATCCGTTCCATCCTGACGATAAATATTGACACAGGGAAGTTCCTCTTCCTCTGGCTGATCCTGGATTTCCACCGTAAGCTTTTCCGTCAGTGACGCCATTTCCTTCACATAAGAAAGAAGCTCTCTGCTGGCAGCCGCCCCGTCGAGAGACAGCTTTAGAACCAACGGCTTCTCCATTCTGGAAAAGACCGTACGTAGCTGCTCAACGATGTCTCTGGAAAAGGGGCTGCCCGCCTCGTTTTCCGTATCAGTTGCAGTACTGCCGGCACGGACTGCCGAACCACCGGCGGCCTCCCGTCCTGCCTGAGCCCGCTGTACATTTTGCATCTCCGGTTTCAAGCCCGTCTTTTTCTGCATTCCGGCAGCATAACGCTCCAGCTCCGTTGCCGCCAGTGCACCGTCCCCAACAGCAGTCACGACCTGCCGCAGGCCCTTGATACACACATCGCCCGCCGCATACAGACCGTCCACACTGGTTTTTTGATTGCGGTCAGTCACCACATATCCCTGCTCATTCAGTTCGGCAATCCCTTTGACCAGATCTGTTGCCGGCTCATATCCCGCAAAAACAAACACGCCAAAGCTCTCCCCCTCCGGCGCCTCGTATTCGGTCACCTCACTGGTTTTCTTATTTCTGTACCGGAGTTTGCGCAATGCAAAATCCCCCTCAACGCTCTCCACCTCAATATTTGTTAAAACCGAAATCTTCTCATGACTTTTTGCCGCATCGGCCACCGCTTTTGCGCAGGAAAAATCCTCTCCCCGGATAAGAACCGTCACATGCCTTGCATATTTTGTCAGAAATATACTTTCTTCTGCTGCCGCAAAGCCGCCGCCCACAACAAACACTTCTTTTCCGGTGAAAAATTCTCCGTCACAGGTCGCACAGTACGCCACGCCATGTCCCCGGAATTCTTCTTCTCCGCGAAAGCCCACCATACGCGGATGCGCCCCGGTTGCCAGAAGTACACCGAAACAGTCAAGCTCCCCGCGTCCTGTATACACCTTCTTCACATCCCCGTCCAAATCCAGCCCCGTTACCTCTGCCAGAAGGAACTCCGCACCAAAATCCTGCGCCTGTTTTCTCATGGTTTCCGTCAGCTCCGTTCCACTTATGCGCCCAACCCCGGGATAATTCACAACCTCAGAGGTAATGGTGATCTGTCCGCCGAAATGCTCTTTTTCCACTACCACAACTCTGTACCTGGCGCGCGCCAGATACAGGGCGGCGGTCAGACCCGAAGGTCCGCCGCCGATTATCACAACATCAAACAAATTTTTCATCTCTTATAACATTCCTACCAAATCCAGACTTGGTTTCAGAGTTTCTGCTCCCGGCTGCCATTTTGCAGGGCAAACCTCATCTCCATGTTCATGCACAAACTGAAGCGCCTGCACCTTGCGGAACAGTTCATCTGCATTGCGCCCTACATTTCCGGCATTTACTTCGTATGCAGCGATCCTTCCCTCCGGATTTACGACAAAGGTTCCTCTTTCCGCAAGGCCGTCTGACTCAATCAGCACCTCAAAGTCCTTGGCCAGCGCATGGGTCGGATCTGCCAGCATGGGATACCGGATCTTTTTTATGCGGTCAGATGCATCATGCCATGCCTTATGTACAAAATGTGTATCTGTAGACACGGAATAAATCTCGCATCCCGCTTTCTTAAAATCTTCATATTTGTTTGCCAGGTCCTCCAGCTCCGTCGGGCAAACAAAGGTAAAATCTGCCGGATAAAAGAAAAATACGCTCCATTTTCCCATGATATCTGCTTTTGTAACTGTCTGAAAGGCATTGTCCCAAAACGCCTGTACAGTAAAATCGCTTACTTCTTTATTAATTAATGACATCTAAATAAATCCCTCCTGAACTTTTATCTTTTCACATGAAATGCGCCCATTCCCGGGTAAACCGCGCTGTCTCCCAGCGCCTCTTCGATACGCAGAAGCTGGTTATATTTTGCAACCCGCTCAGTACGGCTGGGTGCTCCGGTTTTAATCTGGCAGGTATTGAGCGCAACTGCGAGATCGGCAATCGTCGTATCCTCTGTCTCACCGGAACGATGGGAAGAAATTGCGGTGTATCCGGCTTTGTGGGCCATTTTGATCGCTTCCAGAGTCTCTGATACGGATCCAATCTGGTTCAGTTTGATCAGAATCGAGTTGCCGCAGCCCAGATCGATTCCCTTTTTGAGGCGTTCCGTATTCGTTACAAACAGGTCATCACCCACAAGCTGAATCTTACCGCCCAGTTCCCTGGTCAGCAGTTGCCAGCCTTCCCAATCTTCCTCATCCAGCGCATCCTCTATGGAAATGATCGGATATTTCTCAACGAGTTGTTTCCAATGCTCAATCAGTGTCTCGGAGGTGAATCTTGTTCCTGCCTTTGGAAGGATATATTCTCCTTTCTTTTCGCCCTTCCATTCACTGGAGGCAGCATCCATTGCAATCATAAAGTCTTTGCCCGGCTCATACCCCGCCTTTTCAATGGCTTTTAAGATATACTGGATTGCTTCTTCATCACTTGCCAGATTGGGAGCAAATCCACCCTCGTCCCCCACGGAGGTAGCAAGCCCCTCTGCTTTTAAAAGCGCCGCAAGCGCATGGAATACCTCCGCACACCAACGAAGCGCTTCTTTAAAACTGGAGGCGCCAACCGGCATGATCATAAATTCCTGTACATCCACCGTATTGGCAGCATGGGCTCCGCCGTTTAAGATGTTCATCATCGGAACCGGGAGCCGGTTGCCGGAAATGCCGCCGAGGAATCGGAACAGCGGAACATCCAGCGCAATCGAGGCAGCCCTTGCCGCCGCAATAGATACTGCGAGAATCGCATTTGCTCCAAGGTTGGATTTATCTTTGGTTCCATCCGCTTCAATCATCGCTTTGTCCACTGCATAAGTGTCAGAAGCATCCAAACCGACAATCGCCGCACTGATTTTTGTGTTGATATTCTCTACCGCTTTTGTAACGCCTTTTCCAAGATATCTTTTTTTATCGCCGTCACGAAGTTCCAACGCCTCAAACTCACCGGTAGAAGCACCACTTGGCGCCGTTCCTCTACCGACTGTACCATCGACAAGTGTCACCTCCGCTTCTACTGTAGGATTTCCTCTGGAGTCCATAATCTCTCTTCCGATTACCTTCTCGATCTCTAAATAGTTCACGTTATTCTCCTTTCCATTGTTCAGGAAAACATCCCGCCGAAAGAGACCATCTTCCGGCGCCGGAAAATTTCCCACGCTTTCCGGTATCGGAGTCTCCTGATTTATTCACGCATAGTTAGTTTTCACTAACTATCGGTTAGTTTAATATAACCTTGTTGAAAAGTCAAGCAAAGATTTCTTTCCTGGATTTCCACTATGGACATCCTACGATTGCTAGTGAGTATATAATTTCGCTGATACCGCCCCTCCAGGCAGGAGCCTTATAGGATTTTTCTTTTTTGCATAGGGTCTTTCCTCCTTTGCAAAGCTCACATTGAAAATAGCTGCCTGATCTGATTTTCAGTAATTGAGGACACCGGAAAATCTTCGCACTGTCTGCCGTAATCTACATGGAGAATGCGGGAACAGGTGCGGCAAATAAACTCGTAGTCATGAGTTACGATAAAAATAATTTTTCCTGCGGCGGAAAGCTCCCGGATCAGCTCAGCAACCTGCCTCATACTGTCAAAATCCAAACCGCTTGTTGGCTCGTCAAATACCAGCAATTCCTTTCCGCAAATCATACTTACGGCCACCGCTACCCGTTGCTTTTGCCCTCCTGAAAGCGTATTTGGATGTTTATCCCGATAAGGAGTAAGTCCCAGCTTTTCCATTGTACTGTCAACAAATCCCGGCGGGGCTTTACGAATGCCGAATGTACATTCCGCCCTGACACTTTCTGCAAATAATTCATAATTTACATCCTGCATTACCATATAGGAGCGTTTCAGACGGCCTTTATTGCTTTGCGGATGCCCATTCCATATAAATTGTCCGTCTGAATTTTTGTGCAGTCCGCATAAAGCTCTGGAAAGTGTGGTTTTCCCGGCTCCGTTATGTCCGATAATGCCAATAATTTCACCGGCTCCGGCTGTCAAATTGATACCATCTAATACCGTGTGTTTCCGGTACCGCAAGGCCACATCTTTCAATTCCAACAATGGTACGGACGGAACCGGAATAGCTGTTTTCGGATGAACCGTGTTCAGAGAGGTTGCCCGCAGGCCCATTTCCTCACGCCTTGCTTCTGGAATCTCCCGGAACTGTTTCGGAGTGTAAATTCCGGTAATTTGTCCTTGCTCCATATAAACAATGCGGTCAGCCAGATCCATTAGATAATAAAGACGGTGTTCTGCAATCAAAATGGTTTTTCCCTGTTTTTTTACCAGCGCTAAATGCCGTTTCAAATCCCCGATCGCTTCCATGTCCAGGTTCGAAGACGGTTCATCCAGTAAATAAATATCGGGGTTCATGGCATAGACAGAAGCAAACGCAATTTTCTGTTTTTCCCCACCGGATAGCTCATGTAAAGAACGCCCCCGCAGATGCTCGATATCCAAATCTTTTGCTGTAATATCCACCCGCTTTTTCATTTCTTCCGGCGGACAGGCCTCATTCTCCATTCCAAAAGCAATTTCGCTGTCACTGTCCACATTAAAAAATTGTGTGCGCGGATTCTGAAATACAGAGCCAATGTGTTCTGCAATTTCATACATAGGATAATCTGCTATGTCCTGCCCGTTAATGAAAACCTGACCGGATAAATCGCCTGCATAAAACCTCGGTATCAGTCCATTTACAAGACGGGTGATCGTTGTTTTACCGCAGCCGCTGCGTCCGCAAAGTAAGATACATTCTCCATCCTGTATGGTGAGATTGACATTCTGCAGGCCCCCCTTTCCCTGCTCCGGTCCCTCCTGGGAGCCTTCCCTCCCTGTCTGGTTCCCCTTGTAGGAAAAAGTAATCTGTCTCAATTCAATCATCAAAATGCCTCCTTTCAAAGCTGCCCGGCCAAAAACAGCGCCAGAAAACAGGCCGTGACAACCACATCCCACACGCCAAAGCCGATCTGCACATTAGACGTACGGGGTTTTGGGTTTTCAATTCCTCTTGTAACAGAAGCAACGGTCAATTCATCGGCCGTTTTAGAAGCGGCCATCATCAAAGGGACATAAATACATTCGACCGTCATGCCGGGATGCGTCAGAAAACTTTTCAAAGAGGGGGAAATATCTCTCATTTTCATGGCATCCTTAATAAAATGCCAATCTTCCCGGACAGTTGGTATGTACCGCATCATAACAGCCACCGGAATGACTATTTTCTGCGAAACATGGCTCCGATTCATGGCAGAGAGAAATTCTCCAACCTTAGTGGTAGAAATAAGAATGCCTGATAAAATGCCGCAGGGATAAACTTTGTGAACAAGCCCCAAAAAGGCAGCCAGCATAACCTGAACCGAACCGTGTGTTTTCAATGCGGCGATTGTAAGAAAATAGACCGCGGCATAAGCCAGTGCCCCAATAATGGAATAGCGTACCTTCCGGCACGCTATTCCAAAGCAGGTAATTAACAGAACCAAAAGCACCTCATAGTGCAGAGACGGGGCCATTGCTGCAGATAATACACACAGGAGAAGAATTACCATTTTTGTGCGGGGATCGATCCAAAAGCCAGTCCTGCCAGTATCAACAGGCATCCGCAATCTGCGGCGCTCCCTGCTCATGAGCGTGTCTCCGTTATACCGGCCCGCTCAAACTGTTTTTTCAACAATTTCTTTCCCACAAGGCCGCTAATCACGGCAATCACGATCGTTCCCAGCAAAATAGCCGGCAGCATACCAGTGGGTGCATTTGCGGTCATCGTATCTATGTATTCTTGTGCGGTTCCCTTTTCCAGCATAGTTTTTGCCCATACCAACGGATCGAAAAAATAAGCGACAAAGACGCCAGCAGGGCCAAGGCAGAACAGTGCGTATGCAGCAATGTTCCATTTGATGTTTTTATACCCTTTTATTCCCGCAACAATTTCTGCAGCAATTCCCATGATGATATAGCCCAGATCCATACCCCAGTGCATCCCCAGCGCAAACCAGACAATACCATTGATAATGCCCAGAATTGCAATCGTACCACGCTTCGGCACTTTTGCGACCATGAGTAAAAATACCGGCCCGCAAAGCAGCGCAATTCCAAAAGGCTGGTAGAACGTCAATGCCGGATTCGGTGCAAAGGGAAGGGAACCGATTAACTCAAAAACGAAAAATAAAGCTGTGAAAATACCGATCGTCACCAGGTCTTTTACCGTCAGACCTTTTTTGTCCAGATACGATGATTGTATTGCCATAACAATTTCCTCCTTGATATTAGAGCCCATTCTTTTTCTTGACGGCTCTTACTTGTTGTGTTAAGATGGTAGTTAGAAATAACTAACTATATTAACACAATACTACTATCCTCAAGGCGCTTTGACAATAGCTTTGACACAGAAATTCGTTTTCGAGGTAAATATTTTCGTTTTTGAGGCATCGACGGAGGTGACATACTATTTTGAATTCAGTTGAAGAATATTATGAAATGCAATTTGCTCAAAGAGGCTTCCTGCCAGATCCGGAGAATCACGACTATTGTGAATTGGGTTCCACATGGAAATTATCGGACCACATAGGGGCGGGTGTCTTTTGGTTTTATGGGCAACAAAATCTGTTCGATATTAAAATCCATGATTTTTACTTTCATCAAGACACAGTCATGAATTTTTCCTGGCCTGAATGTTTAAGTATTACACAATACGATTCCATTTCCGGCGAGGAGCTTTCCCCATACCGGCGATTGGAGGCCGGCAGCGTAAAAAGCTTTGTCGGCGGATATCGGCCCTATAAGGTTTTGATACATAAGAAAATCCCAATCCGCTGTGTCGGAATTGAAATTATGCCAGCTTATTATGAAGAATGTTTGCAAAACAAATATCCTGATGAATATGCAAACCCCTTAGAAGCCTTTGCATCCGTTGGGCAGACAATGAATTTCCCCGAAATGACCTTTTTACTTCGGGAAGTGCAGAATTACCGGGGGAATGGAATATCGGCGCGGCTCTTTTATGAATCAAAGGTAGCGCAGGCTGTTTCTCTTGTTGTGGAATGGAGCAGAAAGCATACCCAGAGGCAGGAAGCCAAAAGCCGATTGACCGCAGAAGATATGAAAGATTTGGAAAATATAACACTTTATCTGAATGACCACTGTATGCAGAATATCTCTTTAGATGAAATTGTGAAAATATCATTTATAGGAGCGCGGCGGCTTCAAATAATTTTCAAAGAATATCACGGCTGCACAATAACAGAATATATCCAACAACGCCGCATGAGCCAGGCAGAAACACTTTTGGCAAAAACAGATTTGCCAATAGGTCAGATAGCCAAAGTGGTCGGGTATTCTAACGCCAGCAGACTTGCAGAGCTATTCCGTAAGAGCACAGGAATGCTGCCGGGTGAATATCGGAAAATGGCACAGAGAAAATAATTCCCTTTAATTGAGAGGGCAACCCCATTTTTCCATCCAGAAAGTAAATTTTTTCATTAGCCAGTGTGCAAATTTAAGGTTCAACGAAACCAGAGCAATGCCCGCAGCACTATATAGAAGCAATGCTTCTATAGAATAATTCAACACATTCAAGCTGTTGCGAATTACAATACATCCAACGGGCACTGCCATAACGCTGGTTATCAATGCCGGAATATATTTTTTTATAGCAACAGACTGTATGATGTGAATGGCAAAATGAATCGTACACCCTATAAGACCACCCAGCCATAGCCCATACCATTGCGTAAAAAGTGAAATAACGCAAATTGCAATACAAAGCACCAGCTCTTCAAAAACAGCAAAAGCAAATCCCTCTGTACTAACATTTTCATAGACCTTACAGATTTTCGGAAATCTCTTTCCCAGCAGTTCCTTATTCTTTTGATACCAGGGAATCAATCCAATGATTTCTTCCATATCGTGAAAAATAAATAGAATTGGAAATAACCAGACATAAGTTGCCATCACATATCCTCCTATATTTTTACAATTTTCACTGTATCTCTCCCCGTATTTTTTTTACAAAGTCCAATACCAGTTTCCGCTGCTTTTCTGTGAGATTTCCGCCTGTCAGCCCCAACCATGAATGTCCCCGCAGCATCATCTTAACAAGCAGTTCATTCTCATTTACTGCAATTCCCCGTTCTTCCGCTGCCTGCCGCATTTGTTTTAGTGTGCTGTCCATAAGTCCTGTGGTAGAAAAACAGATCATCTGTCCGATTTTTTCTGTCGGAAGATGTTCTATAAAATTACGCAGACTATTGTCCATTTTCCATTCATATACTCCGCCGCCCAAAAACAAAATATCTGTGTAATCGTTAATGGGATTGTCAACGGAAAGTGCCTGAGTATGAAACTCTTTTGAAATAATTTCCGCAACGGCTTTTGTATTTCCTCCGCGAGATTGGTACCTGACTGTTATTTTCATATTTTTGGCTCCTTTTACAAAAAGTAAACTATTGTGTCTTTTTTATGCCTATGATAAGATAAACCCAAATCAAAAGCAAGGCTTATGCATAAAGTGACACAATTTTGAAATTTAGTGTCAGAAAGGAGCATTATGAATTCTTCAAAAAATCCGAGTGCGATGCGTTCCAAGAAAGTAATTACGGAGACTTTATTACGCCTTATGGAGCAGTACCCGTATTCGGAAATAACGGTAAAGCATATTCTTTTGGAATCAACTGTTTCCCGGAAAACCTTTTATCGCAATTTTTCCTCTAAGGATGATGTACTGAACTCCTATATAGATGCCATACTACTTTCCTATCTTGACACCTTGAAAAAAAATGAAGAGTACTCTTTTCTACGGATAATGGATGTAATATTTTATTTCTGTCAGTAAAAAAAGAAAACACTGCTTCTTTTTCTGGATAATGAACTATTGT
>JAUNON010000109.1 GCA_030537145.1 Lachnospiraceae bacterium | reverse complement strand
GCAGATAGTAGTTCATCATGGAGAACATACCCTTCTTCATCTCACCGCCGTACCAGGTGTTGATGATAACCTGCTCGCGGCTTGTAATGTTGAATACTACAGCAGTCTCAGAATTTAAGCCTAACTCCTTGTAGTTCGGAACCTTTGCCTTGGATGCATTGTAAACAACGAAATCCGGCTCGAAATTCTCAAGCTCCTCATCAGTAGGAATGATAAACATATTCTTAACAAAATGAGCCTGCCATGCTACTTCCATAATGAAACGGATTGCCATGCGGGTGTCCTTGTTAGCGCCGCAGAAAGCATCTACTACGAACAGTCTCTTATCGGAAAGCTCTTTCTGTGCGATTTCCTTTACTGCAGCCCATGTTTCCTGGGAAGCCGGATGGTTATCATTCTTATACTCATCGGAGGTCCACCAAACTGTGTCCTTTGAATTCTCGTCCATAACGATGAATTTGTCTTTTGGTGAACGGCCAGTGTAAATGCCGGTCATTACATTTACAGCGCCAAGTTCGCTGACCTGTCCTTTTTCATAACCTTCCAGATCCGGTTTGGTCTCTTCTTCAAATAAGGTTTCATAAGAAGGGTTGTACACAATTTCTGTTGTTCCAGTGATGCCATACTTACTTAAATCAATTTTTGCCATTTTGCGTTGACCTCTTTTCTTTAAAATAGTGATAGGTGCGAAATGAAGAAAATGACAACCGCCCGCTTACGCAGGACTTGTGTTATTTTTTCAAGATAACCAGATAAACTGGCACCTATAACCAATTTTACATAATAAATCAATTTAGTCAATAAGAATCCGTGAATTTTATAAAAATAGTGATAATTATTTAACGCAACACCGCAGAAATGAAATTTTTGTGAAAAGTGTTCTATAACAAAATCCCTTCTGCCGCATCATTTTTTACCTGTTCCATAATCCTCTCGATAATCACATCCAGTTCCTCAAAGCCTGCCGACGGCTCCTGAAAATGCCCTGCCTCCCAGTCTGTCACCAGCAAAAACCGTCCTTCCGGATTGGACACCGGCTCATCTGAGATTTCTCTCCGTACCACCTCCAGCTTCGGATAGGTACTGCCCTTCATTCCCTCAATAAAAATAAGATCCGCCTCGGGAAACTGCCGGATCAGCTCCTCCGGTTCCGGCTCACCGACCTTGTGAATAAAGGTCCTGTATCGGGAATATACCGCCGTCCCGTATGCTCCCGCTTCCTGGAACCGATAGCTGTCCGTACCGGGAATATCGCAGGAAAAATCATGGCCGTCGTGCTTAATCACCGCTGTCCTGACCCCCCGCCTGACAAGCTCCTCTACCAGCCTCACCAACAGGGTGGTCTTCCCGGAATTTTTCCTTCCGCACACCGCCACAATCCCCTGCCTGTGATGCTTCTGCAGTTTCTGCTCTTCTGTCCCTTTCCGCCTGGTGCTATCCTTCCTCTCTTCGTCCGGTTTCTGTTCTGACATTTCTTCTTGCCAGGTGCTATCCTTCCTCTCTTCGTCCGGCTTCTGTTCTCCATCCGTCTCCACCAGGGCCTTGTACTCCGAAACCGTATTCACATTCATCAGCATATTCCGAAACTCCGTTTCCTCAGACACATCCACATACAAAAGCTTCTGACCCTCCAGGGCATCCATCAGACGGTATCTTCCCTCTTTCAGCCGTCTTTCCAGCTCCGTTTCCATTCCCTTTTTATAAACAGCCGCCAAAGGATGCCGCCTTCCATCCGCCACGGGAACCGCCCCCATGAAGACGCACCCTTCCTTTTCTTCCGCTTCCCGCAGTTTTCCATACAAATGTCGGTACAAGCCGATCTCCAGAAACGGCATATCACACGCCGCAACCATCACATACTCATTCCCGCAGGCCTTCAGCCCTGCGTGGATTCCTCCCATGGGACCGCAGTCCAAAAACTCATCCGCCACAATTTTACAGCCCTCATACGCTCTGCGCACCTTGGCTCCGTATGAAATAAAAACACGGTCCGCTTCTTTTTGAAACTCACGGATCACATGCTCCAAAAAGGTCTGCTGCTGATACACCAGATCTCCCTTATGATATCCTCCCATCCGCCGGCTCTTTCCACCCGCAAGAATCAAACCATCCGCCTTCATATCCTTTTCCTTTCTTATGGCATTTCAAAATAAGCTTTACAATTCCTTCCCCTATCATACTATAATCCCTCAAAAAAACCAACCATTCCATTCCTTCTGCCGATCTCTTTAACAACAAAAAAGCCATACCGCCCATCCTTCCGGATAAGAGCCGCATGGCTTTTCTTTATAAATTTTATGCAGTCACTGCCTTCTTCACCGCTGCGCTGCGCTGCCAGAAGATCACGCCCACAATCAGAACCAATCCGATCACATCCGTCAATGCTCCCGGAATCAGCAGGGTCAATCCTCCTACAATACTGATCGCACGCACCGCAAAATTCATCCTGCGGTATACATATCCGCTCAATCCGGCAGATACTCCGAAAATACCAAGCAGCGCCGTAATACAAATCTGTACAACCTCAAGAGCATTGGTATTTACAAACAGAATTGCCGGGCTGAAGGCCATAATATACGGCACAATAAATGCTGCAATCGCCAGACGGGTAGCATTGAATGCTGTCTTCATCGGCGAAGCCTTCGCAATCGCACTTCCCGCATACGCTGCCAGAGCTACCGGCGGCGTAATATCTGCTACAATACCGAAGTAGAATACAAAGAAATGTGCTGCCATAGTGGCAATGCCAATCTCCGGACTTGTCAGAATCGGAGCACAGGTTGCTGCCATAATACAATAGGTTGCCGTGGTCGGTACGCCCATACCAAGCACGATGCAGCAGCACATGGTCAGTACCAGTGCGATCATTGCATGACCGCCGGATACAGAAACAATCGTCGTAATCAGCTTAGATGCCAGACCGGTAGAGGTGATGCATCCTGCCACAATACCTGCCATGGCGCATGCCACAGCCACCGTAATCGTACCCTTACCGCCTGCTTCCAGAGAATCCACAATCTTGCTGTAGGTAATACGGTCATCCTTATTAAACAAACCTACCAGCAGCGTAACGCCGATGGCAACTGCTGCGGAGAACTGCATGGTACGTGTATTGGTAGATACCAGCGCCACCAGCACTACCAGCGGAGCCAGCAGATAAATTTTCTTAATCAGGACACGGAACTTTGGAAGCTCCTCTTTCGGAATTCCCTTCAGTCCCAGCTTCTTTGCCTCCAGATGAACGGCAATATAAATACCGGTGAAATACAGCACAGCCGGAAGAATGGCCCGAAGAGCAACCTCTGCATAGCTTACGCCCATATACTCTGCCATCAGGAATGCTGCCGCACCCATGATCGGCGGCATGATCTGGCCTCCGGTCGAAGCAGCAGCCTCTACGGCGCCTGCGAAATCACTCTTATAACCGGTCTTTTTCATCATAGGAATGGTCACGGAACCGGTGGTCACCGTATTGCCTACGGAAGAGCCGGATACCATACCGCACAATGCAGATGAAATTACCGCAACCTTAGCCGGACCGCCGGCAGAAGCACCTGCCACAGAGTTTGCCAGATCAATAAAGAAGCTGGAAATACCGGTCCGCTCCAGAAATGCGCCGAATATAATAAACACTACAATGTACTTGGCACACACATCAATCGGTGTATTCATCACACCTGAAGTGGTATAAAACAGATCGTAAATCACCTTACCGAAACGCACATTGGCAAAGGTATAAATCAACAGCGCACCGACAACTCCCAGAATCGGAAGGCCTACGCTTCGCCGGCACAGCTCCATCATAGACAAGATCGAAATAATGGCAATTGCAACCATCATTGGATTTCTCGTAATCTTCGTTGCCTGCATAAGAATCGGCTTCGCATTAAAAGAGAAATAAAGGAATCCGCCGGCTCCTAAAAGCATAATCAGAATATCATACCAGGGCATGTGATTGACCTTGGAATGTCCCTTCTTCGCCGGGTAATTCAGATAACCGATGATCAGAATCATCGCAAGGAATCTGGTCAGACGAACCTCGCGCAGTCCCTTGCCAAACAGGGTAACCCAGATACTGTAAACAGAAAATGCTGCCATCAGATAACGGATCACCTGCTTTTGCCAGCCTTCCCAGATACGTACATTCGATTCCCGGTCATATTTTTTCATGACCGCCTCTACGTCAGCAGCAGTTCCCACCCCGGTGTCCTCTGCCGGAGCAGTATTTACAGAAGCCTTCGTGTCTTTTTTCAAAAAGCCCATGCTGTTTCCTCTCTTTCTAAATTCGACTACTTAACGCGGAGCGCATGAGGCCGCACCGGCTTTCCGATGCAGGCTCATCCACTTCGCGGAAAATATCGTAATTTCATGCTCATAAACGAATCTGTCTTGTATATTTACCTGTTCTCTTCCTTACACATCCATTGAACGGGCTGCGGCAGATACCTGCCACAGCCTGTTAATATTCAGAAGCTTATTTTGTAGGTACTTCGATGCCTTTCTCGTTAAAGTACTTGGCAGCTCCTGCGTGATACGGAACTGCAGTTACAGAACCTGCAAAATCAAGATCCAGCTCAGCACCCTTTGCATGTGCTGCAGTGATAGTATCTACATTATCAAATACGGTAGAAACGAAATTGTAAACATCGTCATCGGATACATCGTCACGTGCGATTACAACTGCGCCTACGGCAACTGTAGTTACATCCTCCGGAAGATCATAGGTATCAGCAGCAATTACGTTCTTGCTGTAGTACGGGCAGGCTGCAATCAGGCTGTCGATATGCTCATCATCCAGAGCTACCAGATATACGTCCTTGGAGGTTGCAAGAGAGGTAACTGCCGTAGTCGGAGCACCTGCGGTAATAAATGCCGCATCAATCTTGCCGTCCTGTAAGCTCTCAGCACTGTCGCCGAAGGACTCATAGGTAGGATTGATATCATCCTCTGTCAGTCCGTATGCGCCAAGGATATCAACTGCGTTGAAATATACGCCGGATCCCGGAGCGCCGATGGATACGTTCTTACCTGCCAGATCAGCCACGGTCTTAATATCAGGATTGCAGGTAACGATCTGAACCTGCTCCATATAAAGAGCTGCTACCGTAGAGAAATCAGTAACGGCTGCACCGTCAAAGGTGTTGGTTCCGTTGTAGGCATATGCCATAACGTCAGACTGTACAAATCCAAGCTGTGCATCGCCAACCTCAAGAGCCTCGATATTGGCCTGAGAACCGCCGGAGGTAATCGCAGTTACCTTCGTGCCGGTATCGCCGCTTACCTGGCCGGCCAGTACACTTCCGAATCCATAATATGTACCCTGGTCTCCGCCGGTGGTAAACTTCAGCTCGCTTCCGGAAGCTGCCGGTGATGCTGCGGTAGTCTCTGCTGCCTCTGCTTTGGTATCAGCAGCTGCTGCTGAAGCTGCGGTAGTAGAATCAGAACCGCTGCCGCCGCATCCGGCAAGTACTGTAGCTGAAACTGTAGCAACCATCAATAAAGACATCAATTTCTTTTTCATAACAAATTCTCCTCTTCTTTCCC
>JAUNON010000108.1 GCA_030537145.1 Lachnospiraceae bacterium | reverse complement strand
CCGGAATGAAGGATGAAATGCGCCGTCCGATGATGCTGCTGGTATCTGCGAAAAAAGAGATGCCTGATGTAACTATTGATCCATAGTTGGAATTTGCTGGTTTATGTTAAACGTTATCGGCATCGCATACTGATTTAAGGTGTTATGACGCGCTCCTGAAGGCAGCTGTTTGTTATGATGGGCGCAATGGATTTGTATATATTTTACCTTGGTTTTTATTCAAACAAATTTTTGTATGCAGCATTAATCAGTCTCATATATAACAAAGAAAGCGGGTGAGGATTCTCACCCGCTTAAGTATGCAGTATGTATTTCTTTAAATATATGGAGCTAACGCCTTTTTTAAACGAATCAATGCTGCTTGGATGTAGCTGGTGGGGCAGGCCAGATTCCAACGTTCAAAACCGGTACCCTGCTGGCCGAACATGTAGCCATCGTCAAAGAACAGATGGCCTTCCACACGCAGGATTCTGGAAAGCTTCTTTGCTTCAATCCCGAATTCTCGGAAATCCATCCAAAGCAGATAGGTGGCTTCCAGGCGTGTTACTTTAATTTGCGGCAGTTCACGGGAAAAAAATTCCTCAATGATCATCCGGTTGCGATTGATTACCTGAATGCATTCATCCAGCCAGCCGCCGCATTCCTCATATGCGATTCGATTGGCTTCATATCCTAAAACATTGCATTTTGGGGCATCCGTGTCGCGGCATTGATATTGTAAAAAACGTTCTCGAATTTCAGGATTAGCAATTAAAATCGTGGAGGTCTGCAGTCCCGCCAAATTAAAGGTTTTACTGGGGGCAATACAAATCATGCTGTGTTCTGCAAATTCTTTGCTGATGGAACCAAAAACAATATGCTCATAACCAGGCATGATCAGATCATTGTGAATTTCATCATCACAAATCATTACATGGTTATCGATGCAGATACGTCCGATTCTGGTTAATTCCTCTCTGGTAAAAACCCGGCCGGTCGGATTATGCGGGCTGCAGAGGATTAAAAGCTTTGTTTTGGGATCCTTTGCCTTCTTTTCAAAATCATCAAAATCAATCTCATAGTGATCGCCGTTTTGGATCATTGCATTGTTTACTAAAACACGGTTGTTATTTTCAATTGCGTGATACATGGGATAATAGCAGGGAGTCATCAGCATAACTCCATCGCCAGGTTCGGTAAATACATGAACTGCCATGTAAAAGGCGCTTACAATTCCATGGGTAAAGAGCATCCACTCCTTTTTGACCTCCCAGTGATGGCGGTTTTTCATCCATTGAACCACAGATTCTTTAAAACGGTCCGTGGGATTGGAGTATCCAAGTACGTAACGATCCAGATATGCCTTCAGGCCGGCTACGATCTCAGGCGCTGTCTCAAATTCCATATCTGCGATGGAAAAAGGAATGATTCCTTCTTCAAGATCCGGAACCGCTTCTTTCATTTCATTCCATTTAAACGAATTGACATCATAACGGGGACGAATTGTTTCAAAATTATATTTCATCATTTCCTCCTGCCTTTTTGATTCCGATACCGGTAAAACCGTAGATTATTGCAAGGATCGAACACATCCAGCATAATATCGCCCACGGAAGATATTGCTGTGTAGGGATACCGGTACAGGTGGTCATGTAAATTGCGGAAGATGCCCATGGAATACAGGGCATTGCCAGAGTGACGCTGTCTTCCAGGGAACGGGACAGGTTAACCGGCGCCAGTCCGCGTTTTTTATAGGCTTCCTGAAACAGCTCGCCTGTAATCAGGATCGATACATGAGAGTTGCTGGTAGTCATAGCCATGATCCATCCGGTTGCGATCGTACTTAAAATCAGGCTTCCTGTTGTTTTGGCGCGGCTGACGATCAATTCCAGCAGCTTATCCAGGGAACCGATGCTTGTTAAGATTCCTGCCATTGCAAGAGCAGCCAGAAGAACAGCTACTGTGCTCATCATGCTTTCCATACCGCCTCGGTTCAGAAGCTTCGCGATTTCTGGGATCACTGCCTCATTATCAAATCCTGCTTTTGTGATCATGTTCGTAGAGAAGCCTGTTACAAAAGCAGAAAACAAATTACTGAAAGAAATGCCCTGGAAGATCTTTGCTTCCACAATGGCAACCCCGGCTGATAATACCATAACCGGAAGAGAGGGCTTACGTAAAACAGAACCAGCTAAGATAATAATTAATGGGAGCAGTAATAAAAGGTTCCAGTTGTACATAGAATCCAGTTGTGCAATCATCTGCGTTACTACTTCTGAGGAAGCGCTGCTTCCACTGCCGGAAGATAATCCAACTGCCGCATATACGACCAAAGAAATCACGGTTGCAGGACCTGTCGTCCAGAACATGTGACGAATATGGGAATATAATTCAGAACCAGCAGCGATAGGAGCCAGATTCGTTGTATCGGACAGAGGGGACATTTTATCACCGAAGAAGGCACCTGCCACAACCGCACCTGCTACTGCCGGCAGATTTGCGCCAAGACCTGTAGCAATTCCCATCAGTGCGATACCGATGGTGCTGGCAGAACTCCAGGAGGATCCGGTACATACCGATACAATAGCAGTCAGCAAGAAAGATGTAACCAGCAGCCACTGAGGACTGATGATCTGCACGCCATAATAGATCAGCATAGGAATGGTTCCGCAGGACATCCATGCGCCAACCAGACCGCCTACAATAATCAGAAGCAAAATTGCTCCCAGACTTTTCTGGATCTTAGCAGCAATTTCTCCAAACATTTCATTCCAACTGATTCCGCAATACACTGCAAAGCAGCCTAGCACACTGGCTGCCAAAACCAGCATTGCTGTTATATTAAATGATAAAAATCCTTTTCCAATAATAACAATGGCAAGCATTGCAATAATTGGGAAAAAGGTTTCAAATTTCCCTAATTCACGTTTTGCCTTTTTTTCATTACTCTGAGTTCCCATAAGTACCTCCATTCTACTGTGTCATTTGCAGGAAACATTCATCTTTACCATTATTTTGAATGTGGCTGCTGTGTATTATCGTTTCATTACCGTGTCAATTGCGCTGATCATTGCATTTCGCAAACCATTTTTTTCCAGGGAAGCAACACCGAGGATTGTGGATCCCTTTGGAGAGCAGACCATATCCTTTAATTGTCCTGGATGAAGCGCTCTCTGCAGGATCATTTTGCCGGTTCCGGCCATTGCCTGGCTGGCCAGTTCATAAGCTGTCTGCCTGGGCAATCCATACATTACGCCGCCATCTGCCATTGCTTCTACTACAAGGCTTAAAAATGCAGGTGCGCAGGAGCTGACCGTTCCGCCGATATCCATCAAACTGCTTGGCAGAACCTTAACGGTTCCTACTGCTCCAAACCAGTTTTTTGCCTGCTGAAATTCTTCCTCCGTTAAAGAATTTGTTTCTTCCAGCAGCAGAACACCTTCGCCTACTAATGCAGGTGTATTTGGCATGATGAATAAATGCCTGGTGCTGTCATCTAATATGCTCTGATACCGTACAAAATCCCATCCGGCAGCCACAGACAGCAGTACCTTTCCCTTCAGCAGCTCCTTTAACGGCGACACGACCTGTTCCACCAGGTATGGCTTTACAGCAACCAGAATTGTATCTACCTGGCTCACCATCTCTGTAATGGTGGCACACCCGTGAAATCCATAGGTCTGTGCTGTTTTTTTCAACTTTTCTTGGGCAACATCAAATGCATAGATGTTCTGTGCCGGTATGACACCGCTGCAGACAAAGCCTCCGGCGATTGCTTCAGCCATATTTCCCATACCGATAAAGCCTACTTTTTCCATTTCTTAATTCCTCCTTGTGTGTTTTTATATAAATGGAATCCCCTCCCATTTACAACGAGTATACTGACGAATATAAGTGCAGCCCCAAGAGCTTCTTTTTCTGTAAAGCTTTCACCTAATATCAGACTGGCAAAAGCCAGAGAAAATACAGGCTCTGAAGCTAAAATGAACCCTGTTTTTTCTGGAGTTGTGTACTTCTGAGCCAAAGGCTGGATCACGTATCCATAAGCACTGCAAAGCAGCGCCAGACTCAACACGGTAATCCATCCTATCTGCGTTTTCGGCAATCCGATTCCGCTGGTTGTTGCTGCACATACGGCTCCCCACAGAGATGCGCTGAAAAGCTGCCAGATCCCTAATTGAAGCGGATCCTCCTTCTTGGAGAAATGCCCAGTCATAATAATGTAAATAGCGTTGAACAGTGAGGCTATGATACAGAAAATCTCTCCTGTGCCAATAGAAAGCTCCTCATTCAATGAAAGCAGAGAAATTCCTGCAAGTACAATGATCATTGCGATCCAAACCTTTCCTGCGGGGAACTTCCGAAAAAGCATCAGTTCCAATAAAGGAACCATAACAACTGCGGTGCCTGTCAGAAAGCCGGCAGTAGAGGCCGGCGTTGTTTTCAAGCCGTACATTAAAAAAGCAAAGGTGAAAAACATTGCACTTCCCATCAAAAAGCTGTATCCGGCTGCCCGCTTTCCGATCAGATAAACTTTTTTCCAAAACAGTATCATCATAATAAAAAATGCAATTCCAAACCGGAGAGCAATCAGGCTAAAAGGCGTTATGTCCCCAATTCCGATTTTCATTAAGGTTCCGGAGGCACCCCATACCAATGCTACAGACACCAATAGTAAATTTGCGTTTCGTTCTGTCATACCCTTCCTCCTCCTTTTGTTTCTTGATAAAAAATATAGCATTTGCTATGATAGGAAGTAAATCAAGGATATCTTATCTGAATTATCAGAAAACCTAATTTAAATGGAGAATATATATGAAATTATCGAAATACGGCGTATTCATAAAGGTGGTAGAATGCGGCAGCTTCAGCGGGGCGGCACAGCAGATCGGCTACACCCAGTCTGCGGTCAGCCAGTTGATTTCCTCTCTGGAAGCAGAGATGAATATTACACTTTTGACGCGAAATAAATATGGAATTCATCTTACTGCAGACGGGACAGCCTGTTACCCTTATATTCAGGCAATTTATAATGCAGAGACTGCTTTGGAAAACAAGCTTTCTGATATTAAGCGGATTTTGACCGGAAATATCCGGATCGGTGCTTTTACCAGTATTTCCTGTCATTTTCTTCCTCAGGTGATTCACTCCTTCAGCGAAAAATATCCTGCAGTCTCTTTTGAATTGCTGCAGGGAGATTACCATGAGATTGAAAGCTGGATTTTAAATGGCAAGGTGGATTTTGGCTTTCTACGGCTTCCGTTTTCACCTAAATTTGATGTGATTCCCTTTAGCCAGGAGCGCATGGTTGTCATTATGGCTCGTTCCCATCCTTATGCGGATGCAGATGTTTTTCCGGCAGAACAATTATCTTCTCAGCGTTTTATTATGCTTGAGGAAGGCTGTATCGAAGATTTCGATGAATATTTCCGCCGCAATGGAATTACGCCTAATGTCAGCCTTCGGGTAAGAGATGATTACACGATTATGTCCTTCGTGGAAAAAGGCATCGGTATCAGCATTCTTCCGGAAACGGTATTAAAGCGAACCTCTTACCAACTTGCAGCCAAACCGTTGAATCCGCCTTGTTACCGCAAGATTGGAATTGCCTGTCAAAGTCGAACTGCCCTTTCTGCAGCTGCGCAGCTTTTCATTCGTGAAATGCAGGGATATTTTTCTAAAATTTAAAGAAAACTTTACAGAAACTGGATGGCTGAAACCATTGGTTCCCGATACAA
>JAUNON010000040.1 GCA_030537145.1 Lachnospiraceae bacterium | reverse complement strand
CCTCACTTTCCGGCTCGCCCTCCGCCAAATATGCGGCATCATTTTTTGCTTCGTACTCCGCAACGCACTTCTCCGTTTCCGATGCTTTTACCTTTCTTCCATACTCTATGTAATGATTTGCCAGAATCAGTGAAACCAGCAGAATTACCACAGCTTTCCTCCCGTAATGCTTCATACACCTGTCCCCCGTTCTTTTCTGCTTCTTTCAGAATATTTCCTGCATTCCTATCGCTTTTCATGCTCCAGAATTTCCTCTGCTGTCTGAATACGTGAAAGAATTTCCCGTACCAGCTCTTCCTTTGTATCCCGACCCTGTCCTTCCGGCCATTCCCCCGCATCTATGTCTGCTTTCCCGCCGCTCAATTCCCCTGATGCCTGCTCCGTCTTTTGGCGGATCAGCCGGAGCATATTTTTCTGCCGTTCTTCGGAAATTCCTGCATTCCGCAATTCCTCCGCCAAAAATATCATCTGATTTACTGCTTCCTGATAGAAACGAAGCTCAGTCACCGGATTTTCTTCCTCCATCACATCCTGCTCCAGCAATTTTGTCAAATCTTCCCAATATTCGGCAGTATGGTCTGTTTCCTCTGTCGCCCTGCCAAGACTCTCATAATAGCTTCCCATATGGGCAAAGATCTCTGAACGCACTGCCCATCCCGGAGCATCCTTCCGATTTTCCCGGTCCTTTCCCGCCTTCCGGAACCATCCGGTCCCTATCCTTTTCCCTCCTTCCGCTTCATAATCATACCAATAGACCATTCCCAGCCTGGCCGCAAAGGGACCGTATTCCTCCGGATTCTCTGCCAACTGTTCCTCATTGGTCTGTGTCTCTCCCATCGGTATCGTATGCAGCAGCGTCCGCAATGCCTGTTCCTCCGTCACAGAAAAGCAGGCATCCGCAGCGGCCTCCTCTAAAAACTGCAAATAAGCCTCTTTCCGCCCCGGTTCCAGAAAAACCGCTTTTTGATAAAATGAATCGCTTTCCTCTTTTCCTGCGCAAAGCGCCTCTTCCAGAAGCTTCTCGTAATTCCATACCTCCTCCGCCCGGCTGAAAAACTCCCGGGGCACTTCCTTCCAGGCCAGGCCCGTTGCCGCTGCCGCCAGCAGAACCGCACCCCAAAACTGAAGCCGTTTCCGTTCAAAGGCTCTCCTCTTTTTCAGCCGATACAGACTGCGCCCCAACTGGCGGCTGTTCTCAAACCTCTCGTCGGGATCACTCCGGACACATTTCATTAAAATATTTCCCAATGCTTCCGGGCATCCGGGAATACGGCTCTTGGCCAGGCTTTCTGAATAGCATACACCGGAGATCAAAAAATACAGGGTGGCACCCAGGCCAAAGATATCTGTCCTGGCATCCACCTTTCCTTTCAGGTCATACTGCTCCGGAGCAGCAAAGCCCTTTGTTCCCCTCCGTTCCTTCTCTTCTCCCGGGTTCAACGGCTTTGCGGCTGCCCCGAAATCCACCAGTACAAGTCTGCCCCCCTTTTCTCGAATAATATTAGATGGTTTAATGTCCAAATGATACACCGGTGAGGTTCGGCCATGCAGATACTGCAATACCCTGCTGATCTGATATCCTGCCTCCAATACCTGCTCCGGAGACAGCCTTCCCTGCCGCTGCACAATCTGAGCCAGATCATGTCCCCGAATATATTCCATAATCAGGTAGACCGCTCCGGTCTCCTCCTGCACATCCAAAATCCTGGCCAGAGAAGGATGATGCAGTTTTTTTAACATATTCAGTTCATGAAACTCCTGTCCGTCCCTGCCTCTGGGGATTTCCTTAACTGCCCAGAGCTGCTCGGTCTGAAGATGGATCGCCAGCCATACGCTTCCTTCTCCGCCTTTGCCCAACGGCTTCAATAAACGATACTTCCCTGCCACTACATTGCCGGCCCGCAGACGCATCACCTGCCTTTTCTCTGCATAAATCATGGAGGAACCCGCTTTAAAGATCCCCTCTTTTTCATGGCGTGCTCCGTCAGCCTGTGTAAACACAGCTCCTTCCCATGCCATTCTGTAAATAGAAACACTCTCTGAATTACGGGCGAACTGCCCCTTGATGAAAGCGCTCAGCTTTCTGCGAATCTTTTGTAACCTTCGGAAGCAAGAAAGCTTCCGGCCAATAAATATGCATATGCAAACTAAAACTTTGTATATATGATATTATTATATACAATTTGTGAGGAATGTCAAGGATTTTTCTTAACTGTTTTCGGAAAATCCGGTTCATTCTGTCAGGAAAAATACGGTATTTTTGAACTGCCGGAAGGCGCCATGAAAGTTGAGTGCGCAGGCTTCTCTGAAACTCTGTGCAGAATCTAACAGGAACTGACCGGATACCTTTCCCGATCAGTTCCTGTACAGATGAATCCACGGTTCCACTGTGGGAATAGACGCAAAATCACTGCGCATCATTTCTTTTTGTCTCCCGCTGCTGTCAATGATCAAAAGCCTGTCAGCCAGAGAAAGGGAATCCGCCAGATTCAAGGACAGGATCACCACGGCGATTCCATGCTCCAGCAGCATCTCCATCATCTCCCACACCACCATTCTGTGAGGAAGATCCGCCCCCTTAAAGGGCTGAATGCAAAAAACGATCCGGGGCTTCTGCAAAAGCACCCGCATGTAGATCATCTGGTATTTCTGCCTTTCGCTTAAATTTTCTTCTGAGAGGAAAAAGACCTCCTCCCCTAGAACCTCCCCATACTCCTGACGGATACTGCTGCGGATCCGACGGTTTCTCCACAAATCCGGCACCCGGTTGGACAGCGAAATACAGAGATTTTCCATATAGCTTAGTTTGGGAAATACCATAGTCTTTGTGGGCAGTTCCTGTACCACGGCGATCTCACCGTCTCCCGTCAGCGCCGCCCGCTTTCCATCCATCAGAATCTCACCGGACTCAGGCTGCAGATTTCCCAGAAGCATATCCCGCATCTCCCTGAAAAGACCGTTGTCCTGAATCTGCAGTACCAGACATTCCGCCTTATAGACAGAAAAGGTTAAATCCCGCATACTCTCCCCCTGAAGATGAT
Source organism: Lachnospiraceae bacterium (assembly GCA_030537145.1). Lineage (GTDB taxonomy): Bacteria > Bacillota > Clostridia > Lachnospirales > Lachnospiraceae > Merdiplasma. The sequence goes on along the minus strand of JAUNON010000040.1, from coordinate 23,283 downwards.
GAAACCGCAAAACTTCCTCTTTTTCTTCCGGCACTTCTTTCCTGTTTTCCAGATGGCTGCGCACCATACGGTCATACTCCGCCGCATAAAGCAATGTCTGCTCCTCCGCTCCCCGGCCCACAATCTTTTGGATACGGCCATTGGAAAGCATGGCGGTTCTGTCGCAAATCCGGTCCATCTCTTCATAGTGAAGGCAGATATACAGAAAAGAAAATCCCTGCTTTGTGTAATGGCGCAATATTTCGTGCAGCTTCCCCAACTCCTCGGCGCTGATTACCGTGCCGATTTCGTTTAAAACAATCAGCCGGTTCCCCATGGCCACTGCCCGCAAAAGCTCCACCACCACCCGCTCGAAAACAGGCAGATCTTCTACTCTGGCATCTACGGAAATATCCATGTCAATATCTTCCAGAAACGGAGCAAGCTGATGTTTCAACAGCTTCGTTCGTATAATCTCCTGACGGAAGCCCTGACGGAGCACAAATATATTATCGGAAACGCTCATATTTTCCACCAGCCGGCTCTCCACTCCGATCACGCTGATACGGTTGGTTGACTTTCTCGTTCCCTTCCACGAATTCACCATCTCTCCTCCATAGTAGACGTAACCATCATAGAGGGGGCCGTTGGTCTGGAGCAGTTTTAAAAAGGCCGCCATTCCGTGGGCATTCACCGGAAGCAGCCCCAGTATCTCCCCGGCAAAAATCTGAAGGTTAAAATCCTCCAGCAGCGTAACCTCCCGCTCCTTGCAGGTTACGCGTTCCATCCGAAATATCTCCTGTCTCATGGCAGCACACTCCGGTTCTTCATCTTCCTGTCATCCGTAACAATGGGAATTGTAATCTCCACATCGGTTCCTCCCTGAAGCACGGAATAGACGTGCAGACCATACTCATCTCCAAAGATCAGATGGATTCTGTTGTTTACGTTTGCCAGTGCGATGCCACCCTGCTTCTCCTCCTGAGATGTCAGGGCTCCTACATCCTGCCCCAGCTTCCGGTTCAGCTTTTTCAGCGTTTCCTCGTCCATTCCCACACCGTCATCGGAAATACGAATCAACAGCCTGTCCTGAGTTCGTTCAAAATGGATATAGAGATTTCCGGTTCCCACCTTCAGCTCTGTACCGTGTATGATACTGTTTTCCAGAATAGGCTGCAGCGTCAGCTTAGGGATACGGCAGCTCATAATCTCATCCCACTCATCCGGGTCATATTTAACATGAAGCTGCAGCCGGTCCCCGAAACGGTACTTCTGAATCCAGAAATAATTTTCACAATTGTCCAGTTCTTCCTCTACCGATACCAGATTTTCCACCTTTGTTATGGTATACCGAAAAAACTTGGCCAAAGCTTCCGTCATATCCGCCACACTGTCCAGCCCGGCAATCAACGCCTCGCCCCGGATACTTTCCAGCGTATTGTACAGGAAATGGGGATTGATCTGGTTCTGCAAAGCCAGATACTGGGCCTGCCGCTTATTCAAATCCATCATCTGGGGAGAGCGCACAATCTTATCCACCAGCTCCATAAGGGAGTGGAGCGAAGGCGTCAGGACAGCTCCGTCATAATCCACATCGTCATACAGCAGATACCCGTCCACAAACCGCCGGATTATCTTCTCCGACCTTCGGTAAGGGATCAAAATCCAAAACCAGCCCGCCAGAAAGATTCCGACTGCCTGTACCAGAAAAAGCACCGCAAACCACAGAGGAGCTTCCCCTTTGACCGCAAGATAAAACAACAGGGATGACAGGATGACCATCAGGGCCACACAGATTGCCCACATGCAGGCCACCCGGTTTGAAATATATTTTAATTTGCGTTGTTCTTCCATGGCCGTCTCCCTCTATCCGTACAACTTCCGGTATGTGGCTGGCTTTACACCCACCGCTTTTTCAAAGGTATGAGTAAAATGCTTCAGATCATTGTATCCCACCTTCCGGCAGATCTCCGCCACCGAGATATTTGATTCCCGCAGCAAAATCTTAGCCTGTTCCATCCGTACATTAATCAGATACTTGGCAAACCCTTCCCCTTCTGTTTTCTTAAATAAAACGCTGAAATATGCGGTACTTAAGCCCACGGCGCTGCTGACTTCCTCCAGCGTAATGGGATCACTGTAATGATTCTGGATATACTGCTTGGCCTTTCGGATTGGACGCACCGCTTCATTCTGGTTCTGTATTCTGCATTCTTCAATATACTGTTTCTGAAAACTGCTCAGGCACTGAAACAGCTCCTCCTTGCTGCTGCACTGGTCGCACTGTTTTCTGAATTCTTCCAGGCATCCGGTTCGATCCGGCATCTGGGCACGGGCGGAAAAAAGATCTGCGGCTGAATAGACCAACTCAAAAATTTCATATCCCCGCATTTCTTTTAATTCCTGCACCTTCTTCAGCAGGCTGTCCACCACCGCATCCGACTGTTCGGCGTCCAGTTCCTCCAAAGCCCGGTCAATATCCCGCAGATATTTTTCCAGCACATTATTTTCCAGTATCCTGGAGGCTGTTCCCATCCGCTCCAGCAGTCGGCCCATCCCTTTCACGATACGATCCTGAATCAGCACAGAGGCATCCTTCATAGATGCAGGCAGCAGCCCCGGATCATCAAACGCACTTCCCACCGATATGGAAAATGTCACCGGACTAAACAGATTTTTCTGCAATTCCAACTGATTCAGGCACTCTTTCAGGCGCCTACGTATTTCTTCTCTCCGATCCCCGGGATAATTGATAATGCCAATGCAGGCATAGCCCTTTATGGCCGTCACCAGTTCCACGCATACCTCTTTCAGATTCCGCTCCAGCACCTCCTGCGCCTTCTCCATCAGTACCGATGCGGATGGTTCCTTAAGTGTATCCTGCTTTCCGTCCATTTTCATCCAGAATACCTGAAACAATCCCGGCTGCACCTCCAGATAATAGTGCTCCTTCAATATCTCCATGGAAAGCGGAAGGGTTTCCTGCTCCATCAGATCTCCGATCAGGTTTGTCCGCAGCCGCCGCACATCTTTTCTGGCTTTCCGCAGCAGCTCCTCCTTGTCCTGCTCCGATTCCCTTCTGTCACAGATTCGTCCCTTCAGCTTTTCCAGTGTTGCAGACAGCTCCGTCTTGCTGATAGGCTTCAGCAGATAATCACCCACACCATATTTGATAGCCTGCTGCGCATACTCAAAATGTGCGTAGCCGCTGATCACAATAATCTCCGGGGCCCTGCTGCTCTCCTTCACCCGTCTGATAAGATCCAGCCCGCTACATCCCGGCATGCGGATATCCGTAATCAGAATATCCGGCCCCAGCTTTTCCACCATCTCGCCGGCCTCCAATCCGTTATGGGCAAATCCCAACAGCTCCAGTCCCAGCGCTTCCCAGTCCACCAAAGCCTCGATCAACTGACAGATTCGTTCTTCATCATCCGCAACAATTACCTTAACCATTTCATTCCTCATTTCCCATATCCGTTTTTCACAGTTTTCTCTGCTCTTACCAAACAGTATACACTAAAACATGACCTTTTCCCACCGGAAAAGGACAAAATCTTGCCGTAGGCTTTTGTCATATAGGAGACAAAGTTTCCTATATGTAAATAATGCCTTCGGCATCTCAACTCCCCTGCCCCTCAATCTTGAGGGAAAAGGCATTTTTTGCGCCGGATGCAGATTGCACAGCAATCAATTCCCTTATGCATCCGTGCGCATCACCGCACGAAGCGCTTTGTTCTGATATAGGAAAGTGAGAACTTTTCTATATCACAAGAAAACCGCCGGATATCCAGCGGTTTTCCATTAAACTTTAAATAGCTTCTGCTTATTCTGTTACAGCCTCTGTTGCTTCTGCCAGTGCTGCTGCATCGATTACAGATACGCCGGTATCCTCTACTTTGCCGCCCAGATCTTCGCCGCCGATAGCTGCTACTGCTGCTTTCACGCCCTCGGAACCCATAACATCCGGATTCTGAGCCATGGTGCAAAGAAGATATCCGTCACTGATCAGGTTCAGGATTGCATCAGATTTATCGAAACCAACACCAACAATCTCTGTGTTGCCGGAAGCTTTGATCGCATTTCCAGCGCCAGTGGTGGAACCTTCGTTACATCCGTAGATACCTACAACGCCCTGTGTAATGAAGTTCTCTGCGATGCTCTGGGATTTTGCTGCGTCACCGTCGCAGTACTGAGTCTCAGGCAGTTCAAAATCTGTTCCCTCGAATGCTGCGCGGAAACCTTCGTCACGGCTTACGGTAGAAGCGGTTGCTGCGTTTACGCTGATGACACCAATCTTACCGGAAGTAATTCCTTTTTCTTCCAGCGCTTTCTTCATCTCTTCGCCTGCGGTGGTTCCTGCTGCAAAATTGTCTGTGGAGAAAGTAGCCTCTGCCTCAACGTTTGCCGGAGAGTCAACGTATACGATCTTGATGCCTGCATCTTTTGCTTCCTGCAAAGCGGAAGAAATAGCGTCCGGACCGTTTGCCGCTACCAGAATTGCCTGATATCCGCCGGCTACTGCATTGTTTACGCACTCAATCTGCTGAGCGTCATCCTTTGTGTTGGGAGCCATGAACTCTACGGTTGCTCCCAGCTCCTCCGCTGCTGCCTGCGCACCTTCATTCAGGGTTACCCAGTGCTGGTCGATGGAGTCCATGGTGATCAATGCGATCTTCTCACCATCTGCAAAAGCCGTCATGCTGAATGCTGTGGCAGCAAGAGACATCGTACAAAGTACTGCTAACATTTTTCTTTTCATTTTAAAATCCTCCTTGATAATTATATAGGTTTTTATTTAACTATCCGTATGCAATACGGTTTAGTCCTTAGATTACTTGGATTTCTTCTTTCCAAACTGGCCGTTTCTTACTACTACATCCAGAAGAACCGCACCTACTACGATAACACCGATTACAATTCTCTGGATACCTACCTGCGCGCTGATCATATTCAAGCCATTTTCCAGAGTCTGCCATACAGCTGCACCAGCCAGAGTACCAAGCAGGATACCGGTACCGCCCAGAGGTGACACACCACCGATAACGCCTGCGGCTACGCCGTACATCTCATACATGTTTCCGGCTTCCATATTTCCCATACCCGCCTGTGCGCAGAGGATCAGTCCAACCAGACAGGAGCAGACTGCGCTGACCAGATATGCCTTAGTGGTGGTCGCCACCACATTAACACCAGAGAGCTTCGCCGCATCAATATTGGAACCGATCGCATAAATGTGACGTCCTGTGCGGGTTTTTGACAGCAGGAAAAAGAAAATAATAAATACAATGATTGAAATCCAGAAGGTATTGTAGACACCCAGCGTCTTACCATAGTAGAAGAAATTCTGGAAGCTGTCCGCAGCCTCTTTTCCAATACCGGTTGCGATAGCGTCCGTATTGCGGTTGCCGTTTACCATGTAAGCCACACCTCTGGAAACAAACATAGTACCCAGCGTAGCGATGAAAGGCGGCAGTTTGAATTTTCCTACCAGATAACCATTCACAACACCTACTGCCAGACAACTGATCAGCGCCATCAGACATGCCAGCACCGGATGAACTCCCATAGTCATCATCGTAGCGGAGATCATGGCGCTCATTCCGGCCATGGAACCGATGGACAAGTCAATGTTTCCTGTGATCAGGATATAGCTCTGCGCAATACCGATCAGCAGGTATTTGGACATGGAACGCAGCAGGTTCAGGATATTCTGTCCCGAAAACACTGCCTGATTAATCAGGCCGAAGGCCACATAAATAATGATCAGGCCCACAAACGCAGTCAGGGCTGCTCCCATACCTCTGATCGCCAGAAACTTTTTCAGCGGGTTTTGTCTTTTACTTTTCATTTTCTCTTCCTCCATTAATTGCTGCCTATTTTCTTATCTTCAAAGGTTGTGGCCAGTGTCAGGATCTCACTCTGCGTTGTATCCTTTGCCATCACCTCACCGGTAATCCTGCCGTCGCACATCACGATGATACGATCCGCAATTCCCATAACCTCCGGCATCTCCGAAGATACGAACATAACGGCAATTCCCTGCTTTTTCAATTCATTCATCAGATTATAGATTTCAACCTTTGCGCCGACATCGATCCCTCTGGTGGGCTCGTCAAAGATCACTACCCTTGAATCTCTTGCCAGCCATTTGCCGACTACCACTTTCTGCTGATTACCGCCGGAAAGGTTTCCCGCATCCACTTCCACATTGGGAGTCTTAATCTTCAAATCCTGCACCGCTTTTTCACACAGCTTTTCTTCTTTGCCGCTGCTGATCACACCCAGTTTATTGCAGACCCAGTCCAGATTTGGCAGGGCCAGATTTTGACGGATGCTCAGCTTTGTACACAGACCGTCCTTCTTTCTGTCCTCCGGCGCAAGCACCACGCCGCTTTTAATGGCATCCATGGGACAGTTTATCTTCACAGCCTTACCGTCTACATAAATCTCACCGCTCTCCTTGGGATCCACACCAAAGATTGCTCTGGTGGTTTCTGTTCTTCCAGCTCCCATCAGTCCTGCAAATCCTACGATCTCCCCCTCGTAAACAGAGAAATTAATGTCTTTCACCATTTTTCCGGCATTCAGATTCTTTATTTCAAATACTTTTTTCCCTCTTTTACATTCCACCCGCGGGAATTTCTCTTTAATCTCACGGCCTACCATGTTGGCAATAATCTGATCCATGGTAAAGTCTGAGAAGTTGCCATCAGTGATATACTGGCCGTCACGCATGATCGTCACGCGGTCCACAATGTGGGATAATTCTTCCAGTCTGTGGGATATGTAAACAATTCCTTTTCCTTCCGATTTCAGCTTGCGGATAATGCGGAACAGATCATCAATCTCTCTGGCCGTCAGTGCGGAGGTAGGCTCATCCATGATCAGAACCCTGGCATTGATGGACAGCGCTTTGGCAATCTCCACCATCTGCTGCTTTGACACCGGCAGATCTCCCACGGTCTGCTTCGGATCAATGTCGATCTTCAGATCATCCAGTATCCTCTTGGCTTCCGCCTCCATCTTATCGTTGTTCAGCGCAAATTTTCCTCTGATCTCTCGGCCCAGAAACATATTTTCCGCAACGGACAGATGACGGCACATATTAAGCTCCTGATGGATAATCGCAACGCCCGCCTGCTGGGCCTGCTTCGGTGTCAGATCCCCGTACTCTTCTCCAAAGATCTGCAGGCTGCCCTCGTCTCTCGTATATACGCCGCTCAATATTTTCATCAGGGTAGATTTCCCTGCCCCATTTTCTCCAAGCAACGCCATAACTTCGCCGGAACGCAACTCAAAATGCACATTGTCCAGCGCTTTTACACCGGGAAAGCTCTTGCTTATGTTGTTCATGGAGACAATGACTTCGTTCATTTCCTCACCCTTCCTTTATGAATTGGCAGTTTGCACAGTATCCTGCTCTATTTCAAACATCCTATGCACTTTTCACAGTTTCTGAATTTATTATACCATGTTTTTATTGTGCAAAAAGAGGGGTAAATTTTGGTTTTAAGGGGGGATTTTATACATCTTGACAATTCAGGAGACCCGTCTTTGATTTTTAATACTAGGATTCTTTAAGAGCAATCCAATCCCTAAAGTCCCTCAAGTCAGCATATTTGCTGGCTTTTTTATGTTGTAAAAACTTGACAAAATATTTCAAAATCCCTTTACTAAATAGTGTTATGGTATTATAAGGGGAGGGAGTACGGAGAGATCAAAAAAATGCTAAGCCACAAGTTTTAATTTGCGGCTTAGCATCATTTTTTACCATTTAACTCATTCTCCGCAGCTCTTTCCACTGCTTCTTCACAGGTACCTTTTCTGCTTCCATTGCACCATTCGAAGCCCTACCCGCTATTACACCACCTCAATCAGCGGATCGCCGGCCGCAATACTGCCTGTTTTTAGCAAATGCACCTTTCTGCCCTCTTCCAGCTCTGTGCAGACCAGCGGAGATACGATGGAAGGCGCATGTGCCGCCAAATAATCCAGATCCATTCGAATCAATGCATCTCCCTTTTTCACCCTCTGTCCGTTTTTCACAAAGCACTGAAATCCCTTTCCCTCCAATTTTACCGTATCAATCCCCAAATGAATCAGGAGGCTGATTCCGCTGTCCGTCCGGAAGCCCAGCGCATGATTTGTATCAAAGACGAAAGTCACTTCTCCGTCCTCCGGTGCCCGGACCATCGGATCCTCCGGTGTAAGTGCGGCACCCTCCCCGATCATTCCACTGGAAAACGCCTCATCCGGCACTTCGGACAGCTCTGCCGCTGTCCCGGTAATCGGACTGCCGATCGTGATCACACCCTCGACATCAATTTCCTCCGGGGCATTTTCCAGATATTCCTCCAGGTCGGATTTGATTACCGTAACTCTTGGTCCATAGATAATCTGTACTCCGTTTCCCTTCCGGATCACACCGGATGCACCGGTGGCTTTGAGTACCCCATCCTGTACCAGCCCGGCTTCTTTCACCGTACAGCGCAGCCTGGTGGCACAGCAGTCCACATCCGAAATATTCGATTTTCCGCCCAGTCCCCGGCAGATCGCCGCAGACAAAGCATCATCTCCCTCCGTTTCTCCTTTATCCTTCCGGGACGTTTCTGCTTTGCGGGCATCCACATCACTCCTGCGGTACAGCTTCACTTCCTCCGCTGCTTCCCGTCCGGGCGTTTTTAAGTCCATCCGCACAATCAGGAAATAAAACAGCAGATAATACACTGCAAAATATCCGACGCCCACCACCGGAATCCAGATCCAGTTGGTTTTTGCATTTCCCTGCAGGATTCCAAATAAGAACAGGTCAATCAATCCTCCGGAAAATGTCATGCCAACGCCCACCTGGAAAACATGCATCAGCATATAAGCCAGTCCGGCAAAAACACAGTGAATCACATACAGTACAGGCGCCACAAACAGGAAGGTAAATTCCAGCGGTTCCGTAATGCCGGTCAGCATGGAGGTCAGTGCCGCAGACAGCAAAAGTCCTCCTGCTGCTTTCCGCTTCTCCGGCTTTGCCGCCCGATACATGGCCAGCGCCGCCCCCGGAAGCCCGAAGATCATCAGCGGATATTTCCCGGCCATAAACCGTGTGGCAGATACCGCAAACTTTTCCACCGTCGGGTCTGCCAGTTGGGCAAAGAAAATGTTCTGTGCGCCTTCTATCGTCTGCCCTGCCACTGTCAGAGTACCTCCCACCGCTGTCTGCCAGAAGGGAAGATAGAACACATGATGCAGGCCGAACGGGATCAGCAGCCGCTCCATCAGGCCGTACACCCAGGTGCCGGCATAACCGGAATTCAGCACCAATTCACCCACCGCATAAATCGCCCTCTGAATCGGCGGCCATACAAAAAACATCAGGATACCTACCCCGGTATAAACCAGAGCGCTGATAATCGGAACGAACCGGCTGCCCCCGAAAAAGGACAGCACCTGAGGCAACTCGATCCGGTAAAATCGATTATGCAAAGCTGCCACACCCAGCCCCACAAGAATACCGCCAAACACCCCCATCTGCAGGGAGGTAATCCCGCACACGGAAGTTACGGCTCCCTCCAGCATGTTTTCTGAGCCGCCGTTAATCACAATCATGGCTGAGACTGCCGCATGCATAATCAAAAAAGCGATGGTTGCCGCCAGCGCCGCCACTTCCTTCTCCTTTTTCGCCATGCCGATCGCCACGCCAATGGCAAATATCAGGGGCAGATTGGCAAATACAATATTCCCCGCTTCGCTCATGACCTCAAAAATTGCGTGCAGCGCCGTGCCGGCGCCCAAAATATTATTTAATCCATAGGCCTTCAGCATAGTTTCATTCGTAAAAGAGCCGCCGATGCCAAGCAGCAGCCCGGCCACAGGCAGAATCGCAATCGGCAGCATAAAGGCTCTTCCCACCCGCTGCAATACTCCAAAAACCTTATCTTTCATTTTACTGTTCTCCTTTAGTTACACGAGCTTCTGCTTATTAGTATATCCACGAATGAGAAAATTACCATGAAAAATCAATTCGTATCTATTTTATCGTTTCCAATTCTATTTTTACACGCAAAAATCCACCCTCTTTATTATCCACTAAAATCTTTCTCTGGCATTTACAACGCTGTTTCCTTGCTTGTATATTCTGAAAAAATAAGGAAGATTTCAATATCACATATAATTGCACGCATTATTTGCCCTCCCGTCATTTTTATACTACACCACTATTTTCATCCACACAAGAGGCTCCTGCAAAGGAAAATCACTCCAAAAACCAATCGCTGCATCCACCTCCTGGCATCATTGCAAACACGACTGTCATCATGGGAAGCATATTGGTCAAAGAAATGCTGCCTCCTTCTGATAAAAAGCGGAAACAATTTGTTCCACGCGCGTAGCTGCGCATCGTTTGCCCCTCATTCTTGAGGGGAGAAGGCATTTTTTGCACCGGATGCAGATTGCGCAGTAATCAATTACCTTATGCATCCGTGCGCATCAACGCACGAAGTGCTTTTTATGATATAGGAAAGTGAGAACTTCCTATATCATAAAAAAACAGCGGCCATGCAATTTATGCAAAGACCGCTGAAAAGATTATTATTGATTTCTATCATATTATTCTACAAGATTGATCTGTTTCCATTTCCCCTGTGCATAGCGCGCCATACAGACGATACCGGTAATGAGCCAGGTGAGACTGGTGATGTACCAGACAGACCAGTAGCCAAGCGATGGAATCAGCACCAGCAGCATGGAAAATCCCACGCGTCCGATGACCTCTACCAGACCGCTTATGAAGGAAAAAACGGAATCGCCGGCGCCGTTCATAAGACTTCTCGCAATGTAGATCATGCCAAGCGGTATGTAAAAGATGCTGGTAATACGCACGGCACGGCCGCCGATGGCGACGACATCAGCATCCTTGACAAATAGATGGACGAAGTTATCTCCGAAAATCCACATCATGCCGCACATCAGCAGGCTGAACATAACGACCAGCAGACTGGCGCGGTGATAACCGGTCTTTACACGCTCAATATTGCGTGCGCCGAGGTTCTGCCCGGTGAAGGTGGCAACTGCCATCCCAAGCGAATTGTAAGGCTGCTGGACGAGCTGTTCAATACGGGAGGTTGCAGCAAACGCAGCGATAACATCTTCACCGAAGCGGTTTATGACACTCTGAAGTGCGATGCAGGAGACAGCAATCAGGCTGCCCTGGGCGCCAAATGGAATGCCGAGCGAAAGGCAGCGTACCAGCAATTTTCGTTCCGGCTTGAAATTGCTGCGCTCCAGCCGGAAATATGGATTTTTCAGGACTGCGTAAATGATGCAGCCAATAGCGGAAAGCGCCTGCGCCAAAATGGTTGCAATGGCAACGCCCGCTACGCCAAGGTTAAAATAAAGTACAAAAACCAAATCGCCGATGACGTTGATGATGCTGGCGATAATCAGAAAGATTAACGGAGTTTTCGAGTCTCCAAGCGCACGCAGCATGGCGGATATGCCATTATACAGTACCACACAGAGGATGCCGCCGCAGCAAATGCGCGTATATAAAAGCGCATCTTCGAAAATGGCATCCGGCGTATTTAAAAGCGTCAGAATTTTTCCGGACAGCAGGATGGACAGCACGCTTACCACAAGGCCCATGCCGAACAAAAGGTAGACGGCATTGCCAATAACATCCTTTATACGCCCCGGCCTTTTCATACCGAAATATTGGGATATCAAAACACCGGTTCCGGTGGCAAATCCGTTGCACAAAGCAAAATAAAAAAAGTTTAAGGAACCAGTCATCCCGACGGCAGCCAGTGCGTTTTTTCCTACATAATTCCCGACAATGATAGAATCTACCATATTGTAAAATTGCTGAAATACATTGCCAATCAGCATCGGAAGCGTGAATTTCAGCAGAAGAGCTGTTTCATTCCCTTCCGTCATATCGCAGACATATTGCTTTGTCATTTCGATGCCTCACATTCATACTTACTTTTCATCGTTTGCGAAACGCCGCAGCCCGCATAAAATCAGGCTTTTTCTTTGCTAAATAAAACCCAAAATCTCCTTTTTGGCATTTTCAAGTGCGGCAATGACTTTGTCGCACCATCTGTCAAATTCTTCATCCTCTGCCTGGCATTCCCTGTGGGAAAGCACATAGTTCAATGTGTCTTTTACCCCCTTTTCAAATCGTATTTTCGGTCTGAAATCGGGAACAGCTCTTTTCAGCTTGCTGTTGTCAAAGACCACCGAGTTAGCCTTGTCGCCAATAAGGCTTCCCGTAAAGTCGTAATCGCTTACCGCAGCAAGAAATTCAGATGATACATAATACGGTTTCAGTTCCACTCCAAGGCATCTTGCTATGGTTTGATATATCTGATTCCATGTAAGAGTTTCACCGGAGGTGATCTGAAACGCCTCGCCTATGGCGTGGGGATTTCCCAACAACCCTATAAAACCCTCGGCAAAGTCCCGGCTGTCGGTCATTGTCCAAAGGGAAGTGCCGTCACCGTGAATGATAACGGGCTTACCTTCAAGCATACGCTTTATGACCTGCCAGCTCCCGTTTTTGCCATGAACACCCAACGGCACCGATCTTTCACAGTAGGTGTGGCTGGGTCTTACTATCGTAACCGGAAAGCCTTCCTCTCTATACAGCTTCATAAGGTATTCCTCGCACTGTATCTTGTTCCTTGAATATTCCCAGTAAGGATTGGCAAGAGAGGTTCCCTCGGTAATGACGTAATCCGAGGGCAGCTTGTTATAGGCGGAGGCGGAGCTGATATACACAAACTGCTTTGTTCTTCCGCCGAAAAGGCGGAAATCCCGTTCCAGCTGCGGCTGAACAAACCCGATAAAATCGCACACCACATCAAAGGTCATATCGCCAAGGCATTCCGAAACGGCTTTTTCGTCATTAATATCGGCCTCCATAAACTTAATATGCGTCTGAAGCCTGTCGTTTGCGTTTCCTCGATTGATGATAGAAAGGTCATGTCCGCTGTCTGCAAGTCTGCGTGAAATTGCGGTGCTTATAGTTCCTGTGCCGCCTATTATCAGTATTTTCATTGTATCTATGCCTCCTTCATATTTCCGCTTTAGCAGCGATATGGTATATTTGTGTAAGATTGGCTTTTCAAAATTCATTTCGCAGCCCCACACCCGCACCGTCTCGCACAGACTGTCGGTTATTTCATTAGTGAAATACCTCTCAAAAACGTGTGCCATTATAGCAACGGCTTCGCAGTCAGTTTGATACGCAGGTAGGTTTTTCTCCAATTTTTAAAAAATAAAGTATACTTTATTAGCTCTATTAGAGCATTTTATTTGTGGATATGATATAATAATGTTACAAGAAAAATTGTAAAAACCTATTTTTGAGAGGTGTTCCGATGAGCGGTCTTTATGAAAAAAGCGATTCCCTGAATATGCCTATCGAGTGCATTGTTTTTGATGCCAAGCAGGAAATATTTCCGGTGAAGCCTCATTGGCATTATTTTGCTGAATTTATATATATGCTTGACGGTTGCGCCGAAATACGCTGCGGCGAGCGTTCCTTTGTCCTCAGCAATGGAGAAATGATCGTTATTCATCCGTCTGTGGTTCATTCGATCTATCCCATAGGCAATACCTTACCCGTATATGCCGTGTTAAAATTCGACATAAACAGATTGAAGCTTACCCCCGCATATGCTCCAACATTGAGAAGTATTTTTCAGTATGCCGAAAAAATCGGAATGAAAATTCTCTTTGATAATGCATCGACCGAAAAAGCGGACTGTAACAGGCTATGGCACGCATGCCTGTCGGAATTTTCCGATTATAAATATGGCAGAGATCTTGTTCTGCAGTCCACTGTCTATGTGCTCCTGATGAATATAATCCGCCTGTGGCTGGCAGACGGAATGACGATTGACAGCCGTCTTATCTCGCAGAAAGAGGACTACGCAATCGAAAATATCACCGAATATATAGACTTATTTCTGTCGGACAATTTACGCGTGACCGATATTGCGGAAAAGTGTGGACTAAGCTATTCCTGTTTTGCAAAAAGATTCCGCGAACAGTATGGTATAAGCTGTAAGCAGTACATAGAACGGATGAGACTTTACAAAGTGGAAGAATTTCTCCTTTTCACCGACTTTGATCTTAATTATATCAGTCAGGAAACGGGTTTTTCCGATTGCAGTCATTTGATCAAAAGCTTTAAGAAATATAAGGGTATTACACCGAAACAGTTCAAATCCAATAGGAAATCAAAGTCAGAATGACAGCGGATAAACGTTCAATCGTGCAAGAACATGCTGCCACTATGGGAAAAGCCACTGCTTTTATAAATCGGGCAATAGATGAGTCTATGAAACGAGATTCTAATACCTACCTTTCTCGTTTTGATTAGAGGTATTTAGAACGAATATGCTATATATTTTGGAAAAAATAATTATTAGATTTGCTGAACTGCGAAGCGCAACGTGCGGCTTTGAGACCGTATTGCCTCTTCCCGCAGGAGCCGTTTTACCCGGTTTTATGGGAAATTTCAGATTCCTCCAAGCAGTTTAATCCGTAATTTAACCCACATCCAAAGTCCGCAGTATCTGCAATTTCTCCTATTACACGCTTTCATTGATTACGCTAACTGCATAACCTTCCTTTCAATTTCTCTTAGCTCATCAACTGACAGCAGCGGAACGCACTCTGCTATTTCTTCCAATGTCATTTTGCCCTTTTTGATCAATCTTTCTGCTGTTTCCCTTGAACTTCTTAATTCTTCTTCCTGCGCTGCTTCCCTTGCTGCTTCATTCCGCATATCCTCCATGAGCTTGCACATAGTCGCCACTCCTTTCTCGTTCTGCTTGAAGTACCTTGCTTTTTGGGCAAGCACCTCATAGTTCATATCATCTGGGTTCGTACATGAAAAATCATACATCAGCTTACCAATTTTATCGTTGTCCCTGCCAGGCATATCCTTTTCCATATCATCACTCTCTATTATGAGAGTAAGACAAGTATACCATGATATGATTTTCTCGCAAATATTTTATAAAGTCCTCTTCCATCGCTCCAGAGATCTGCGTACAATATCCGATAGAAACACCGTTTTGAGAATAATGCATCTACCATTTCTCCAGCTTATTCAATCTGTTCAAAATAAGTATATCAAGATTCTTACCTCAAAAAAACACAAATATATAAAAATACCTTCGGCATCTCAACGCCCCTACCCCTCAATCTTGAGTGGAGAAGGCATTTTTTGCGCCGGATGCAGATTGCGCAGCAATCAATTACCTTATGCATCCGTGCGCATCGCCGCCCGAAGTGCTTTTATATGATCCGATCTTCCTCTTCCTGCCGGTTAATACCATCTGGTAACAGGCAGATCATTATTAATGCCCTTTGTTGCAAGAATCTGATGGAGATCAATAATCCCATTGTGAAACGTCGCTGCACACGCTGACAGATACAGATCCCACATTCGGACAAATCTTTCATCGAACATTTCTCTCACTTCATCCAAATGTTCTTTATAGTTCTTCTCCCAGCAAAGAAGTGTTTTATTATAATGCAGGCGAAGATTTTCCACATCCAGCACATGAAAATTATCCTCTGACATCGCATAAATGATTTCCCGCAGACTCGGCACCATGCCGCCCGGAAAAATATATTTTCTCATCCATGCATCTCCCGGATGTTCCTTTAATCCGCTGATAAAATGCAGAAGATAGACTCCTCCCTCCTTCAGTACGCCGTTTACACAATCTGTAAAAATCTGATAGTTTTCTCTGCCAACGTGCTCCACCATCCCCACACTGACTACCCGGTCAAACTTCTGGCCCAGCTTGGGAAGGTCACGGTAATCCATCCGCTTTACTGTAAGATAATCCTTCAAGCCTTCCGCTTCAATCCTTCGCTGAAACTCAAGATACTGCTGGCGGCTGAGTGTGATACCGGTCCCATGAATTTTATATTTTTTCGCAGCCTCCATCAGCAAAAATCCCCAGCCACATCCGATATCCAAAAGCGTCATTCCCTCTTCCAGATGCAGCTTTTCCAAAATGTAATCCACTTTATTTATCTGTGCCTGATGCAAAGTATCATCCGTATTTTTAAAATAGCCGCAGGAATAGCTTAGCGTATCATCCAGCCATAACTTATAAAACTCATTTCCGATATCATAGTGACTGGTAACTTCCTTCTCCTGCTTTTTCCTGGAAGCCGGGGAATGCATTAACTTTTTTATTGTCTTTTTACTTGTGGAAAATTTTCCCATCTGCCCCAGAAAGTAATCAAGCGCCTCATAGAGATCTCCTTCAATATCCAGATCTCCATCCATATATGCCTCTCCTAATGCGGTACACGTACTATTCATCAATTCGGAAACCGGAATCACTTTCTTAAGCTTTACCGTAAAAACCGGATCGCCCTCACCGATCTTGTATTCATGATCCTGAAATCGGACAAGAAAGGGATACTCATCGAATTTCCCCAAGAACTGTACCATGGTCTTTTCTTTTACTTTTTCTAACACAAGTGCCTCCTTTTCATGACCTGCCATATATAATTCTTCCCTGTTCCGGCGCCATAATACAGTATGCAGACACATTTCTCTGTCACAAATTTCATTTATCATCCATGATTTGTTCTGCCCCTTCCGTGTATCCAGACCGCAAAACCAGATAAAAATTGCCGCTTACGTCTCATTCACATAAGCGGCAATTTTTATCTTAACATTTATTTATCAGTTTTTTCATTGAAAGATATTTCACCTAATTGGAAAATATCCGCTCCCTGAGTAGCTGCAGTAAGCATATAATACTGATAAGGTTGGATATTTGAATCAATCGTAAACAATTTCGCTGTATTAACCGTCATATCGCTGCAGTCCAGCGTAAACAATTTTGTCCAGCCATCGGAGTCTTTCCCCGGTGCTTCATCACCAACTTGTCCGGTATATGCATATATATCGATATATTCCGGATTCCGCTCTGGGTATTGGGCATTATCCTTTGCAGGATTTATACAAATATTGGAAAGCTTAACAGCCTCATCAAACGACCAGATTACAAATACTTCATTCGGACAAGGCACGCACCATTTCGTACTAAGATCGCCATCAAACAATTTATCCGGTCCTTCATCCGTACTATGACCTCCAATCGCAGAATACCAATGTGCCACCGGATTCTCCACACCATCATTTTGATCTGAAGAATTATTTTCTGAATCGGAAGAGCTCTTTTCTGAAATAGTTTCATATTCAATACCATATCTGTCAAGCGAATCAAGGATGTAATCAATGTATATAGAAGAAACCGCTCTCTCCCCGTCTGATGTGTAAGCATATGTATTAATACCAACAACTGCGCCGCTTTCTGTCAGTAAAGGACCTCCTGAATTTCCTTTGTTAATTACCGCATCATGCTGGATTAATTTTGTCCCTGTTTCATTTGAGGTCAACCGTGATACCGTTCCCTTTGAAACTGTCACCTGGGAAGGAGAAGCATAAATTTGTCCTCCCGATACACCATCTGATAATCCAGGAAAACCTAATGTATAGATTGTCTGAGCCTGATGCAAAGTATCACTGCTTTGAATGGGAAGGGCTACATGATTCGAAATCTTTACCGGTGTTTTAAGAATAGCGTAATCCGGATCTCCTTTAATAGCGCTGGATACAGAAACAATTTCTGCTTTTAAAACTTTTGCCGTATCAACAACATAAAAACCATCCTCGCCGCTATATGCTACAAATGTTGCATCATCGGTGTAGGCAACATAAATATTGTTATTTATCACGCTAGTCTCTTCATCCATAACAACGTGTCTGTTCGTAACAATATACTCTGAACTCTCTCCGGCTTTTCCGATAAGAAATCCAGATCCGGTACTTATTATAATACCCTGGTCATTTGTAATAAGCAACCTGACGACTCCATTGCAGGCCTCGGAGATGTTCATAGAAACATCGTCTGAGGCAGCTAACGAAATATTCGCTGAAAAAATCACACTGCAAAAAACTACAAGTAAACTAACATACAACTTATGTTTCATTATCTTATGCATAGTTTTCATCCTATTTCCCCCAACCTTATCTTGTATTCCGCAACCCATTTCACCGTGGTACATCCTTCGCATATACATAACCATTTTCCACAGGGTTTCTATATGTATAAATGTACCTGTTATCCTGCTCTTTCCTTTTCGCCCCCTTGCCCCTGTTGTCTTTTCCTACTTTTATACTGCATCAATCGAGTATAGTATTTCTCTACTATACTTATTATTACATTTTACACCCCCCATAGATTGTCAAGTAGTTTTTGTCTTAAGTTTCCCCGATAGTTTATTCTTCGTTACTGTTCACTCCGTTCTCAGTAACACGCTTCGCAATGCACAGAAATTATGCATATTGCATCATTTCGTGCGTCGTATTTCTCGGGATTTTCATGCACGTGTGCATGAAAACACCTCGCGGAATATTACCAGTGAACAATAGCTTAAAAACGGACTGTCGCATCAGCGGACAGCCCGTTTGTTCTTTATTTATTGTCTCTTTTTTGTAAGCGCCGCCCGAACAGAGCCCTTCGGATCTTTAACCAAAAGGATTATCAGCCAGACAATCAGTCCCAGTGCCACTACAGACAGACCCAGGAATGCGTCATTCAGCATATCTACGGGAGCCGGAGCAAAATACTCCGCCTGCAATTCCACATACTCGAAAATCGCATCCACAAGCCACATCAGAGAAGCACCCCAGTACATAAAACAAAGAGTGCCAAGAAGCATCGTATCATCCTTGCGGTTATACCATTTCACCGTACAGATGATCGCAGCAAAAACAGTAATCAGTAATGTCATATCTTTTGTCCTCCTGTCTTATGCCGCAGCCGTTCCCGTCCTGGTGATTTTCTTTATCAATGACTGGACAGCCGCTACCATAACGCCCCATGCCGCTGTTACCATAAGCGCCATAGATACGCCGACGGTTGACATCTCATGGAGCATTTCCGCCGTATCTCCCGGATCTGCCGCCGCAGTCAGGAATGGGAACCATGGTACTACTTCACCATGCCAGATATGTTCAAATGCCAACAGAAGTGCGCCGCCCCATAACAGATAGGACAGCCACATCAGCTTGCGGCTCCATGGAATGGATACCTCGCTGCTTTCCGCACTCACCCGAGTCTCCCCATCCAGCTTCACGGGCCGGATCTCATTTTTCTTTTCAGAACGTTTTATTGCCTGCGCAGCTACCGTCACAACGACTGCTTCTGCCGCAGTTACCAAAAAACATGCCATAAAAATCTCCTCCTTTTTATATAATATTATTTGCATCACTTTTAGTATCCATTATAGATTTCCAAAAATGAAATACAAGCCCGGTGGGGGGATATTTTTTGACAAAATATCACGATTCTTACCTCAAAAAAACACAAATATATAAAAACCGTTTTATTTGACGCTTACGAGATACCTTCATCTATGTAAACACTGTCTTTGATACAAGGGAAATCCACAATAAACAAGGGCTTTCAGCGGTATTGCTCCGCCGGAAGCCTTCTTTTTTTATGCCCGTTTTCAGTTTTTCAGCGACTTTGCCCGTGAGGATTTGAACCAGTCAGAGGTAAAATCAAAAGGTATAGGCAAAATCAAAATGTGTAAGGAATAATCAAAAGGTACAAATCATCCTCTTGCAATGTATTTTTTCCATCTTCTGAGGACAACTTTCAATGGTTCATCCAAGTAGGAATATGCCTTGTCCTTTATCCAGTCCGGGATACCGTAAGCAGCCTCCGCTATGCTACCTGTGATTGCAGCAAGAGTATCGCTGTCGCCTCCGAGGGATATAGCATTTCGTATGGCATCCTCAAAGTCTGTGCTTTCCAAGAATGCAATAATAGCTTGAGGCACGGTATCCTGACAGGTTTCATTGAAACTGTAGGTAGGGCGAATCTCATCAAGTGTACGGGAAAGGTCGTACCCATATTCGCTCTCAATATGCTCCTTGATGCGCTTCTTGCATTCCGCAGGATCATCATTAATAGGCTGCTCATAGTCGCCGCAATACCCGCCGAAGTAATATCTGCACATAAATATCGCATCTGCCGTTGCCATCGCACCTTTGACGCCTTCCGGGTGGTTATGTGTTACTTCAGCGGAGAGCCTTGCTCTGTCCCTGCCGTAGGAAGGCCACATACCCGTTCTGGCACAAAAACCGCAGTCCATAACCCAAGCACACGGTGAGACACGCATAGCCGAACCATTTCCAAAGCTGTTATATGGCTCTCTGTCATCCGAGCATACCCATGCTCCGAACCTGCCACCATATCCCGCATCCGGGTACATTCTTCCGTATTTTTTCATTGCATCAATGAAATCATCTTTTTCTCCGCCATTCATAATAGCCTCTGCAACAGCGCAGGTCATGACGGAATCATCTGTGAAAAAGCAGTCGTCACGGAATAAAGGAAAGTTCTTTGTTTTTATATTGTGCCATTCGTAGACAGAGCCTACAATGTCACCGATTACTGCTCCCATCATTTACGACCACCTCTTTTCTTCATATCTTTTCTGATTGCATCCATAGGCTCATTGGGAACGGCTCCGGTCATTCGATAGCAAGCCACCGTTTCTGCCATCGCTTCAAAATTCAGTTGCGTTCCCTTGGCATCCGGCACATAGTCCACGGCACGATCCTCATCAATTCCAAACCTCTGGGCGGTCTGTACCGCATCAATATTGGCGCCAAGGAAGATAAACTCCCAGCCGTACTTTTCCTTCTCATGCTCGATCATGCTCCGTACCTTATCAGCAGAGTATTCCCGGCTGGAATTCTCCTCACCGTCCGTGATGATAACAAACATCACCTTTTCAGCACGGTAGTCCTTGGACGTATTCCTTTGCACGGATACCAGTTTATTTATTGTGGTTCCGATGGCATCAAGAAGGGCTGTGGAGCCGCCTACAAAATACTCCTTATCAGTCATAGGGCTGACCGCACGAATATCAATACGGTCGTGGAGCAATGTGTAATTGTTGTCAAACAGAACTGTGGTAATTCTGCATTCTCCGGCAACACCCTTCTGTTTTTGGAGCATGGAATTGAATCCGCCGATGGTATCGCTTTCAAGTCCTGACATGGAGCCGCTCTTGTCGAGTATGAATACAAGTTCTGTAAAATTCTTTTTCATGATAAAGTACCTCCTGTTTTCTTTGATGATATAAGCATATCCGAAGCAGAAGATACTCTGGTCGCTTTGAAAGCGACAAATCAGCCGCCGAGCAACGGCTGATCGTATTTGAACAACACCTCGTTTATTTCAAAAATGTTGAACTTTTTGCTGACTATAAAATACTCTACAATTACATCAAATTTGCTGGCGTGAGAGAGGGCGTAGCCTGCCCGCTCAAGTAAATCGTCTGTTTCATCAAGGGAAAGCTCCAATGCGATGGCAAGTGCCAAAATCGTCGGCTTCTTAGGCGTATATCCCTTAATAGAACGAATTTTTGAAAAGAGCTTACGGTCAATGTTTGCTCTTTTATACACCTCGACATCTGTTTTACCTTTTCTGTCGATGAGTTTCAATAACGTGTCAGAAAACGGCTCGTCTAAATTATCCACCAAGGCTTCAAGAGAATCAACTGATGCTTCTGTTGCTGTTGGCAAGGCGCCGAAAACCGGCGCATTGGCCTCGGCAAGAGACCGCTTCTCAACATCAAGCAGCTTTCTGCGTTTGAATTCATATGTGTCGATATAGTTCTCGTCAATGTAGCTTGCAACCTCACCTATCAGTTGCTCACTAACACTAAACGCCGTCTTATCAAAAACAGCAAGATACACATCGATATCATTTTCGGCAATAAAGTCTGTTATCGCTGCTGTTGCGACCTGAAGAGCTTCAGCTTTAGGGTAGCCGTATATGCCACTTGATATAAGTGGAAACGCTATGCTTTCACACCCATTTTGGATAGCAAGTTTCAATGAATTTATGTAAGCGGATGACAGCAGATCAGCCGATTGTTTCTTGTTGGTGTGGTCATATACGGAACCGGCAGCATGGATTACATACTTTGCAGGCAACTTAAAACCCGGAGTAATAACCGCCTGTCCCGTTTGAATAGGTGCGATTTTGTTGCAGGCATCTTGAAGTTCCTTTGAACCTGCGGCATGAAAAATAGCACCACAGACTCCTCCACCCATTAAAAGTTCCGTATTTGCGGCATTGACAATAGCGTCAACTTTCATTTTTGTGATGTCCTGACGGACTATTGTAAACGGCATACTCTATGCCTCCTCTTTGAACACACTACTTCTTTTACCTAATGCTTATCATACCTACAACTTTAGTCTCCATCGAACAGGTCATCATAGAACATCATCTCTTCGATGCTGTACGGACGATTTTCCCATTCCTTTTTCATTTTCTTATAGGTCTTGCCATCCACTTCTATAGTACGGGTCTCCATGACAGTTTTCTTGATGCCAAAGAGACCGCACTTTTCGCCAGGGACTTGAACCTTGACCTTGTGTTTCATGGTTAGACTCCGAGCGGAAGTGTGGCTTGCTGGGTCTCCATCGGCACATCATCCAAAATATGAGAACTCGTGATTCTGCTGCCGGCATACATCAGATACTTCACGCCACTTGCTAATTATACAACAAGAGGTGATAGAATGGAATGGGAAAAGTAATTGAAAATCCACAAAAATACCGGTATCGGAGAATCATGCTTATGGGATGTGGATAACTCATCTGAATTCTGATGACAGCGTGATTTAAACGCAGAAGATGAGAATCAAGATGGGATACGGTTAATTTTCCTTTTTTATTCTTTACCGCCGGGTAACGGATTTTTCTCTTGAATCCCGCCGCCGGATATGCTATATTGATAATAGAAAAAGGGAAAGCCAGAGAAGCGGCCTACCCTCGAATAAACAAACTGTTATATGCTAACAGCCGTCAACTATTCGCAGTAGTTGGCGGCTATCGTTTTTTCCCCTTAAAGATTGTATAGCACAATCCTACAAGGGCGCAAATGAATATTCCAATCTGAATTAAATCAGAGTATGTAACATACATAAGCAACGCCCTCCTTCCTTTGTAGTCTGGAGGGTTTCGCCCTCCATATCAAATACAGAGGGTAGAGCCGCCTTGCTCTCTGGTTTCCCACGCAATAAGTATAACTTATCACGCTGCTCCCGGACAGCCTTTTTGCAAAATTTTAGAAGATAGCATTTTTAACCATTTAAGAACATTCTAAACATAAAGAAGGGGCTGCCGCAAAATCGAAAAGCAAAAGGATCTGTATCCAGGGTGTTTGTATC
>JAUNON010000107.1 GCA_030537145.1 Lachnospiraceae bacterium | reverse complement strand
GGAACACACTCATATTTTTAAAGAATGTCAGAGTCTGTATGATGAAATGTCACATTACAATGCATATCAAAATCAATGGTATAGAAAAAAACTTGAAGCAGCACGACCATTGAAAGAATATACGGATTTCATAGAAAATATGAAGAAAGAGCAGTTTCCAATCAGGATAAAATTTGGATTAGAGGTTTGTTATTCTCCAGAGCATGAAGAGGATATAAAAAGACTTAAGGGAACGTATCCTTTTGATTTTCTTGTTGGTTCGATTCATTTTATTGATGGATGGGCATTCAGCCATATGAAGCAACCATGGAAGAAAGAAGATTATGATTTAAATTCATTATATCAGCGTTATTATAATTTAATGCGTACATTAGTGAAAAGTAAGCTGTTCACCGGGTTAGCACATCCGAATTCTTTGCAGTGTTTTGGCGCATATCCAGTTAATAACTATGGCGTAGAATATAATGAGCTTGCAGCTGCATTAAAAGAAAATCACATGTACATTGAGGAAAGCAGTGGTCTGGCAATCAATTATTGTGATTCCAGGTTGGGGATGAACAAAGAAATGCTAAAAGCTATGCAAAAGAATGATGTGCGGATATTAACAGCTTCGGACGCACATGTTCCGCAAAATGTTGGCAGGCTAATACGTGAAATGGAAGAGTTACTTGCTGATTAGTAGTAGGAAATTTGCAATTATGTGTTAGAATAAGGTTAGAGATGAAATTTGAATCATGGAGGCAGGCATGATTGGAGAGATTGTAAAAGTAAGAATTTAAACTTTTCAAAATATTGACGGGAATTTGCTTCCTGAAATTGGATATCACATCCATAAAAAATATTGGCGAAAAGGATTTGGAAGCGAGGCTGCAAGAGCGGTTAGGGATTGGGCGTTTGAAAATACGAAATACAATCGCCTATATTTTTATATGAAATATACAAATGTTGGCTCCTATTCTACGGCTATTGCAAACGGGGTGAAAAAGGTTATTTTTGTTGGTCACGGGATGATTTTCAGGTGTTTGACATATATTGAAAAAATGAGTCCTGCTGAAATAATCGAATGTACCTATCAAAAGGGACAAGCAGAGTGTGAGTATTTATTCACATAGGATTTAAGTATAAATTGGAATTTACGGAGGGGATGCAATGCTTGAAAATATACCATCTCAATCAACTTTTGAAGATATAAGAGGTACTTTTTCTAATGCCGTTTGTAGGCAATATGATGAAGCCAAAACCTATCATGATGGAAAATGGGTAATGTTTGAACCGACCAATACTGCTGAATTTGATGATTATATGAAATTGTTGACTATTAAAAGAAAACCGAATCGGAAATAACAATTCCAGATTGACGAGGAAATAAGAAATGAATAATGGTTTAGAGCGATTTCTAATCGCACAACAAACCTATTACCGGACTGCCCTGCAAGAGATAAAGTCTGGGCAGAAGAGAAGCTGCTGGATGTGGTTTACCTTTCCACAGATAGCGGGGCTGGGGTACAGTGAAATTGCCCGGTATTATGCTATTAAGGATCTGTGTGAGGCAAAAGCATATATGGAAGATTATACCCTTAGCAGCAATCTTGTTGAAATTTCGCAGGCACTATTGGAGGTAGAGTCCAATGATGCGACCGCTGTAATGGGGTGGCCGGATGATTTGAAACTGAAATCCTCCATGGCTTTATTTGCTGTGACTAAACCGGAATGTGGAGTGTTCCAAAAGGTGCTGGATAAGTTCTTTTACGGAGAAAAGGACCAGAAAACGTTAAAAATTCTATCAAATCAGGATTTAAGGAGGATTTATGCTTGATAGAAATATTCCATTTTATAATGTGATTTTAAAATGTAACAATTATATCAATTCGGAAATTATTTTACCTGAAGGATACCATTTCAGAAATTATCAAGTGGGTGACGAAAAGGCTTGGGCGAGGCTGGAATGTGGAATTGGTGATTTTGAAACATTGGATATGGCGGAGAAATATTTTGTATCTGAATATTGCCAAAATATAAATGAGATAAAAAAACGTTGTATTTTTGTTTTAAATCATCAGGAGCAAATTGTTGGCTCTTGTATTGCATGGAGGGATAAAAAGAACTTTCAGACAGTGGCTTCCTTGCATTGGCTAATCGTTTCATCTGAATATCAAGGTAAAAATTTAGGGAAGGCACTTTGTCAAAGAGTATTGGAAATTTTTCAGGAGTTGAACGAATTTCCTGTATATATCCATACACAACCTTGGAGCTATATTGCAATTTTGTTATACATCCATTTGGGGTTTAAACTGCAAATAACAGATACATTTTCTCATTATGAAAATCAATATATGCAATCTATGAATATATTAAAAGGTATATTGACAGATCAACAATATAAAGAATTAGTTGATAACTCTTTATAATACAACTTCCAGTTGATTGGGCTAAAACAAAAACTGCGAATCGATATCATTAGGGAGAGCTGTTCAAATGAAAATAGACAGACTGTTGAAAATTGTCATTTATCTTTTGAATCATGAGAATGTATCCGCCAGAGACCTGGCAGAACGGTTCCATGTTTCTGTTCGCACCATACAGAGAGATATGGTCAGTATTGCAGAAGCAGGGATTCCTGTATATTCCAATCAGGGAAAGAGTGGAGGATACTCCATTTTGCCGTCGTATAAGGTTAGAAACTGCAATATCCACCAGGAAGAACAGCAGTTGATTCAGCAGGCACTGGAAAGCCTGGCAACCTCATATGCAAATGAAACGCTGGCAGGTTTAATTGAAAAGTATCATGTACTTCTGGACAGGGATCAGGAGCAGAGTATCTTTTTTGATTTTGGAATCGCCAGGGAGAATCAACAGGTGCAAAAAGTGAATCAAATGCTGAAACAGGCAATCGAGACAAAGGCACTGGTTGAATTTTTTTACAGGGATGCGCAGGGAAAAGAAACACAGCGGTTGGTTGAACCTCTTGCTATCCAGTATAAATGGTATTCCTGGTATTTATTTGCATGGTCTGTTCCACAGGAGGCGTATCGTACCTTTAAAGTTGCACGAATCCGCAAGCCTCAAATTACATCGGGAAAGTCTGACAGAAAGCATCCGGCGGTAAAGGAGCTTATGGAGCAGTCAGACAGGGCATATGGTGAAACTTGTATTACACTGGAGGTAGCGTTTGATAAGAAAGATACGTGCCTGATGGAAGAGTACTTTCCGGACAGCCACATAGAAGAACAGTCGGAGAAAAAATCAAGAATATGGATTCAAGTTCCGCCTGGAGAACGCTCGTGGAAAGCCCTGCTTTTGAGTATGGGAAACCGTGTGGAAGTCATTTCTCCGGAAGCCTGCCGAAATGAACTGATCGAGACTGCTCAAAAATTTTTATCTAATTACGACATATAGCTGTCGCAGAAGTATGGTATGATGGAGATGTTCTATGGCACATGGAGTATTCTGCGTGTATGGCGGAAGGTAAAAAAAGAGAGGATCATAAGATGAGTGAATTTGTGAAAGTGTTACTTGGAGATCAGGGAACTTTTGAGGACGTGTATCAGGATTGCCCGGTTTTTGACGATGGAAAATACTGCTTACGTCTGGTCGCAGAAAGTGATGCGGAGGATTTGCTGAAGGTTTATTCGGAAGAGAAGACGGTTCTTTTTTTCAACAGCGATAATTGTGGTGGGGATGATTTCCATTATACATCTCTGGAGAAGATGAGGGAGGCAGTCAGCTACTGGCTTTGGGAGTATGAAAGAAGAGGATTTGTGAGATGGAGTATTTTCAGCCATAAAGAGGAAGAAGTCATAGGAACTGTTGAATTATTACACAGGGATTCTGAGGATTATTTCACAGACTGCGGGCTGCTGCGTCTGGATCTGCGAAGTGATTATGAAAAAGCAGATGTGATAAAGGAAATTTTACAACAGATAGGCACTCCGGCGTTTGACATGTTTTCCTGCCGGATGCTGGCAACGAAAGCAGTGCCAACCGCAAAAGAACGTATTCATGCATTGGCGGTACTGGGGTTTGAAGAATCAGATCAGGCGCTGACCGGACATGATGGCACTCAGTATAAATACTATTGGGTTCTTAATAAGAAATAGGAAACATTATGGATTAATTCTGTTGCTACAGTATGATGACGGGTTCTGCCGTTTTCTGTATTAGCGGTGGGAGGGCAAATGGACAGAATTTATTTTACGAAAAAACAGGCGCGGCAGTTTTTGTTATTAAAGCATGGCTTGTTGGGGGATTACAAATTTGTTGGAAAAGAAGGCATCCTTTCTTTTATCCGGCAGGCAGGATGCATTCAATTTGATCCGGTGGATGTCTGTGGCAGAAATGCGGATCTGGTTTTGCAGTCCAGAATCAAAGACTATCAAAAGACGATGCTTTATGAGCTTTTATATATTGATCGGAAACTGGTGGATTATTTTGATAAAAATCTCGCGATTCTTCCAATAGAGAACTGGAAATATTTTGACCGGGAGCGGCAGGCTCACCGAAGCTGGGAGAGAAGCCATACAGAAATTGTGGAAGTACAGGAACGGGTGCGTGAGGAAATTGCACGGCGGGGACCACTGTGCAGCGCAGATTTGGACATAGTGGAAAAGGTCTCCTGGTATTGGAGTGATACCAGGTTGTCGAGAGCGGCGTTGGAACATATGTATTTTGTCGGAGAACTGGGAATCCATCATAAGAGCGGAACACTGAAATATTATGATCTGATTGAAAAATGCATTCCGGCAGAATTTTTGAATCAACCAGAGCCTTATCCTTCGGATTTTGATTATAGAAAATGGCTGGTGTCAGAGCGCATTGGTTCGGTGGGACTTTTGTGGAACCGTGCTTCTGACGCATGGCTGGGTATACAGGGACTTAAGGCTGCACAGAGAAATGCTATATTCGAGATGCTGTTAAAAGAAGAGAAGATTATTGAAGTAAAAGTGGAAGAGATTGGGGAGCCGTTGTATTGCCGCAGGGAGGATATAGGACTTGCAGAATTTATATTGAAAAATCCCCCGATGAAAAAGCGCTGTGAATTTATTGCACCGCTGGATAATCTGATCTGGGACAGGAAGCTTATAGGAGCAGTTTTTGATTTTTCTTATAAATGGGAAATCTATACGCCGAAGCAGCAGCGTAAATATGGTTATTATGTTTTGCCGATTCTCTATGGAGACAGATTTGCAGGCAGGATAGAAATGGCTTATGATAAAAAGCAGGGAAAGCTGGAACTAAAAAATATCTGGTATGAGCCGGACTTGCGTCTGACAAAGGCACTGCAGCGCGATGTGGATAGGCGCATCAGACGGTTTGAACGTTTTTGCAGAAAAGGAGGCTGGAATGATTGGAGAGATTGTAAAAGTCATCGTTGACAGACCGCTTGGAAGTTATCATCCAGAACATAAAGACCTGTATTATCCTGTTAACTACGGATATATCGAAGGCATTATGGCTCCGGATGGTGAGGAGCAGGATGCTTATATCATTGGTGTAAATGAAGCTGTTAAAGAATTTACAGGAAAGATTATTGCGGTTGTACACCGATTGGATGATGTTGAAGAAAAATGGGTGGTTGCTTCGGAGGGTGTATCTTACACAAAAAAAGAAATATTTGAATTTGTGAAATTTCAGGAACAATATTTCCGGTCAGAAATAAAAATGAGAGATGGGACAATAGGAACTTAGAATATAAGCTGAATTGCATCACTGAAAGTAACAACTACGAATCAGGATAATTGACCGAGCAGAAAGGAAGAAGGATATGGAACTGGAACTTATTAGATTAGAGGAATTGCATATAAACGAATTAACAAAAATAATGGAGCGAGCTTTTGATGAAGATACGAGAATACATCTTAATGAGGAAAAAGGCGGACCTGATGGATATGATAATGGTAACTTTTTGAGAAAGTGGGGATTACATAAAAGTTCTTCCTCATATTGTATTTGCTTGAATGGACAGTTAATTGGTGGAGTAATTCTGTGGATAAATGAAGATAATAACAATTTCTTAGGGAATATCTTTATCGATCCGATTTATGAAAATCAAGGATTAGGCACAAAAGTGTGGCATATGATTGAAAAATTATATCCTGATACAAAGACTTGGAATACGGAAACGCCTATTTTTTCAAGTAGAAATC
>JAUNON010000106.1 GCA_030537145.1 Lachnospiraceae bacterium | reverse complement strand
ACAGATGAACATAAGAAAGATGTGCATAAGAAAGATGGATATGGGATGGATGAATCTATGAATCAATGTATCTTAAAAGAAAGACTGTCTCCCCTGCTAAAGTATCCGGGAGGAAAGGAAAAGGAATTGAATTATATTCTTCCTGCTTTGCCGGAGAAGCTGGTAAATTACTATGAACCCTTCGTGGGCGGGGGAGCGGTTTACTTTTCTATAGAGGCGCAAAAATACTTTATTAATGACAAATCAGATGAACTGATTTCTCTATATCTGATGGTAAAAAATCAGGATTCGGAATTTTTTGAAAAGCTGGAGGCCATAGAATATAACTGGAATAAGATTAGTGAGATCGTGGACCGGCATGGGGAACGCCTGGTCCGTATCTATCTTTTGTATAAGGAGGACGGTCTGAATAAACAGCAGCTTGGGGATGAAATTACTCAGTTTGTGCTGGAAAATGCCCGGGAGCTGAATGATCTGCTGACCAGAAAGTTTAATTATGAGATTGAGAATTTTGTGGTGGAATTGTGCAGAAGTATGAAAAGCAAGATGATGCGGATGAAAAAGCTGGAGAAGGAGAAAGGGGATCTTCCGGAAGGGGATCTTATTCTGAATATTGAGTCTGCGCTGAAGGCAGCGTTTTATACGCATTTTCGATATCTGATGAATCACAGGGAAGAGCTGCTGCTTACGGATTCGTTTGCTTCCGCCATTTATTTCTTTATCCGGCAGACCTGCTATTCTTCTATGTTCCGTTATAACCGGAACGGAAAGTTTAATGTGCCTTATGGCGGGATCTCTTACAACCGGAAATCCTTTGCGGGAAAGATTTCTTATTACCGGGATGCCGGATTGGTCCGGCATCTGGAAAAAACGGTGATCGGCAATCTGGATTTTTATGATTTTATGCAGAAGTACCGTCCCGGGAGAGAGGATTTTGTGTTCCTGGATCCTCCCTATGATACGGAATTCAGTACGTATGCCCAAAATGAGTTTACCAAAAACGATCAGGCCAGACTGGCGGAATATCTGATTCGGGAATGTGAGGCCAGCTTCATGATTGTCATTAAAAATACGGATTACATTGCTTCTCTGTATCCGGCAGGAACCAGGACGGCTAATGGGAAAGAGCTGCATGTCACCTCCTTCGATAAGAAGTATTTTGTCAGCTTTCAGGACCGGAACGATAAGGAAGCGCAGCATCTGCTGATTACAAATTACCGGATCGGGGAGGGATGAGAGTATGGAAGAGCAAAAAAAGGCAGCGGTGCGCCGGATCGTGGACCGGGAGATCAAACGGTTTGCGGACAGCTTTGAGCGGCGTTATTCCCGGGAGGTAGACGATCCGGAGGGTGTGATCAACAGTAAGAAGAATAACTGCTTTGCGGCGCCGCTGGGAGAGGATTTTATGTTTTACAGCGCCTTTGTCAGAAGCTTTGACAGCTCCTTTGGGAAGATTCTGGAAAAAATAGGAAATGAAGTGGCGAAGCTGTCTTATGATGTGCGGGGAAATATTGAGTCCTTTTTGCTGCCGCAGCAGACTCAGCATATGGATTACATTATCCTGGAATATGAGCGCCACCGGAAACCCAGGATCGCGGATTATGACAATTTTACCTGCATGATTCCCGGAGATGTGAGAAGCTTTCACAAATCCCATGTGACCGACCATTATTTTTATAATGGAAAGAAACGGGAGCATTATTTGATTGAGCTGAAGGCAGGGGGAGATTTGGACAACAAAAAAGCAAAAACAGAGAAGCTGGCGCTGCTTCAGGAATATTTTATTTTGAAAAATTCTCTGCTGGACCGGCCGGAAGAAAAGATACGGCTCTTTCTGGGCACGGCCTACAATAAATATGGAGAAGGAAAGGTCTGGCGTCAGGAACGGGTGAGGCAGTTCTTTGCGGATGAGGAGCTGTTGATCGGGAAGGATTACTGGAATTTTGTCTGTGATGATCCGGAGGGATTTCAGATTGTATTTTCTCAGTATCAGGAGAGCGCCGCATATATCAGGGAGGCGCTGAATCGGATCCGCCGGTTATATTAGACTGCGCAAATGAGCAGGAGCAGAAAATTTGTGGAGAGGAATACAGGAAAATGGAGCTTACTACGATTTTGTTTGATCTGGACGGAACCTTGCTTCCTATGGATCAGGAGGTTTTTACAAAAGGATACTTTAAATTTCTGACGGCAAAGATGATACCGTTCGGTTATGAGCCGAAAAAGCTGGTGGATTCGATTTGGGCAGGAATTGCTGCCATGGTAAAAAATGATGGAAGCTGCAGCAATGAGCAGGCGTTTTGGAAGAAATTTTCTTCTATCTACGGAGAGCAGGTGCTGGCGGACCGGCCGGTATTTGATGAATTCTACTGTGTGGAGTTCCAGCAGGCGAAATGCTTCTGCGGCTTTCAGCCCTGTGCGGCAGAAGCGGTGCGGGCGTTGAAAAAAATGGGTTATCGGGTGATACTGGCTACCAATCCGTTGTTTCCTTCCGTTGCCACCGAGAGCCGGATCCGCTGGGCCGGCTTTGAACCGGAGGAATTTGAATGGTATACCACTTATGAAAATACCGGATACTGCAAGCCAAATCCGGATTATTACCGGGATATTGCGGAACGGACGGGGGTTCGGCCGGAGGAGTGCCTGATGGTGGGCAACGACGTAACGGAGGATATGGTGGCCGGGACCCTGGGAATGAAGGTGTTTTTGCTGACGGACTGCCTGATCAACAAAGAGGGAAAGGATATTTCGGTTTATCCAGGGGGAGGCTTCCCGGAGCTTTTGGATTATGTGAGATCCATAGACTCCAAAGCCGCAGAACGGGGGTAGAGCTGCCGCCTGCGGCGAGAGCAGCTTTTCTGTAAGGTTCAGCCCATGGCTTTGCAGCCAGTGCAAAGCCATGGGCTGAACTGTTACTCAGGAAAGTACCTTTTGGATATTTTGCTTGATCTTTTCCGCTAACTGTGCGTATTCGATCAGCTCTTCCCGGGTAAAGCCGTCAAACTGTGCCTGCTCATAATGGCTTTGGGCGGCTGACAATTCTGCAAGAATGGGACGGACAGCAGGCAGGAATGTCACCCGAAGCTGCCGGGTGGAGCGGTCATCTTCTGCTTTTATGAAGCCCCGGCGAACCAGCTTCTGCAAAGAGAGGGAAAGGCTGCGGCGGGAAATCTGCATGAAATCGGCCAGCTCCCGGCGGGTACTGCCCGGATGGGGCTGGTTTAGATACAGCAGCAGCCGGACATCCGTCAAAGTCAGTTCATTTTTTATGGCAGCGGGTTCCAGATAATAGTCCAGCAATTTTCGGCAGCGGTAATGCTCCATAAGGATTCCTTCTCCGGTCAGAGCCTCCGGAGAGACGAAGCTGCGCTCCTGTCCCAGCTTTTTTGAGCCGGGCAGGATAGAGGGGAGAACCACACCGTCTCCGGCGGCATCCAGGAGAAAACGGTAGACCTGAAGGTGATTTTTTTCATAGTCCTTTTCTGTCAGTACGTGCTTATAAAAATTATTGTAATATTCAAAGACCATAAGTTTCATTTTAATTGTCTTTGAAATGCTCATTCCCTGACTTGCCAGGGATCCTTTTGTTTTCACATAGTAATAAATCGGAATTTGAAGCGCAAAAAACACTTCTGCATGACGGATATATTCCAGATTAAACATAAAGTCCTCGCACCAACTGATGGCAGGATCCATGCGCAGTTGGTATTTTTCGATAATATCTCTTCGAAACAGCTTATTCCAAAGTACGCCGTAGTAGAAATCTGCCGGATTTTCCAGCATGAAGGCGGCAAATTCTTCCCGGGTCAAAACACAGTCATCATCAATATCCCCTTTATGCGAAACCCGTTCTCCGCTGACACGGTAAAAATCAGA
Source organism: Lachnospiraceae bacterium (assembly GCA_030537145.1). GTDB lineage: Bacteria > Bacillota > Clostridia > Lachnospirales > Lachnospiraceae > Merdiplasma. Next base: position 2,405 of record JAUNON010000106.1, on the reverse strand, counting down.
GATCACCATATCGCAGTGATACTGCTGCGCCGTATCCACCAAAAGCCGGGTGGCATTGGGGGTGATCCAGTCATCGCTGTCCAGAAATTGCAGGTAAGCCCCTCTGGCTTCCTCCAGAGCCAGGTTCCTGGAATCAGATACACCGGTATTTTCCTTATGAAATACCCGGATACGCACATCTTCGGCGGCATATTGGTCACAGATGGAACCGGAATCATCCGTACTTCCATCATCCACCAGCAGAAGTTCAAAATCCGTATATTCTTGTTTCAGCACGCTGTCAATGCAGCGGCAAAGGGTTGCCCCGGCATTATAAACCGGTACAATGATACTGACTGTCGGTGTCATGGTTCTTTACACTCCTTCTATACCGTGTGACTGCCGGAGGCTTCCTGCAGTGTAGGCAGGAAATGCATGGCCGTTCGGCTTTGATATGACCTTATTGTACACGATTTAACCTGCAAAGAAAAGTGAAGAAAAAAATTCCTGAAAACGGAGCGAACAGTAACAAAAATTCGATGAAAAACAGGAAGGAGCATACGGATCTACTTGACAATATGATATCAAAATGATATCATACAAACATCAAAACAAAGGGGGAAAAGAAAAATGAAGGAAAGAGTATTGAATAACCGTAAAAACGGGATGCTGGTGTTAGTGCTGTTGCTTGTTTTATATGTTGCAGCAGTCATCCTGTGTGTGAAGGGCAGCATGATTGTTTCCAATGAGGGCAGTCCGCTGCTTTTGATTATCAGTATTGTATGGCTGAGCCTGGGATGGATTCCGCTTTTGGGACTGAAGGTGCTTAAGCCTCAGGAGGCTCTGGTATTGACATTGTTCGGCAAGTATGTGGGGACGCTGAAGGATGCAGGCTTTTATTTCGTGAATCCTTTTTGTACCAGTGTCAATCCGGCAGCAAAAACCAAGCTGAACCAGAGTGGCGATGTGGATGGGGGAACCGGGAAAACGCTGTTTCAGGTTTCCGGCTCCGGGGTATCGCTTCAGCAGTCACAGATGACCAGCAATAAAATTTCACTGAAGATCATGACCCTGAATAATAATCGTCAGAAGGTCAATGACTGCCTGGGCAATCCGGTGGAGATCGGCATTGCGGTAATGTGGCGGGTGGTAGATACGGCTAAAGCAGTATTTAATGTGGATAATTATAAGGAATATCTTTCTCTTCAGTGTGACAGCGCATTGAGAAATATAGTACGTATTTATCCGTATGACGTAGCGCCCAATGTGGATACCACCGGTGACGGTGTGGCAGATGAAGGAAGCCTGAGAGGGTCCAGTGAGGTGGTGGCGGCCCGTATCCGGGATGAGATTCAGCAGAAGGTGGCAGAGGCAGGATTGGAGATCATAGAGGCAAGGATCACCTATCTGGCTTATGCACCGGAGATTGCGGCGGTTATGCTGCAGAGGCAGCAGGCTTCTGCTATTATTGATGCCAGAAAAATGATTGTGGACGGCGCTGTAGGTATGGTAGAGCTGGCCCTGGAGCGTTTGAATGAAAATGAAGTGGTGACTCTGGATGAGGAACGCAAGGCAGCGATGGTGTCGAATCTGCTGGTGGTGCTTTGCGGGAATCATGATGCCCAGCCTATCGTAAATTCAGGAAGCCTGTATTAATATGGCGGATGCACCGAAAAAACAGGTCCCGCTCAGACTTTCTGCAAAGCTGTATGATGCCATTGCCGCCTGGGCAGAAGATGACTTTCGTTCCGTTAATGGGCAGATAGAGTATTTACTGACGGAATGTGTCAGACAGAGAAAGAAGAACGGCAGGCACGTACCGACGGAACTGGATGTGCCGCCTGAGCTGGATATTAAGTAAAACAAAAAGATTCTGAACGCTGCATATAGCGAAAGCGGCTGGGACTGTCGTAAAATTGATTTTGCGGCGGCTCCAGCGCTTTGTATCTTACTGGCTCTATCTATTATTTTTTTGCGTGGTGATGGAAAAATTTTTTGCAAAAATGATGGAAAAATCTTTTGCAAAAAAGGGTTGACAGAATTTGAAATTGGTGGTAAATTAATCAAGCTGTCACATGACAGACCTAAAAAATAGTTAGATTGTCAGGAAAACAGTCAAGATAATCTAAAAAATAATTTGAAAAAACTTGTTGACAAAGTTTGGAAGATGTGGTAACTTATAGAGGTTGCATTTGACAGACAAAAAGTGACAAGAAAGAACATTGATAACTGAACAGTGAAACAACCTTGAAAAATTTCTAAAAGTTTTAATTCAAGGAACAGGTAGCTTTCCGGCCCTGGCCGTTTCTGGCGAAGCGGGTGCACATGGAACCTTCGGTTTCGGCGCAGAAAAGCTGGAAAGTTGCATACAACCTTTAGACAGTAAAAAGGGAAAAGATAGCCAAGTGGTTGTCTTGGACCGGAAC
>JAUNON010000105.1 GCA_030537145.1 Lachnospiraceae bacterium | reverse complement strand
CATGATTGATTACGGGCTTACCAATGACACAAGCAAGTTCGTCACAGAGATCCGGATTCCTGTTGAGCCGCTTTCCCAGAAGACGTCCGTCTCTTTGCATCGCTGATAAACTGCAGTACACAGTCCTTCAGCTTTTGCACACTGTCAGATACCTCGCCTCCGGCATATGTCCCCATCCCCAGCTCCCGAATGGTCCTGGGACTTACCGGTACGCACTGCACATCATCGACTCTGCCGCGGATCATCAATTCCGTCATCATGGAAACGCCAAGGCCCCGTCCTACCATCCGGATCACCGTTTCATCATCCACGTAGGAGGGCCTGGCATTCAGCCTGATCCCCACCCGGCGCATGGCGGCATTGACATCAATATCAAACCGGCCGTAAGGCATGAGAAACTCCTTGCCGGAAAACTCTTCCAGCGGAAAGCTGCTGCGCCCCTCTAACGGATAATCCTTCGGAAGAATTGCGTACATGTAATCATCATAGAGAGGAATCCATTCACATCTCCCGTAGTTTTGCCTGCTGGCAAATATAACGTCTGTTTTTCCTTCATCCAATAATTCAAAAGGTTCCAGCGCATGATCTACCATCCGCAGATCCACACTCACATCCGGACACAGGCGGCGGAAACGATACAGAATTTCAGGCATCCAGTGCATGGCGATGCTGGAATAGGCCGCAATCCGTATGGTGGTAGCGGCAGTTTCCTTTATGGCCCGGATCTGTTTCTCAAGCCTTGCATTTGCGCGGAGGAACTCTCTGATTGCCGGCATCAGCTGCACCCCATACTCTGTCAGTTCGATTCCGTTGTGATTTCTTCTCAATAAGGGAATGCCGATCTCCCGTTCTAAAGTGTCCATCATATGGGTAAGCCCGGACTGGGTATAGCCTACCACATTCGATGCCTTCGTAAAGCTGCCCAGATCTGCGGCAGTCACCAGAATTTCAAGCTTCTTACTGTCCATCTTTTCAAATTCCTTTCCCAGGGTATGACAATCCTTCATGGAACTATTATAATTCCGGATTTCCAAAATCTCAAGCCGGATGTTACAATGTCCTGGTAAGGAGATGAATATCACATGACAAAACACAGACTGACATACAAAGAGAAGCTTTTGGTCGCCGGTACCTTATTCGGCATGTTTTTCGGCGCCGGGAATCTGATCTTCCCGGTGCATTTAGGACAGCTTGCAGGGAGGAACACGCTTCCCGCCATGGCAGGCTTTATCCTGACAGCCGTCGGCCTGCCGGTGCTGGCGGTAGCGGCCATCGGAAATACACATTCGGAAGGTCTTCAGGCCTTGGCAGACAAAATCGGCAAAGGCTACAGCCGTATTTTTACCTGCCTTCTTTATCTGACCATCGGGCCTTTCTTTGCCATTCCAAGATGCGCGACCACTTCCTTTACAACGGGAGTTCTGCCGATGCTGGGGAATGCAGAGTCGGAAGCACCTGCGCTTTTTATTTTCTCGCTGATATTTTTCGCATTGGTGCTGTTCTTCTCCCTCCGCCCGGCAAATATAACGGTCTGGATCGGAAAAATCATCAATCCTGTGTTTTTGATGTTCCTGGCTGTGCTTGTTGTCACGGCACTTACAAATCCCGGCGCTGCTGCCTCCTTGGTGGAACCGGCTGCCGCATACCAGAGTCATGTGCTTCTTTCTGCCACCATCGAAGGCTACGGAACCATGGATGCCATTGCCGGGCTTGCGTTCGGTATTGTGGTTATCGATATTATCCGCAGAATGGGCCTTCGTGATGACGCAGACATTGCCGGACAGGTGCTTCAGTCCGGCGTTATGGCAGGAATCCTCATGGCATTCATCTACGCCCTGATGATTCTCATGGGCGCCCAGTCCAGGGGCCTGTTTGAAATCTCTGAAAACGGCGGAATCGCACTGGCGCAGATTTCCGGACATTATCTGGGAAGTATGGGCTGCATCGTTCTCGCAGTCACCATTACCTTTGCCTGCCTGAAAACCTCCATCGGCCTGGTTACAAGCTGCGCGGAAGCATTTTTAAAGATGTTCCCGGGCAGGTGTTCCTACCAGACCTGGGCAGTGGTCTTTACGGTATTTTCCTTCGGCATTTCCAATGTGGGACTTTCCGCGATTATCCATTACAGCCTTCCGGTTCTTATGCTTTTGTATCCGCTGTCAATTACGCTGATCCTGATGGCGCTGTTTGGAACGCTGTTTCATCATGACAGGCACGTATATGTATGCGTCACGGCCTTTACTCTTCCGGCTGCACTGCTTGATTTCCTGAAAGCCCTGCCTGAGCCACTGCTGATCCGGCTTCATCTGGAGGGAATCATTCAGGCCGCAGGCAAGATGCTGCCCATGTCCGATATCAATCTGGGATGGGTGGTTCCGGCCATTGCCGGGCTGATTTTGGGATTGATCCTCATGGTCAATAGAAAAGTTTGAATGTTTTATAATACACCAGACAGGCCGCAGACACCACAAACATGATTCCCTCTGCCGCCGGTACGGCCAGCCACACGCCGTTTACTCCCCAAATCCGCGGCAGCAGCAGGATTCCCCCTGCCAGCAAGCCAAATGTCCGCAAAAACGAAAGCACTGCAGATACTTTTCCATTGGACAAAGCGGTAAACATAGCGGAGGTAAAATAATTCAGGCCGCAAAACAGGAAGCTGTAGGAAAAAATGGTAAAACCGTTTGCCGCAATCCGGTAAACCTCCGATGTGTCAGCCGCAAACAGCCGGACAATACAAGAGCCGCCGAATCTCGACAGCAGAAATGTCAAAATCGATGTCACGGCAATAAAACGCACGCTGATCCGGAATACTTGTCTTTGCCGGATGCTGTTCTTATTTCCATAGTTAAATCCAATCACAGGAGCTACTCCCATAGAGAAGCCAATATACAAGGTATTCAGCAAAAATTGGGCGTAAATGATAATCGTGATAGCCGCAACGCCGTCTTCGCCTGCCAATTTCATCATTGTGGTGTTGAACAGATATGTTGTAATGGCCGATGCAAGCTGGCTCACCATTTCAGAGGAGCCGTTGAAGAAGCTTTCTTTTATTACCCCGCATTTCAATTTGGGCCTTGTAAAGGATAAGATTCCTTTGCTCTGCACAAAGTACACAAGACCGGCAAGGGCGGGAATCAGACAGCCAACCCCGGTTCCCAAAGCGGCTCCCCGGATTCCCAGGCCGCACGGTACAATAAAAATATAGTCCAGGATAATATTTGCCATGCCTGCAAAAACAGAAAGGCCAAAGCCGAGACCTGGTTTTCCTGCTGTTACAAACAGGTTTGAAAACAAGGTTTGCAGCACATTTGCAGGCATAAACAGAAGCAGCACCATAAGATAATCCCTGCAGTACAAAAAGAGCCGGCCGCTGGCTCCGAGTGCATAAATCATGTGATCAATCCAAATGGTACCGCCCAGAAAAATCAGAAAACCAATAGCCGCCCCCGTTATGATGAGCAGAGTGAAATCTTCTTTTGCCTCCTGACTCTTACCCTCGCCCAGCTTTCTGGAAATAATGGCATTTCCGCCGGCTGCAATCATCGTACCAAGTCCTACCGCAATATTGATCACAGGGCATACAATATTGACAGCGGAAAGGGCATCCGTATTGACAAACTGCGCCACGAAGATCGTATCCACAATGGTGTATAGCCCCATAAATATCATCATTACAATGGTTGGAAGCGCAAACCGCAAAAGCGATGCTGCACTCCATTTCTGGTCCAGGATATTATCATTCATGGCTGCTTTTCTCCTGTCTCGGCGGCAGCACCAGCCGCTGGGTCGGATAACCAAACTCAGTCAGCAATTCCCTTTCCGCAAAGCCAAGCTGCAAAAGCAGATCACGATGGCCCGTATCCGCTTTGTCCAGCTTTCGATAGGTTGTCGTACTGATCTCCTGTCCAGGCAGATACTGTTCTAACAACACATCTAAAAACAGCTTTTGAATACCACATTTCCGGTATTGCGGGTGTACGCCTAAAAACTCAATACTGGCTGGTACATAAGTAAATGCCATCGCCCCTATTAGGATATCTCCGTCCTTCAGGACAAGCGCCTGCTTTCCGCTGATGCTTTCCTTCAATTTTTCCAGATAATCTGCTTCGTTTGCTTCATTCATTTCCGGATAACCGTCGATCACAAGCCGCATCAGATTCATCCAGGCAGGAATATCGGAATCTTCTGCCATAGAAATATGTTCCTTTTTAAAGTCCCCTGCCGCCGTTTTCCTGTGCAGAACAAACCGCAGCTGCAAGGGGTAAAAAGAGCGGCTGTCCCGATATTCCGCGGGCGGTGATTTATACATAGCCTTAAATGCAGATGTAAACGCCTGTTGGCTTTCATATCCGCAAATAAATGCAATTTCAATAATGGGCCTGTCCGAAAAAATCAGCAGTTTTGCCGCTTCTGTCAATTGGCGGCGCTGCACATAATCATGAATCGTCATTCCCACCGTATCCGTAAACAGACGATGTAAATGATATTTTGAGTAATGAACCGCCTCTGCAACTGCTTCTAATTCCAATTTGCCGTCGAGATGATTTTCAATATAATCAATGACAGCTTCCATGATGGTAACTGTTTTATCCTCCATATTCCGCTCTCCCTTCCGTAAGGTATGATAACATATGCGGCGGCGGATGTTTTCATCATTATTGCGATTGTGTGTTCCGGGTCCAGAACCCCCATACCGGAGGCAGGTATCTTTACCTAAAACCTGCTCCGGCACAGACTTCTCAATAATGGTACTTCCCTTTCTTTGCTGCAATAAATAAAACAGTCATCACCGCTGCCACCAGCTCTGCCGCCACAACAGAAAACCAGATTCCATCAATTCCAAAAATCATCGGCAAAATCATAACGGCAGCAACCTGAAACAGCAAGCTTCTTAAAAATGAAATCAGGGCCGATGTCAGTCCATCATTCAGGGCAGTGAAGAACGAAGATCCATAAATCGCGATTCCGGAGAAAAGGAACGAAAACGAATAGATCATAAACGCCCTCGTTGTCATCTCCATCAGCTCTTTATCATAACCCACAAAGATTCCGGCCAGAGGCTTTGCCAGAAGTTCCGCCAGGCCAAACATTGCCACAGCAAAAACTCCGATGATCATATAGCTCTTTTTTAACAGCCCCTTTAGCTCCGAATGATTCTCCGCCCCATAATGGTAGCTGACAATAGGAGCAACGCCTGTGGAATATCCAATGAAAATAGCAAGGAAAAACAAATTTATATACATGAGTACTCCGTAGGCGGCAATTCCATTCTCCCCGGCATACTTCATAAGCTGAAAATTATAAAGAATACTGACAATGGACATGGAAATATTGCTCATAAGCTCTGAAGAACCGTTTGTGCAGGCCTTGATCAGCGCTTTTCCATCCAGTCCGGTCTTCGTCAGCCGAAGCACACCGGAACTTGACTTTGAGAAATAAAGAATCGGAATGGCGCCGCCAAGCATCTGGCTGATTGCCGTTGCCGCCGCAGCTCCCACAAGTCCCCAGGAAAACACTGCCATAAACAGCGCATCCAGCACCATGTTCGCAAGCCCGCATACCACAGTGACCACAAGGCCAAGCTGCGGCTTTTCTGCTGTAATGAAAAAGCTCTGGAACTCAAACTGGAGCATAAAAAAAGGCAGGGACGGCAGAAGAATCCTTGCATAGGTCACGCAGTTATTTAACATATCTCCCTCTGCTCCCATCAAAGCTGCAAGGGGACGGATAAAAATAAAGCTGATAACGGAAATGACTACCCCGCAGACTACCGTACTGTATACAAACAGAGAGAACAGCCGCCTGGCCCTGTCCATATCTCCTTCGCCCATGGTTTTGGAAACCAGTGCACTGCCCCCGGAACCGAACATAAAACCGATGGAACCTAAAATCATCAACACCGGCATAATAAAATTGACAGCGGCAAAGGGTGTCTTTCCCACAAAATTGGAAACAAAAAAGCCATCGACTACGCTGTACAGCGAAGTAAACACCATCATAATCATCGATGGGAACGTAAACTGTAAAAGCCGTTTATAGGTAAAGTGATCTGAAAGCTGAATTTCCCCGCTTCCAAATTCACGGATGATGGTAATAATTTTCATACTCACATCTCCCTTAGTTTTTCCTTAAATGAAATCAGATACCGCTGTGTCAGTTCCATATAAATCTCCCGTTCTCCTTCTGACCAGGAACCAAGAATCTCATTTTCAATTTCAATCAGGCGGAAAACCGTACGTTCTGCCAGACTTTTCCCATGCTCGGTAAGGCATACTCTTTTCCTTCTGGCTCCAAGGGTTTCCAGATAGATCATGCCCTCTGCCTCCAATTTCCGCAGAGCCGAATTGATTGTCTGTTTACTGACCCCTGATGCATGTGTAATATCACTCAG
>JAUNON010000104.1 GCA_030537145.1 Lachnospiraceae bacterium | reverse complement strand
CTCCTCCCCGATCTCGATCTCCTTAATACTGTCCCAGTATGGATACCATGGCGCCAATTCGTTTTCTTCACTTGTATAAGCATAATCCTCCATGTCCCCTGCCCCGGCTATGGTCAGTTTCCCTTCCGATGACAGGCTCCAGGTCAGGTTCTCCCCGCAGGTTCCCTCCGCTATAAGCTCTGTGGCTTCCTCCGCTGTCAGCAGCGGGCATCTTTCAAACGCATCTTCTGCGATTTCCGGCCTCTCTCCCCGGTAGGTTACCGTTTCCAATTTATCACAATCGTAAAACGTATGATGATCGATGTATGTTACCTTGCCGGGTATCTCAATTTCACACAGATTATTACAGTCATAAAAAGCATTTTCTCCGATTATTTCTACCGTATCCGGAAGTGTCACCTGCTCCATAGCACAGCGAAGAAACGCAAATACGCCGATTTTCTTCACTCCCTCCCCGATCTCGATCTCCTTAATACTGTCCCGGTATGGATACCATGGTGCCAATTCGTTTTCTTCACTTGTATAATTATAATCCTCCATATCCCCGGTCCCGGCTATGGTCAGCTTCCCTTCCGGTGACAGGCTCCAGGTCAGATTCTCCCCGCAGGTCCCTTCCTCTAATGTACCCGGTTCCATTCGGAATTTAATACCAAGCCCAACGACTGCCGCCAGGATCGCAATTCCCACCGGAATCAGGGCTTTCCTCCGAAGCACGGCTTTCCACAACCTCTTCCACCAGGGATCCGGTTCTGGATCAGGCCCACGACGCTTCAGCTCCTGTTCCAATTCTTCCATGGTCTGAATACGCTTATCCTCCCGCAGCGCCAGCCCCTTCTCCAGAACAGCCAGCACCTGTGCGGGAATCTTGCTTTTCTGCTCTTCTGTCAGCGGGAGCGCTTCCTGACTGATGCGGTCCAGAGATGCGGGCAGTACCTTTCCTGTTATACAGTAATAAATGGTGGCGCACATAGCATATACATCCGTCCATGGACCGATCCTTCCGGTCTCCGAATACTGCTCCAGCGGACTGAAGCCGTTGGATACTACCATCTGGGTAGGCGGCAGATTTTCATTTCCGTTCTTTCCTCCGTTTATTCCGGCCCCCCTCTCTGGGTTTCTTTGCAGATCGATTTCCTTTGCGGCTCCCAGGTCCAGCAAACGCACCTTTCCGTCTTTCTGAAGCATGATATTATCCGGCTTGATGTCCCGATGAATCATTCCCTGCTCATGTACTCTGGCCATTCCCTTTATGACAGGGAGCAGCAGCCGGATACAGTCCTCTGCGCCCATTGGCCCTTCCCGCTTCAGCCGGTCCTTCAGAGTCTCCCCTTCCACAAAATCCATTACGATATAGGCCGTTTCATTGGTCAGAAAGACGTCCCTTACCCGGACGATTTCCGGGATTTGGTCAATCCTGGCCATTTTCTGTGCTTCTTTGACGAAGCTCCTGCAGCCCGTCTCCCGATTCACAACAGAGGTATTCCAGCTCACCCGGTCGGAGCAGGATCCGTTCCGGTTTACAGCGCCCATGGGAAAATATTCCTTGATTGCCACCTTAATATTCAGCATCAGGTCAAATCCCAAATAGGTAATGCCAAAACCGCCCTCTCCCAATACCCGGCCGATGAGATATCTGCCGTGCAGGATGCTATTTTCCCGCAATGCATACTCCGGCTGCGGCCTGCTGCCCCACCGATATCCGCACACGGGACAGATTTCCTGCTCCTCCTCCATTTTTGACATGCAGTTCATACAGTATATCATCTTCATTTCTCACACCTTCTCTCTCCTGATTGCATTTTTGACCGATCTCCCATATTCGGGATCAAGCCAGTACCATGCAAGCTTCATCCCCAGAGCCGGAAATGATTTTTCCTCAAAGGTTTACTGTATCATCTCCCGCGGCGCCAGTCCGCCCCTCGTTGCATATAAACCAAGCACACTCCCTATATATCCCGACAAATTGAGATTGTACCATTTGTCTCCATATCGTATCGTACTCATGCACTGTATGTACTCCACTCCGTCAATCTTCAGAACAGCAATCCGGTCCTGAATCTCATCCGGTTCATACTCTTTCGATTGAATCGCTATGCTCCTCTGGATACTCTCGCCTGCATAGTGAGGAAACGCCTGCACCGGGTCAATAAATTCCCCGGTCAGTTCAATCTTATCCATGAAATCCTCATCCCGGAAATAATCATCGACAAACTCCTGGGCAGTCCGGCCTTTAAGAGCTTCCGTTTTGGACCAATCGTAATCCGGTGCATACAGACTGCCATACGCATAGCCAATGTATATGGCTAAGTGAGCACGCCTGCTTTCAATATTCACCGCCTTCGTGTACTCGCTGTCTCCCGGCAGATAGTAAAAAAGAGGGTTAAACATACTCATTCTTTCTATATAGGTATCAAACTGAAAATGATCCATCAACGTTTCGATCGCAAATGTGGACAGCATTCTTTTTATATCCTTATCCCGGAACGCTTCCAGATAAGCCAATACCGCCTCCTCCGGAGAAGCATATCCCTCCCCCTCGTAGCGCAATGCTTCATCCTCCGTCAGAAAATCCTCTGTAGCCCAATCATAATTGACGGCTTCCGCTTCATCCGCTTCCGCTCCGATACATAAACCAACTGCCAGTATAACAGCAGCTATCTCTGTAATCCGTTTTCTTCTTAACATCATAAGCCTCCGTTCTATCGCTTCGCTATGATAAAGGAAACCTCATTTCCTCCCAGGGATACCCGGTCCCCCATATTCAGGGGATACTGAATCGATGTATTGATTCGGTTCCCGTTTACGATGGTTCCATAAGACGAGTTCAGATCCTGTAAAAACCATTTTCCGTTTTCACATTGAAGCCTGCAGTGTCTGCGGCTGACACCCCCCGTATCGGGAATCACCAGTTCGCACGCCAAATCCCTTCCGATATGAACGGCAGAGGCTCCGCTGCACTCAAATGACTTTCCCTTCAGGGGACCGCTGACAAATTGCAGACGGACCGATGCTGCTGCCGACTGCGTCCTGCCCGCCCGTACGATCTGATTCAGGGATTTCCGGAGAATATAGATGCAACTGCACCACAGCAAAACCGTGACAAAAATCATCACAAAAAAATTCCCCCGGTAAATCATCAAATCCAATTCCTCCATCGCCTGCTGAGAAGCCATGATCTGGGAAAATTTTTCTATATCGATATAAGAAAGGAAAAATAAATACTCATCTATACCGCTGTTCCACAGAAAATGGCCGGCCACTGAGGCAAGAAATGTTACGGCAAAATCCCTATTGAAAAAAGAGCCCGGCTCCAGCTTTCCTTCCGGAGAATGAAGCGCAATGGCAGCCGTATAGGGAGCGCAAAACAAAGCATGTCCTCCCACCGCCGTAAAAGCCCTAAATAATGCGGTATGCATTCCGCTCCCCATTCCATTCTCTAATCCCGTTAATCCATAATTGATGGACTCAAAGCCTCCGAAGCCTGCTCCCACGGCAGCTCCTACTACCAGCCCCATCAATCCATACAGCTTCTTTTTTCGGAAGCATAGAGAAAGGATCAGTACGGAGGCCGCCAGCTTTGCCGGTTCCTCCCGGAATGCCGCAAAAGAATCCATCTCAAATTCTATCCCATAGCGATCCACGCTTTCCGGAATAAGAAAAAATAAAACAGCCGTTACAAAAAAGGCAAGGACCGCTCCCAGCACAAAATAAAGGACGAGCTCATACCAGGCAATATTCCTGGGGATATTTGTCTCCCAAAAGAAGATCATCAAAGTAATCGGCACCAGAAGGGAAATCACGATTACTGTGGTCTGTTCATAACCCGGCAAACGGATCAGCAGCATATTACTCTGAACATACAGAAGCACAAGCATCACCACCACCGCAATCCCGCCGATGCCTAAGAACCTGAGATACAGCCAGGGTTTTCTCCACTTCTGCAGCATATTTTGCTCTGTTGTTCCATCCATAGCCGTCCCTGCCAGCAGCGCATATTCCAGATCCTCTCTGCTATGATGCTTCAGGCTTTCAGAGAACACGTCTTTCCAGGTGATCTTATCTGCATCTTCCTCTGCTTTCTTAAAAAATGTTGTATTTGCCACTTCTTTTGTACCCCCTCCGTTATTTTTTCAGACTGACCCGAAACATCTGTCTGCGTTCTGCAAGATAAAAGCTATCTCCGTCCCTCAGCTCCTGAGGCACATTTTTCTCCAGTTGCCTTCCGTCTCCCAGATAGGTGCCGTAAGCAGATCCCACATCCATCAAAAGCAGCTTTCCGCAGTCCAATACCACCTGGCAGTGATACCTGCTGATGCCTCCCGTATCCTCCGGATATCTGATCTGACAGTCCCTGCTCCTTCCGATCCAGCATACTCCATGGATTTCATAAATTTTCCCTTTTTGGATTCCTTCTATGCCGGTAATGTAATATTCCAGTGCCTGCACCGAATCCTCCACCAGCCGGACCGCCGGCGACTCACCCGTTTCTTTCCGGACCGCCGGCTGCATTTCGCCGCTTCCCGCACGGTTCTCCTTCTTATCCTGCCGCCCCTTTTGCCGGGACCATACTATGCCCCCGCAGACTACAATGGCTGCAATCCATACCCATGCAGGGATCTCCGGCAGAACTGATATTTTTTCATCCGGATCCCCGGCATCTGCGCCGGAGCCCCCACCGGAGTCTCCGCCCTCTTCTGAAGCGCCGCTGTTTTCTCCACCGCCCTCCAATGCCCATTCTGTCCGAAGTCCGGCCTGCCGCAGGTCCATCATTCCCATCAAAAGCGTATCATCCGCTTTTTTTGTGGAAAGCACGCCGATCACACTGCCGCTCTCTTCGTTTATGACCGGACATCCGAGAAGCCAGAAATAGTCCGGTTCCCTTCCGCTCTCATACCACCCGGAATCCCCTTCGTTCCAGCCGGACAGATCTGTGTCATAAACGTACAGCTCTCCTTCGTTGTAATACGCAACCTTAGCTGCAGACAGATCAATCCCGTTTGTCCGGTCCACCGTAAAAGCAGGATACGCCCCGATGGCATCTGTGCTTAAAAAGCTTAGTCCGGACTGCACCCCGACAGCAGTCACTTCTTTCTGAAAATCTCCCTGGGTAAGATACAGTGCATAGCCCGAATTCTGATAAGCCGCCGCAAGATCACAGGTTACAAGATAGACCGCTCCTGTTTCCGGATCCGTCACCTTAACAGCAGAAAAGGCATTTTCCACATTGCCGTCCTTTGCACAATAAAGATCGAATACTCCCTTTTTTTCTGCTTCTGCATAAACCATCCTGCCCTGACAAAGGATAAGGCATAGCAAAAGCAGTATCCTGATTCCATTTCTTTTCATAGGTATCCCCCTGCTGCACTTTTTTCCTTACGCCGCCATCATCCCTGATATTCCAGAATGACCGCCGTATAATTGTCCTGTCCCGCCCTGTTCTTTTGCTCTACAGCCTCCTGTATGGATTTTGCTGCATTTTCCGCCGTCTGATACAGCATACGCTCCAGGCTCCGCTCATCAATCGTTCCAAAGACTCCATCGGAGGCCAGCAGCACCTTGTCGCCTTTCTGCAAAACGATTCCCCCCGGGTTCCGGTCTATATATTTGATTGTGCTCTGCCCGATAAAGCTGGTCACAAGCTTTCTCTGATGATCCAGCTTTACGCTTTGGATGCCGTCCTGATGATTGATCACCTTTAACGCTAATTCTTCCTGATAGATATGCTCTCTGTTCAATTGTATCAGTCCGCCGTTGCGCCATAGCCAGATCCGGCTGTCACCGACGGTAAGGAAATACAGAACGCCCTTCCAAATCACGCCGATTACCATGGTGGAACCGCTTTCCCCCGGACTTTGCTGAAGCCGGCTCACCTCTTCCTTTACGCTGCGCGTCATCTTCAGCAATACATCCTCCGGCTCCATGGTTTCAATATTCTGATAGAAGATTTCTGTGCATAGCCTTACCACGTTGGTACTGACAATGGCTCCGTTTTTCAGCCCTCCGATCCCGTCTGCCACGATTGCCAGCATATCCCCGGAAGCTCCGTTTCCCACATCGGTCAATTCCGATGCGTAAAAGCTGTCCTGCTGATCCCTTCGCATGCCGATTCCATGGGCCTTTCCGATGCTGCTTACTGCCTCGGATACCGTTGGCTTGTTTTCCGGTAAAGCTACCTGTTTTCCGGACTCCTCCGATACACGTTCCGTTTTAGTCGTTTTCCGTCTGGCTCTTGTCAGGCGGGCAAACACCAGAGCCACGGCCAGCCCTGCGGCGAATCCAATGCCGATTTCGGGAAGCGCCTTCATACTGTCCACCGCCGTCTGGGGCTCCTGAACCAGCTCCGCTTCCGTAAGCAGTTCTTCTATATCCGTTTCCGTTTGCTGCGTCTCCGGCTGCTGCGTTT
>JAUNON010000039.1:8415-27296 GCA_030537145.1 Lachnospiraceae bacterium | reverse complement strand
CCGTTTCACTTTCCGCCTCGGTCTCCGCTCCGGTCACCGTCTCACTTTCCGTCTCAGCCACTGCTTCGCTTTCTGGCTCAGTCTGATCTGTTTCTTCCTCTCCGGCTTCTCTCCCTTCCGGCACTTCTCCGGTATTTTCTGCCGGGCCTGCTTCAGAAATCTCCTCTCCGGCCAAATAAGCCTCTATCAGATCATAAGCGAACCCTTCCTGATCCGTCTGATAGCCGCCCTCCGACAACGCTTCCTCCTGCTCTCCCAAAAGCTGCAGATTTGCAGTTTCGATTTCATTCAGCAGGCTGTCCGGAAATTCTTCCTCCTCAATAAAACCAAAATACCAGTTCTGTCCGCTAAAATAGTTCTGCAGCTCTTCCGATTGAAACAGCATGCCCCGCCGCGCAAAAATCTCATATTTTCCGTAGGCGATCACCTGCAGCGGTAATCCCGCCAGTTCTTCTTCCGTTAGGTATTCCCCATCGCTTTCCGGGAAAATATATTCCTGCGCCTGCTCTGCTTCTTCTGCAAATGCCAAACCAAAGCATCCCCCTGCCGGCAGCAGGCACAGCAGCATAAAGCCTGTCATTACACTTTTTTTCCAAATATTCTCCTGTTTCACTTCTCCACCTCTTTAAATTCCGAAAAGCTGGTCATCCGTCAGATAAATCCAGGAAGTACTTCCCTCTGCTTCTGCTTCTGCCCGGATTTCCAGAGTACCCACCCCTGTCAAATCTATTTCAAAGGAGACAGCGCCTTCGCTCTTTTCAAAAGCTGCTATTTCATATACCGCTGTTCCGTCTGCATAGAAGGTTATCCTCGCCGGATTTCCCAGCAAGGTATCTCCTCCGGCAGTAAAGCTTCCCGAAAGGGAACTATATTTTCCTTCCAGATTGTACAGTACACTGGAGCCTGCGCCTGCATTGAGCGCCGTATATCGATCATGAAGCTGCCCGTAAACATCCCAGAACATGGTATCACCGGTGCTGCTTTCCACCGCATCCACTGTTACCAGATCCCCAAGCCTGCTGATCTTACTCTTTTCTCCTTCCGCATCCGGTTTCAGATGTCCATTCAGAAGAAACAGGAAGCCATCACTGTAGCCTCCATTGTTGCAGGCAGCAACGGTCAACTGCTTTACTCCCGTCACATCTACAGAGAATGCAGCATCCCCATCTGTTTTTTTCAGATCTCTCTGATCATACAGCAGTACTCCGTCTCCGAAAATGCCAAACTGGAAATTCGCATCATCCGCAGCATTGACATAAGGATGCACCGTCCCCTGAAAAGATGTATACCCTCCATCCAGCAGAATACTGAATTTTGCATTATTGGAGGCATCCATCTGAACTGCCGCAGGATAAAGCGCACTCTGCGCAATTACATCCTTTGCTTCACAATATTGACTGTCTGTCCATTCAAAATCGGTCAGAAGCGCATCGTCCTGAGAAAGAAGCCCGGAAACCGCAGACAGCTCCATAACAAATCCGGTCATTGCCTCTGCAGACGCATCGTTCCAGGTACCATCCCGATACATGCAAAGCAGATATTCCTTTCCCTCGTAATTATCAGGCTGACTGCCGGACCAATTCTGGTATTCTCCAAATTCTGTACCGTCGCTCCATCTCCAGCCCTTCGTGCTGTCCACCTCTTCCTCTCCGGAAGCTACGGTTTCCCGCTGCCCGTACATCCAATAGCTTGTGCAGTTTCCATCTGACACCAGCGACTGAATCGCCGCATTTTTCACGGCATTATCCGGTCTTGCCAGCGTACCGCCTGCCGCCCGGCAAAAGGCTGCCGCCTGCTGCCAGGTGAGGGGCTCCTCAAAACGGTAATACCGGTAATTCCCGCTGGTCAGCATTTTAGCTGCTTTCCCTGAAATGACCGGATCCAGTTCCGGGAACTTGGGCCCTTCCGCTTCTGCTTTCGCCTTTGTATTCGTTTTGGATCCCGTGAGCACAGTATCTCCCAGATAAATATACCGATCTCCGCTCTCCTCCTGCATCCAGGTCCGGATTTCCAGAATCTCCTTTCCGGTCAGATCTACGGATATGGGAACCGTTCCCTGGAACACATCCAGATTCTCCGCCAGAAATACCTGTTCTCCGTCTGCCAGAATTTCCATGGAAACAGAGGTTTCTTTATTGTACGCATTTTCACCGGCAAACACAGTCCCTTCCAATGTCTGATAGCGTCCCTCCAGTCTCCATACGGCCCGGCCGTTATCGGATGCCAGGAATTGATTTAATTCCCGATAGACCATGCCCCTGCTGTCCGTGGGCAGTCCTTTTCCCAGATAATCAAAGT
The DNA here is from genome assembly GCA_030537145.1 of Lachnospiraceae bacterium. Classification (GTDB taxonomy): domain Bacteria; phylum Bacillota; class Clostridia; order Lachnospirales; family Lachnospiraceae; genus Merdiplasma. The sequence continues at coordinate 24,998 of JAUNON010000039.1, read as the reverse complement.
ATTCTGTACTATCCACTGGTTTCAGGTCTGTCAGGCTCTTTTTCGTCCCGGTGATTCCTGTTTCAGTTCCGTCAGAATGCAATTTGCATTCATTCAGGAACAGATATCCGCCGCTCTCAGCGCCACGGTTTCTTGTCTGAATCGAAAGCGTCTCTACTCCCTCCACATTCAGGCGGAAGGGAACCACGGAATCGGATTTGCGATAATCATACAGTGAGAAAAGCAGCTTGTCATCCCCCCAGATAAATAACTCGTAAACACCGTCACTGTCTGCATCCGTCCAGGTACTGATATTTCCTGACAGCTCTGACCAGGCCCCATCCAGATCATAATATGCCGTCCCCCGCTCTGTTGCATTCAGGTAAAGACTGTAAAAATGCATATCACCGTAAGGATCCGTTATCTGCTCCTGCAGACCGCACTGAGAAGCATAGGAAAGTGCCAGATCCGTCAGATATACCGTCTTTCCTGTTTTCCCATCCTGATTTCCTTCTTCTCCCTGCTCCTCTGCCTGCGCATCCAGATCCGCTCCCGCTTCCTCCGCAGTCACAGCAGGCTCCATTTCCAGAATAAAGCCGCCTTCCATATAGCCGCCGTAATTATCATTCCAGTGATTACTGAACTTGCTACCGATTTCCAGATAATTCTCCTCTTCCTCCTCATTATCGGAATAGTTATCCGGCTGGCTGCTGTCCCAGTCTGTCCAGTCAAAAGCTTCGCCTGTAACCCACTGCCAGCCTCCTTCCCATTCTGCATCGGAAGCCCCCAGCCAATAACGATCATAGGGAGCGTCCTGCAAGAGATACTGAATGACCGCATTCTCCCGGTCGGAAGTTATGGTTGCCAGGTGCCCTCCCGCCGTTTCACAGAAACTCTTCGCCAGATCCCAGGTCAGATTCATATCAAAGCGGGCATAGGTATGACCTTCATAGTCAATACGATTGGCAGACAGATTGTCCACATTTTCTTTCAGTTCCACCGGCTGAATCGTTTCTTCCAAAACCGCTTCTCCGCTGACCGCTTCATCCCCATTCAGCGGGATTTCTGTTTCTTCTGTTTTTTCGCTCCAGTTCAGAATCGTGATCTCGGTCTGGTCTCCCAAATTCGCATGGTCAGAACGGATGTATTCCCCAGCCTCCGCTTCACTTAGAAACAGTGAAGTGTCATAATCCTCATAAATCAGGCGGCCCTCCGGTGTTTCCTGCACATTATAGCAGCAGGCAACGAAATAGACTTCACGCGGTACTACGGTATGGTCCAGCTTTTTCACCGGAAGCGTTCCACGGTAAACCAGATAAATCCGGTTCTGTGTATGGCTCTCATCCGATACATAAGCGGTCTGCCCGGAATATAATTCCACGCTGCCGTCCTTCCAGAGCACCCATTTTTCTTCACTGCCTAAGCTGTTCTTAATCCAGTCCATGTTTTCTGCAATCCGGCTGACAGCCTTTTCCTTCATATCATCCCGGATTTCCTGAAGGCTTTCCTCATCCAGCTTTTCAACCGACAACCGATAGCTGTTCAGTCCGGAAATCGTGTAGCTATATTGATTATTGGCAACCACATAGCCGTTTTCCAGAAGCTCCTGCGCATCATAGGTAATTTCTCCCGAATAGACATCTCCGTTCCATGCCAGGATTTTCTCGTCATAATTCAGGTCACTCAGAGAGGTCATGTAATAATAAGGTACTTCATAATTCACAGAGCGTTCCACGTATACATTAGGGCAAACACCGGAAAACGTAACCGTCAGTGCCTCCGCCAGATCAATTTCCTCGGGCTCCTGCAATCCGGCAGCGGTGATTTTCTTTGTTCCTCCCTCCAGATATATGCCAAAGGAGGAAAGATATTCCTGCTCCTCATCCGCCGCAGCCGTGATCGTCACCTCGTCTCCATTGGACAAACCGCTGTTCCGGTCCAGCTCTGTAGTAAACGCATATTTCCAGGAATCCCTTATCCCGCTTACCGCCAGGGAAACCTCCTGAGCCACATCTGCCTCTTCCGGCATTGCCCCATAAGCGCCTCGCTTCTGGCTTTCAAAAAGCTCCTGCAGATCTGCGGTAAGCTGTTCTTCCTGCAGCACGATCTTTGCGCTTCCTGCACCGTTATATCCTTCAAAACTGCCGTCCAGATAATCTGTCAGCGTTACCGTTTCTGTGGGAATCAGACCTTCCACTTCAGCAGTCAGATCCTGCTCCACAAAACGGATGCCATACTTTGATATTTCCGAAGGGCTTACGGAAATCCTGGCAGTTACCTTCTCTCCCCCGCTGAGACCATTCAGCGAAGAAGGTTCGGCGGTAAAGCCGTCCAGATAATAATACAGTTCGTTTTCAATGAAATCCTCGGCATCCTGTGAATCATCTATTTCCCGTATTCTGGCTTCGATATCCTCCCTCAATTTATCAAAATCAACAGAAACATATCCATAGCCGCAGCCCTCAAATCCGGAAAATGCAAAGGATGCATATGCGTCCAAAGAGATCTCCTGTATTTCCGGCAGATTTTCCACCTTCTGCTTCATAGAACCATTTTTCAGCGTGATTCCGTATTTCTGCAGCAGCTTTTTGTCCAGGTTACTCTCTACCCGAATCTCATCCCCATTGGATAGCTGACTGTTCTTTGAAAGAGAAAAGTCCCTTTTGACATCCGATAGCAGATAAAGGATCTCATCCTGCTCCCGCTCTGTCAAAGCCTTCTTTTCCTCTATATCCTCCAGAAAACGGGCAGCATCAAAGGTGACCGAGGCCGTGCCCTCCGTATCCAGCCCGCTAACCTGCAGTACCACATAGTCCACAGGCTTCATTGTATACTTTCCGCCCGTCATCTGCATCACCAAAAGCAGCACCACCACCACAGCCGCCGCAATTCCGGCAACAGCAGCAACGGGAAACTTCTTCTTTCCCTGCTTTCCCGCAGATTCTTCAACAGCGGGAACCGTTTCGTCCTGCATGCTGCTATACTGCTTTACTCCGCAGTAAGGGCAGTGCTTCGTCCCGTCCTCTAATTTTTTCCCACAATTATGACAAAACATCCCCTCTCCTCCTTTTTGTATAATTTTATCCGTCTTTTTCTCTAATTTTCATATCTGCTTTACAGGCACCACTAAAAATAGAAGTCCACGGATTGCTCCGCACTTCGTGCCTCCACAATCCTGCAGCTATTCGGAATTCGGACGAATCGCCCTGCTTCCTCATACCTGTTATCGTCTCAAAAGCATAGCCGAAATAGTCTGCCAGCAGTCTATTCGTCTCTGCTTTAAGACTGGACTTATACAGTAATTCTGAATATATATTAAATTATACAGGTATTCCCGTTTTTTAGCAAGAACAAAAGTCTGCTTCGCACACTCCCGCATTCCAATATTTCGGCAGCACAGCTTTTGTTCCGCGCGCGTAGCTGCGCATCGTTTGCCCGAAGGGCTTTTATCTCATAGGAAAGTCGCATACTTTCGCACTTTAAAGCAGCAAGGTCTTTCCTATGAGATAAAAAAACATCACAAAACACGTTTTGCGCAATTCATCCTCGGAAGCTTCCTGCCTTTTGCAGGAAAACGTCTGACAGGACAGCGGACATCCAAGCAGCAGCTCCATAGCTGCCAAGCTTTACCGTGTTTTGTGATGTTTTATTATTTCTTATTTCTTTCTTATTTCGAAAGCACTGCCAATATTATGCTTATTTGTAGTTGACGATCTGACCGAAGTCCGGCTTCAGAGCAGCGCCGCCTACCAGGCCGCCATCGATATCCGGCTGTGCAAACAGATCCGGTGCAGTCTTTGCATTTACAGAGCCGCCGTACTGGATGCGGATCGCTGCAGCGGTAGCATCATCGTAAATCTCTGCGATGCAGTCACGGATGCCCTTGCATACTTCCTGCGCCTGTTCGGTGGTAGCTGTCTTTCCGGTTCCGATCGCCCAGATCGGCTCGTAAGCGATTACCGCTTCCTTTGCCTGATCCGCAGTCAGTCCCAGGAAGCCAACCTTTACCTGCTGGCGGATAAAGTCCATGGTCACACCCTGCTCTCTCTGCTCCAGAGATTCTCCGCAGCACATGATGGGAGTAAGGCCGTGCTCAAATGCTTTGTGCATTTTTTTGTTGATATCTTCGTTGGTCTCGCCAAAGTATCCTCTTCTCTCGGAATGTCCCAGAATTACATACTTCACACCGGCATCTGTCAGCATGTTCGGAGCGATCTCTCCTGTATAAGCACCCTTCTCCTCAAAGTACATATTCTCAGCACCCACCTGGATATTGGATCCCTTTGCTGCTTCTACTACCGGAATGATATCGATCGCCGGTACACAGAATACCACATCCACTTCATCATTTACTACCAGCGGTTTTAAGGTATTTACCAGTTCAACTGCCTCGCTGGGAGTCATGTTCATTTTCCAGTTACCAGCAATAATTTTCTTTCTTGCCATTTTCTTGTTCTCCTTAATATTGAATATTCATGGATTTCTTTTTTGTTGCTTTCGGTTATTTATCGTTTGCCGCTACTACGCCCGGCAGATCTTTGCCTTCCAGGAATTCCAGAGAAGCGCCGCCGCCTGTAGAAATGTGAGACATCTGAGCGCCGAAGCCAAGCTGATTCACTGCTGCTGCAGAGTCGCCGCCGCCGATGATGGTAGTAGCATCCGTCTCAGCCAGAGATTTTGCTACGGCAATGGTTCCCTTTGCCAGGATCGGATTCTCAAATACGCCCATGGGTCCGTTCCAAACTACGGTCTTAGCGGATTTTACAGCTTCTGCATACAGCTCTGCTGTCTTGGTTCCGATATCCAGACCCATCTTGTCAGCCGGGATTGCATCGGAATCTACTACAGAAACTTCGATCTCAGCATCAATGGGATTCGGGAATTCTTTTGCAATAGTGGTATCTACCGGAAGAAGAAGCTTCTTGCCCAGCTTCTCAGCCTTATCCATCATCTCTTTGCAGTAGTCGATCTTGGTATCATCTACCAGAGAAGTACCTACCTCGTATCCCTTTGCTTTCAGGAAGGTGTAAGCCATACCGCCGCCGATGATCAGGGTGTCGCATTTTTCCAGAAGGTTGGAAATAACATTCAGCTTGTCAGCTACCTTAGCTCCGCCAAGGATGGCTACAAACGGTCTTACCGGATTGTTTACAGCATTTCCAAGGAAATCGATCTCTTTCTGCATCAGGTAACCAACAACAGAAGTCTCTACATACTCGGTAACGCCTACGTTGGAGCAGTGTGCTCTGTGAGCGGTTCCGAATGCGTCATTTACGAATACATCAGCCAGAGAAGCCAGCTCCTTGCTGAAAGCTTCTCCGTTTTTGGTCTCTTCTGCTCTGTAACGGGTATTCTGAAGCAGAACCACCTCGCCGTCCTGCATCGCTGCAACTGCAGCCTTTGCGTTCTCGCCTACTACGTTATCATCCGCAGCAAACTTTACCTCCTGGCCCAGCAGCTCGGAAAGGCGAACTGCCACAGGTGCCAGAGACAGCTCCGGCTTCGGCTCTCCCTTGGGTTTTCCCAGATGAGAGCAAAGAATTACCTTTCCGCCGTCAGCGATCAGCTTCTTGATGGTGGGAAGCGCTGCTACCAGACGGTTTTCATCTGTAATTTTTCCATCCTTCAGCGGCACGTTAAAATCACAGCGAACCAGAACGCGCTGGCCTTTTACATTGATGTCGTCTACTGATTTTTTGTTCAGCATGTTAAAATTTCCTCCTATAATATAGAATAATAGCAAAGTATATCCTATGGGATAAAATTTAGGGCCCGGTCCAAAGAGACCGGACCCTTTTAGGTCTTTATTTACCGGTTATGCAATTAAGCTAACTCAGCGAAGTATTTGATGGTACGAACCATCTGGCTTACGTAGGAGTTCTCATTATCATACCAGGAAACAACCTGTACCTGAGAGGTTCCGTTGCCCAGGTTTACAACCATAGTCTGAGTAGCATCGAACAGAGAACCAAATCTCATACCAACGATATCAGAAGAAACGATCTCATCTGTGTTGTATCCGAAGGATTCGGTAGCCTGTGCCTTCATAGCTGCGTTGATACCCTCAACAGTAGCCTCACCCTTAACAACTGCGTTCAGGATGGTGGTAGAACCGGTCGGGGTCGGAACACGCTGTGCAGCGCCGATCAGCTTGCCGTTCAGTTCCGGAATAACCAGACCGATTGCCTTAGCAGCACCAGTGCTGTTCGGAACGATATTTACAGCGCCTGCACGTGATCTTCTCAGATCGCCTTTTCTCTGCGGTCCGTCAAGGATCATCTGATCACCGGTGTAAGCATGGATGGTGCACATAATACCGGATTCGATCGGCATATAGTCATTCAGAGCTTTTGCCATCGGAGCCAGGCAGTTTGTGGTACAGGAAGCTGCGGAAATAACGGTATCTTCCGGCTTCAGAGTAGTATGGTTTACATTGTAAACGATGGTGGGAAGGTCGTTTCCTGCCGGAGCAGAGATAACAACTTTCTTAGCGCCTGCAGCGATATGAGCAGAAGCTTTTTCTTTAGAGGTATAGAAGCCGGTGCACTCCAGAACTACATCAACACCGATCTCGCCCCAGGGAAGCTCAGCTGCATTGGCTTTTGCATAGATCTTAATTTCTTTTCCGTCAACGGTAATGGAGTCTTCGCCAGCGGATACGGTATCAGCCAGAGCATATTTACCCTGAGATGAATCATATTTCAACAGATGAGCTAACATCTTCGGAGATGTTAAATCGTTGATAGCTACAACTTCGTATCCTTCTGCACCAAACATCTGTCTGAAAGCCAGACGACCGATACGACCGAATCCATTGATAGCAACTTTTACTGCCATAATTACAATTCCTCCTAAATGTGAATTTTTAATTGTTTCTTGTCGAGGCGCATGGCTTATATACAGACAACCTCAACCTATTCCATATTTTAACTAATTTTTCCTGAAAATTCAAGTGCATTTTAAAAAATAGTAGACTTTTTCAGCGTTTTCCCTTAGTATTTGTTTTGGAACAATCGCCCAAAACCGGGAGGCTTTCCGGCAATTCCTGTTTTGCCTCCCAATAGAAAGGATTTAAGACCATGAGCATCATCTGTGATTTCCATATGCACAGCAGCTTTTCCGGAGATTCGGATACTCCCATGGAGGATATGGTAAAATCCGCCATTTCCCTGGGACTCACGGAAATCTGCTTTACCGAACATCTGGATCTGGATTACCCGGCCGACTGCGGAGATTTTTCTCTGGATCTGGAACAATATACCACACAGCTTTTCCGGCTCCGGGAACAGTATAAAGCTTCTATCCGCATCCGCCTTGGACTAGAAATGGGCATGCAGCCCCATCTGGGTTCTCGCTACGCCTCCATTATTCAAAGCTATCCTTTCGATTTTCTCATTGCCTCTCAGCACTTACTGGACGGGTACGATCCTTATTTCCGGGATTTCTGGGAAACGCATGAAGAAAAGGCTGTTTACCGAAGATACTTTGAAAGTATTCTGGAAAACCTGAAAAATATGCCGGATTACGATACCCTGGGACATCTGGACTACATTGTCCGCTATGGTCCTACCAAAAATCAATTTTACTGCTACGAAGATTATGCGGAGGAAATCGATGCACTCTTACGCTATCTAATCTCGGAGGGAAAATGCCTGGAGGTAAATACCGCCGGTCTAAAATATGGCCTGGGACATCCCAATCCGGAGGAATCCGTCTTACGCCGCTACCGGGAGCTGGGCGGTGAACGGATCACCATCGGCTCAGACGGGCACATACCGGAGCATATTGCCTATGACTTTCTAAAGGCGGAGGAAATCCTGAAAGGGCTGGGATTCCGCTATTACACCATTTTCAGGCAGCGCAAACCTGCGGAGCTTTTATTGTAGCAGAAATGCCTGCACCGGTAATCCGCCTATGCAAAAGGCTGCCCGCATAAAAAGCCGGCAGCCTTTGTTTTTTACTTATTCAATTAGTACTCTTCCTGCTCGTCCTCTTCACCCTCATGAATATCTGATTTCGGCTTCTGCAATCCTTCGATCTTAATATGGTGCTTTTCTGCGTAATCCCACAGAGCAGCATGGATCGCTTCCTCCGCCAGCAGGGAGCAATGAACCTTTACCGGCGGAAGCCCGTCCAGAGCCTCCATCACTGCTTTATTGGTCACTTCCATGGCTTCCTGTATGGATTTCCCCTTTACCAGCTCCGTAGCCATGCTGCTGGTAGCAACCGCCGCCCCGCAGCCAAACGTCTTAAATTTACAGTCCCGGATAATACCGTTTTCATCAATATCCAAATAGATTCTCATAATATCGCCGCATTTTGCATTGCCAACCGTTCCTACCCCGCTGGCATTCTCAATTTCTCCCACATTCCTGGGATTCTGGAAATGATCCATAACTTTTTCACTGTACATAATCTTTATCTCCTATTTTCTGTAATTTCTTTTTTCTATTTCCCGGAGGCCGCATGAACCGCCCTTCCGGCGTTTCAATTACTGATTTCTTCTTACAAAATCCTCATACAGCGGAGACATACTTCTTAATTTCTCCACGATCTTCTTGATAGCATCCACCGTATCATCGATATCCTCTTTTGTCGTCTCCCCGCTCAGTGTCAGCCGCAGAGAACCATGCGCAATTTCATGAGGCAGTCCGATCGCCAGCAGTACATGGGAGGGATCCAGGGATCCGGATGTGCATGCAGAGCCGCTGGATGCACAGATTCCTTCCATATCCAGCATGATCAGCATGGATTCTCCTTCCACAAACTGAAAACTAAAGTTCACATTATTGGGAAGCCGCTTTTTCGGATGACCGTTCAGTCTGGCATAGGGAACTTCCTTCAGGATGCGGGAAATCAGGTAATCCCTCAGCTCCGTCTCCCGTTTTGCCTTCTCCTCCATCTGCTCTGCCGCCAGCTCTGCAGCCTTTCCATAGCCTACGATCCCCGGAATATTCTCCGTGCCGGCGCGGCGTTTTCTCTCCTGCGCACCGCCGTGAATAAACGATTGTATTTTTATTCCCTTGCGGATATACAGGAAACCGATTCCCTTCGGGCCGTTGATCTTATGTCCGCTGGAGCTTAACATGTCAATATGCATCTCATCCACCTGGATCGGCACCTGGCCAAAAGCCTGCACCGCATCGGTATGAAACAGGATGCCGTTTTTATGGGCAATCTCTCCGATTTCCTTGATCGGCTGGAGGGTCCCGATTTCATTGTTTGCAAACATGACAGAAATCAGGATCGTATCCGGACGGATGGCCTTTTCCAGCTCCGAAAGCTTCACCACGCCAAATTCATCCACATCCAGGTAAGTCACCTCAAAGCCCTGCTTCTCCAAATACTGGCAGGTGTGCAAAATGGCATGATGCTCAATCTTCGTCGTAATGATGTGCCTGCCCTTGGAAGCATAAGCCTCCGCCGTTGCCTTCAGCGCCCAGTTGTCCGCCTCCGAGCCACCCGCTGTAAAATAGATCTCATTTTCCTTTGCTCCCAGCAAGCCTGCGATGGAAGCTCTGGCCTTAGTCATAGCCTCCTTGCTCTCCCGCCCCAGGCTGTAAATCGAGGACGCATTTCCATAATACTCCGTAAAATAGGGAAGCATAGCCTCCGCTACCTCCGGCGCAGTCCTTGTAGTTGCTGCATTATCCAGATAAATCAATCTCTTCATTTCGCTCTCTCCTTCTGCTATTTCTGATATTTTTCCCTGACTGCCCGGCTTTCCTCCACTAGAGTATCCAACATTATGCCATCCACAGTCTCTACAATACTGTTATTGATTTTTTTCCATACATTTTTTGAAACGCACAGCGAACTGTCCTGACAAACTCCGCCGACTGCCCCCGGACAATTAACCGCATCCAGCGTCCCTTCTACTGCCCGCAGCACATCTCCCACTGAGATCTCCTCTGCTGGCTTTGCCAGCTTGTAACCACCCTGGGCTCCTCTGCTGCTGACCACCAGGCCTGCTTTCTTCAGCTTCGCCACCAACTGTTCCAGATAAGCTTCTGAAATATTCTGTCTGGCGGAAATACTGCTAATGGAAACCGTCTCAGTCTCGCTGTGCAGCGCCAGATCAATCAATGCTCTCAGACCATATCTTTCTTTGCTAGAAAATTTCATTGCACACCTCCTGACATTCCCTTTGCACTCCTTATCCGTCAGGTTCATTGATCGCATTTTAATTCCAATTAATTTACTCGGAATTCTCTATGAATATAACATCCCTTTCCCGTTCTGTCAAGCCCCCTTCAAACATATCCTATAACAGAAAGAACCGTTCACTGATGTCCGGCCATTCATAAAAGCCGAATCTCCTGCGGGAATGCAAAGACCGGCCGCTGCTGAACGGTAATGACAGGATGGGATCCCTCTATGAAAAAAAATTCACACCCTTTGATCCGAAACACCTTTATTTTGACCTCTGCCGGCTTGATGAATAAAATCATAGGTTTCTTCTATAAAATATTCCTGATATCCCTGATTGGTGCGGAAGGAATCGGAGTCTATCAGATGGTTTTCCCCATTTACATACTCTGCGTCTCTCTGGCTTCCTCCGGCATTCAGACAGCCATATCACATTATACGGCTGAAAAGCGGTCCACCGAGGGGATCAAGCAGGCCGCAAGCCTGTTCCGTACCGGCCTGATGCTGGCCGTGTCCGCATCCCTGATCCTTTCCCTGGCTCTATACGGCCTGGCAGAACCGGTTGCCCTGCATATTCTGGGAGAGGAGCGCTGCCTGCCGCTTCTGCGGATGATGGCCCTTGCAATTCCCTTTGAAACCATCCATAACTGTACCAGCGCCTGGTTCCTTGGACAAAACCGATCCGGTTTTCCGGCGCTGTCTCAATTACTGGAGCAGATTGTCCGCGTTTTATCCGTCTATCTGCTCTATCAGATTCTATGTCAAAAACAGACGGCAGTTTCGCCTCTTCTGGCTGCCGAAGGCCTGCTGGCTGCTGAATTTGTAGTGGCGCTGTTTTCCCTGACTGCTCTGGCCTTCCAAAACGGCCCTGTCAGAAAGCTTCCTTCCCCGGTAAAACATCTTTCCCGGACAGCCGCCTCCTTCCGCCAAAGCGCATCTCAGATTCTTGCGATGGCGCTGCCGATTACCGGAAACCGGCTGATGCTAAATCTTCTCCAGAGTGCGGAAGCAGCCATGATTCCGCTCCGGCTGGAGCAGTATTACGGATCCTCTGCCAAAGCGCTGTCCACCTATGGCATCTTCACCGGCATGGTGATGCCGCTCATTATGTTTCCCTGTGCCGTCACCGGCTCCTTTTCTATGGCGCTCCTGCCCTCCGTTTCTGAGGCGCATGCATTAAAAAATAACAAAAAAATAGCGGGGACGATTCAGTCCACGCTGATGTTCTGCCTGTTTCTGGGCATTATCTGTACAGCCGCTTTCCTGCAGTTCGGTCCCGCCATGGGGAATCTTCTGTACCACGAACAACAGGTAGGCGCTTATCTGCTGACCCTGGCCTGGATCTGCCCCTTTCTCTACCTGACCACTACCCTGAGCAGCATCCTTCACGGACTGGAAAAGACCATGAACGTTTTCCTCCATAATCTCATTGGACTGCTCATCCGTCTGTTTTTTATCTATTTTTGCGTTCCCCGTTTCGGTATCCAGGGCTGCCTTTGGGGAATGCTGGCCAGCCAGCTCGTCACCGCCTTTCTGGATCTTGCTCTCCTGAAGCAAAGTACCGGCTTCTCCTTTTCCCCTGCCGCCGGTATCCTGGTACCCTCCGCCTGCTGCCTGTGGGCCAGCGGACTGCTTTCTCTGCTGCGCCGTCTCCTTCCGGTTCTGGATGCCGGCAACAATCTCCCGGCCCTCCTTCTCTCCTGCGGTATCTGGGGATGTCTGGTGCTATTGCCTGCAGCTTCCTGGGGAAAAAAGCTCATAAGAGCATAAACTGCGGCTGTCCGGATGGAGCACGGCCCATGCGCTGCAAACGCATTGACCTGGCGGCCCCATCCGGACAGCCGTGAAACATCAGTATTTAAAACATGTATGATCCGTCAGCCTAGCAGATTTTGGTATAACTGCTCATATTTTCTTGCTGAGGTATTCCAGGAAAAATCTGCTGCCATGCCCCGGTCAATCAGCTTATTCCACTCCCGTTTCTTATTATAATATACATCCATGGCATACTTCACAGTATAAAGCATCTCATGGGCATTATAATTGGCAAAGCTAAAGCCGGTGCCGGTGCTTTCGTATTCATTGTAGGGCTGAACCGTATCCTTCAGGCCTCCTGTCTCACGGACGATGGGTACCGTGCCGTAGCGCAGGCTCATCAACTGAGAAAGACCGCAGGGCTCAAACAGAGACGGCATCAGGAATGCATCGCAGGATGCATATATCTTATGGGACATCGCTTCGGAATAAAAGATATTCGCAGAAACCTTGCCCTGATATTTCCATGCAAAATGACGGAACATATTCTCATACCGTTCCTCACCGGTACCAAGCACCACGATCTGCAGATCCTGCTGACAGAGTTCATCCATCATATAGGCAATCAGATCGAAGCCCTTCTGGTCCGTAAGACGGGAAACGATACCGATCATAAACTTCCTGTCATCCTGTTCCAGTCCCAGCTCCTTCTGAAGCGCACGCTTATTTTTGATCTTTTCCTTGCGGAAATTACGCGCATTGTAATTCTTCTCAATCAGCTTATCGGTCTCCGGATTATACTCCTCATAATCAATACCATTTACAATACCGGTCAGACAGTTGGAACGAGCCTGCATCAGACCTTCCAGACGCTCTCCATAGAAAGGAGTCTTGATCTCCTCTGCATAGGTATCGCTTACCGTAGTCACTGCATCCGCGTAAACGATGCCGCCCTTGAGGTAATTGGCATCCCCGTAGGCCTCCAGCTTATCCGGAGCGAAATAGTAAGCAGGCAGTCCCGTAATATCCTTTACCGTTTTCATGTCCCACACGCCCTGAAATTTCAGGTTGTGAATGGTGATAATCGATTTCATATTCCGGTAGAACTCACCCTCATGGAACTTATCCTTCAAATATACCGGGATCAGTCCGGTCTGCCAATCGTGGCAGTGAACAATATCCGGCTGGAAGCCGATTACCGGCAGTGCGGATAAGGCTGCTTTGGAAAAGAAAGCAAATTTTTCAATATCCTGATAGATATTCCCATAGGGCTTTGGGCCTGAAAAATAAAACTCATTATCAATAAAGTAGAACTTCACCCCTTCATACTCTAGCTCTAAAACACCCACATACTGAGAGCGCCATGCCAGATCCATGTAGAAGTGAGTGAGATAATTCATTTTATTCTTCCACTCTTCCTTCATACACATATACTTCGGCAAGATCACCCTTACGTCATATTCATCTTTATTAAAGCATTTCGGCAGAGAACCCACCACATCCGCAAGACCGCCTGTTTTGATAAATGGGACGCCTTCTGAGGCAACAAACAGAATTTTTTTCATCGTCATACCCTCCGTACATCAACTCTATACGAAGAATTATAACTCATTTTATCCAATATGAAAAGCCTGTTTCTTGTATCTTTCATGTATTTTCACCAAAAAAAATCCGGATTTGTTTGTTTTTGTTCTTTTTTTCTCTGCTTTGTCCAAAAAAGTTCACTTTCTTTACCGATTTTTGTACTCCAGCCGGATCCTGTCTGCAATCAATGCAATAAATTCCGAATTCGTGGGTTTTCCCTTCCCGCCATTTACGGTATATCCAAAAAGAGCGTCAATCGTATCCATCTTGCCCCGGCTCCAGGCAACCTCAATTGCATGGCGAATGGCCCGTTCCACCCGGCTGGGCGTAGTCTGATATTTTTTCGCAATCGTAGGATACAGGATTTTTGTGATGGATCCCAGCATTTCCATATCCTGTACAGACATCATGATTGCTTCCCGTAAGTACTGATACCCCTTGATATGTGCCGGAACGCCGATTTCATGAATCAGATTCGTAATATCGGTCTCCAGATTACGCTCCATATATTCCTTTCGGCTGCTATAAATATTACCTCTGGTGCTTTCTCTCTGCGCCCTTCTCTGCCTGCTCTGTACATGCTTGATCCGGTTTAGCACCACTTCATTGTCAAAGGGCTTCAAAATAAAATAATCTGCCCCCAATTCGAAAGCATCCTCTGCGATTTTCTCCTGTCCCACCGCTGAAATTACAATAAATGCAGGCTTTTTCACATTTGGTTCTTTATTGACCCGATCCATCACCGTCAGGCCATCCATCTTCGGCATAATGATGTCCAGCAGTACTACGTCCGGCTCCTTTGATTTGATAATATCCATCAAATCTTCCCCATTTCCGGCCTTTCCTACCACCTTCAAATCACGGTCGCTACTGACGATCGTATCAAGAAGCTGCAGCGTGTGCTCGTTATCATCCGCTATTGCGACATTCATTGTACCCATTTTATACCCCTCTCTGGATTTCTATTTCGCTTTCGGTTCCTATCGTTCGCCAAGGGAACGCCTCCGGCAGCAAAATTCCGGCACTCTTTTTCCAAATTGTGCCGGAGTTTCCAAAATTCTCCCCGAAAACTACTTGTATTATAGTATATTTGGGTACTTATGCAAGAATAATTTATCTGCTGTTTTTGACATATTTTGACTATTTATCTGATTATTTTGTCATTTTCCGTAAATTCAAAAATTATTTCTGTTGTTTCTGTCGAACTTTTTGCGGCGTTCACACACTTCGCAGCGCATTGGCGATCCATTAGCCACAGATCCGGTTAGCCACAGATCCGCCTTCCAAAGCATAACGCTTCCAGACCATACCGGTGCAGCGGCTTACCGGCATTAAAACGGCGGCTGTTTCCAGCCGCCATATAAATCACAATATATTCCTCATGCTTTCTGCCGATCCTTTTCGATCAGAATACGGATAGCTTCCACTCCTACCTGAATGGCAGGCTCGCTGTCATAGCTTTGAGGATCATCCAGCCCCATAGCCCGTCTGGTCTGGTTAGCAAACACCACCATAATGCTGCCCACTCTCACCTTTCGCACGCTTCCCACAATAAACAGTGCAGCCGATTCCATCTCGCTGGCCATGGCTCCGCATTTCACCCATGCATCCCACTTATCCTTCAGTTCATAGCCCACCGGCATCGTATCCGGGTCATGCTGTCCGTAAAAGCTGTCCTTGCACTGCAGAACTCCAACATGGGAGCGCACGGGAAACTTCTTGGATGCCTCTACCAGAGCCTGTACTACCTCAAAATCAGCCACGGCAGGATACTCAATGGGAGCATATTCTTTGGAAGTACCTTCCATACGAATCGCTCCGGTGCCGATCACCACGTCACCGCCCATCACCTCCACCGCCATACCGCCGGAGGTCCCAACGCGGATAAAGGTATGTGCCTTACAATGTACCAGCTCCTCCAAAGCGATGGCTGCAGAGGGCCCGCCGATACCAGTACTGCAAACGCTGACCTTCTCCCCGTTCAGATAACCGGTATAAATCGTATACTCCCGGTTCACTCCCACAAGCTGCGGCTCATCAAAATACTTGGCAATCTTTTCACACCGTGCAGGATCTCCGCACAGCAGCACATATTTTCCCACATCACCTTCTGAAATTTTCAGATGAAATTCCTCATTTTTCGCATATATTACACTCATTTTCCTGTCCTCCTTTTTCCATTACCCTTTCGTCTATTCACTCATCATTTACAAGTTTCCCGATCCGCCGTATTTTTACATTTTCCCGCTCTTCGCCTGTTTCAGCTTTTGATTAAGCTTTTTATAAACATGCTCCCGGAACCAGGGTTCTGAAGAAGCTTCGACAGCCTCATCCAGAGCGAACCAGGCCACAGCACTGTTTTCATCCGGTTTCTTTTGCAGGGGTTCCTCCTCCCCCGCCTCCAGCAGATAACACACATTCAAATGCAAATGCGAGGATATGTATTCTCCCCGTTTCCAGTGCCCGTCTACGGTAAGAACCTCCAAAGAATAAATATCCTCCGAAACCGGGCGGACCTTCGTCACACCGCTTTCCTCCTGCACTTCCCGTATCGCCACTGCAAGCAAATCCATGTCGCCGTCCGCATGGCCTCCCAGCCAGGACCAGGAATCATAGATGTTATGATACGCCATCAGTACCTTGTCACGCTCCGCATTCACAACCCAGGCAGAAGCCGTCATATGCGCCATCCGGTTTTTTCTGGTAAAAATATCCTTCTGATTTTCCAGACATTCCAAAAGGAACTCCTTATCCCTTTCTTCCTGCTCATTAAAGGGAACATACTGCTTAATCTGGCGGCAGCACTCCTCCGCCGGGTTTCCTCCGGACACAAATCTGTCCTTTTGTATCTGATCCATACCTGTGTCTCCCCGCTGTCTTTCGTACCGTTATTTACCAGGTCCTTGTTTATAACTGAATAGTAGCATGCGCCGTATCAAAAAGCAAGCTTCTATTCGTCATTGTTTACGCATAATTGAATGGACAAGACTACGCTGCCCGGCTCTCGCCGGATACGACACTCGTAAAAAGGATGCTCCCGCAAGCAAGCTCCCGGACTCGCCATGCGGCATTCGCAATCCGCTTCGCTTCTTGCTCATGTATGGCTTTCGCCATAT
>JAUNON010000039.1:0-8315 GCA_030537145.1 Lachnospiraceae bacterium | reverse complement strand
CGCTTCTTGCTCATGTATGGCTTTCGCCATATGATAATCGAAAAAGATACTCACAATTGCGAATAAGTCCTCATTGTGAGTATCTTTTCCGATTACCGCATGGCTCAATGCTCCAGCATATTTTCTATAAATATCCCATACCCTTTTGTGGGATCGTTGACGAATACGTGTGTCACCGCACCCACGATCCGCCCATTTTGTATGATCGGTGAGCCTGACATTCCCTGCACGATTCCTCCGGTCTTTTCCAGAAGCTCCGGATCTGTGACCCGGATAACCATTCCTTTGTTTATTTCTTTTTTGTTTAGATCGATACTCTCAATATTGATTTCGTATTCTTTTTTAGTACCGTCTATACTGCACAGAATGGTGGCCGGCCCTTTTTCGATTTCCTGCTTATAGCCGATCTCGTATTCCTGCCCGCTTTCCATCTGCTCATTATTATCTGTCGTTCCATAAATCCCGGTAGTCCGATTTTCGCTGATCGTGCCCAAAAGAGCACTATCCCGGTAGTGGATGATTCCGGCCAATTCTCCCGGTTTTCCCTTCTCTCCTTTTGTGACAAAGGCCACATCCGCCTCATAAAGACTGCCTTTTTTTAGAGAAAGCAATGTACTGGTATCTACGTCACTGATCCCGTGCCCCAATGCGCCGAAGTTTCCGCTTTCGTCCGTATAGGTCAGGGTGCCTACCCCCTGTGCATCATTGCGAACCCAGATGCCTGCTTTATATTCCATATTTGCCGCTTGCACGGGAGTCACCTCAAGCTCCAGTTCTTCTCCGTCCCGCAATACCTCCAAGCTGATTTTTTGTCCGCCGGAAGCGTTGATACATTCCACCAGCTCCTCCTTATCCTCCAGCATCCTTCCGTCTGCACTGATTATATAATCCCCTGATTCTACGATATGTTCTGCGGGCTCGTAGGTCTGTCCGTCCATTCCCTCTACCTCTCCTGTTCCAATTACCAGGATTCCTTCCGTCTCCAGATAAATTCCCACCGGAAATCCCCCGGCATAGACCTTCTGGCGGCTGGTACGTTCCACCTCCACTGTTTTCAGGGGAATCATTCCCAGCAGGGAGCATTTTACCGCTCCGCTTCCGGAAGCTGCACAGTTTCCGCTTAAATGAAGGGCATCTCCCGGAATATCGGAAGCGTCCCGGCTGCCGGCCTCCACCGCTTCTTCTGAAATCAGAGAGCAGTAAGGTTCCTGAAAAATTGCCGGAATTTTTTCTCCCTCCTCCACAAAAATCATATCCGGCACCTGATCCTTCAGATAGACATAACCGCAAACCACCAGGCCGGACAGACTGATCAGAAACAGCCCCATTACCAATAATCGGTATTTTTGCAGCCGCGTCATACCATCACATCCTTTCCATTCCTCTTAAGTATTCTCATTTTTTTTAAATCTAACAGAACAAAAGTGTGCTTCGCACACTACTGCGTTCCAATGTTTCGACAGCACAGCTTTTGTTCTGCGCGCATAGCTGCGCATCGTAAAAAAACCATAGAGCCGCAGGAATTTTCCCGCCGGTTCTATGGTTTAGTATGTGAGGTTTCACTTAATCCACTCTAGTATTTTTTTGTTCTTTCTGCCAATTCCTTCATCTCTCTTGCATTTTCATATACTGCCTGGGTAATCTCAACGCCGCCCAGGATTCGGGCCAGTTCTTCAATGCTTTCCTCCGGATCCAGGCTGCGCACAAGGGTGCTGGTTTTCCCATTTTCCGCCCGTTTTTCAATCGCAAGGTGCTGATCCGCCATAGCGGCGATCTGCGCAAGATGAGTAATGCAGATCACCTGATGTGCTCTGGCAATAACTGCCATTTTTTCAGACACCTTCTGCGCTGTCCGTCCGCTGATTCCCGTATCGATCTCATCAAAGATCAGGGTTCCGATAGCATCCCGCTCTGCCATTACAGATTTTATTGCCAGCATGATTCTGGAAAGCTCTCCGCCGGATGCCACCTCCTGCAGCGGCCTCAAAGGCATGCCCGGATTGGTGGAAATCATAAAGCATACCTCATCCCAGCCCAAAACACCCGGCTCTTTCAGTCTCTGAAAATCAATGGAAAACTGCACATCCAGGAAATTCAATTCTATCAAGGATGTTTCGATCTGTTTTTCCAGCAGCCTTGCATGGGTTTTCCGTATCTTAGAAATCTCCTCCGCCACTGCAAAAAACGTTTTCCGGCATTCTTCCTTCTTCTGCTTCAAAGCCTCCAGATAAGCCTCATAATCCGTGAGTTGATTTAGTTTTTCCTGCTTTTCTTTTTGATATTCCAGAATATCCTCAATCGTTCTTCCATATTTTGACTTTAAATGATTGATCAGATCCAGCCGTTTTGTGATCTGGTCAAACTGCTCCTCATCGTAAGAGAAGTCATCCAGATATCCGGACAGGCTGCGGCTAAAATCATTCATCAGATCTTCCATCTGCATCAGTTCCTGATGCAGCTCCTCCAGCCCCTCGTCATACTGGGTCACACTTCCCAGGCTGCGCAATGCCCGGTCGATCTGCTCACCTGCCCCATTCTCCCCTTCCGTAAGCCGCTGCGTCTCACAGAGAGCCTCCATAATTTTTTGACCATGGGACATCCGCGTATAATCCCGCTCCAGCTCTTCATCCTCTCCGATACGAAGCCCGGCTTCCCGGATTTCTTCTATCTCATAGTTCAGGAAATCAATCTGTTTTGCCCGGTCAGCGCCCTCCTCCTGGGCCTTTTGCAGCCTTCCGCAGATCTGCCGGTATTCCTGACAGGCCCTTTCACAGACCTCCCGTCTTTGCCCCAGATCCTCTCTGGCAAATTCATCCAAAATCAAAAGATGATTGCGGGAATACAGCAGCGACTGATGCTGATGCTGACCATGGATATCGATCAGATCTGCAGCCAGTTCCCGGACAAAGGAAAGGTTTACCGTCTCTCCATTCACCCGGCTGATGCTGCGTCCATTCTGGTACTTCCTGGAAATAATAATCTGGCCGTCCTCCACCGGAATCTCCTGTTCCTCCATCTTATGAAGCACATTTCGATTTTCTGTCGTAAAAGAAAGCTCCACCAGAGCGTATTGCGCACCCTCCGGCACATAATCTTTAAAGCTTCCCGTTCCTAAAGCCACGTTCACCGAGCCGATGATAATAGACTTTCCCGCTCCCGTCTCACCGGTAAGGATATTCAGCCCTTCTCCGAAGCTTACCTCTTCTTCCTGTATCAACGCCATGTTTTTTACATGTAAACTCTGCAGCATATTCTCTACCTGAACTCTCATCCGTCATTTTTCAGCTTTGCTTGTGCCCCAGCTTCCAAGATCCTGCCTGTTCTCTTGCCTGCGGCCCTGCATATGATTCTACCTGCGGTGTCCGTCTCCCACAATCCTGCGTATTTTTTCCATTACCTGAACCGTCTCTTCCGTACTTCTCACCGCACACATTATGGTATCATCTCCCGCAATACAGCCGGCCACCTCTGACCAGTGCATGGCATCCAGTGCCGCCGCCACGGCCATAGCCATCCCCGAAACAGTCTTTACCACCAGAATATTTTGTGCCATATCCATGGATAAAAACCCTTCCTGCAGAACTCTCAGATACTTTTCATTCATCCCGGTCTGTCCGGAATGCATCACCGCATACTTCTGCTTTCCTCCGCTTACAGCAATTTTGGTCAGCTTCAGATCCCGGATATCTCTTGAAATCGTGGCCTGAGTCACCCGGAAGCCCTCCTTCATCAGATACTCCGCCAGCTCTTCCTGCGTCTCAATATCGTGCTTATTGATCAAATCAATGATCTTTGCCTGTCTGCCTATTTTCATGCCAGCCTCCATCTTCCTGTCTGAATCCATTCGTAGCTGTTTTCCCAATTATGATCCTAACCGTGATACCCATTCATTTTTTTCCGCAGGATTTCCACAAAGCTTGTGTGATTGATCTTCACCAAATGCATCTTTTTCTCTGATTTCGTGATCCTGATCCGATTTCCCATATTCAGCATGACAGAAGTATCTCCGTCAAAGGTAGCCTCCGCTCCCTCACTGTCCTGGGCATGGCTGCCGCCCAGCTCCACGGTGATCTCCACATTGT
Source organism: Lachnospiraceae bacterium (assembly GCA_030537145.1). Classification (GTDB taxonomy): domain Bacteria; phylum Bacillota; class Clostridia; order Lachnospirales; family Lachnospiraceae; genus Merdiplasma. The sequence continues at coordinate 4,233 of JAUNON010000039.1, read as the reverse complement.
CCGGCAGTACAATCGTTCTGGAATTCAAGGTATGCGGCGCAATGGCTGTCAGCAGCATCAAAGATGCATTCGGTGCCACAATAGGGCCTCCTGCGGAAAGACTGTAGCCCGTAGAACCGGTAGGCGTAGAAATAATAATGCCGTCTGCCCGGTAAGAACACAGAAACACACCGTCCACGTAGATATTAAAATCTACCACTCTCAAACGTCCTCTCCTGCCGATCACAATATCATTCAGCGCCAGATCCTCCATCAGCTTTTTCTTTTGATGATAAGCCGTCCCGGTGATCATCATCCGGTCCTCAATAGTAAATTCCCCTTCCATCATCCGGTCCAGAGCAAAACGAATATTTTTCCGCTCAATCTCCGCCAGATAGCCCAGGGTTCCCAAATTGATTCCCAAAAGGGGAAGATGGGTATCCACCAGATCCCGGGATGCCTGCAGCAGCGTACCGTCCCCTCCCAGGACCAGAACGCCCTCCACATCTGCCGGAATTCGGGATGCATCCGTATATTTGTACGGCTTGCCCGCCCCATGCCCGGCACTATCCTGAACATAGCATATTTTTCCCTTTTCTTCCAGGTATTTTTTGATGAAACCTGTAGTCTCCAAATTCGGATCCTTTAAATGATTTGTTATCACAAAAAATTTATCCATAGCACATCCCGCATCCGTATTTTAAAATATACTGCATAAGTCCAGTCTCAAAGCAAAGACGGATGGGCTGCTTGCAGACCATTCCGGCTCTGCTTTTGAGACGACAACAGGTATGAGGAAGCAGGGCGGTCAGCCCGAATTCCGAATAGCTGTAGGATTGCGAAAGCACGAAGTGCCAAGCAATCCGTGGACTTATGTTATTCGTGGTAGTCCAGTCTCAAAGCAAAGACGGATGGGCTGCTTGCAGACCATTCCGGCTCTGCTTTTGAGACGACAACAGCTATTTATCCAATGAATGATGCGCCTCCGCCACCACCTCCCGGATGGAAAACGGTGTCTCCCTGCATTCACTTCCCAGAGACCGTTTCTGCAGCCACATCAGATATTCAATATTTCCCTCCGGCCCCTTAATCGGAGAAAACTCCAGGCCCTTTGTCTCAAAGTCCAGCGAATGGGCAAACTCCGTCACCCGGGCAATGACCTCCTCATGTACCTTCGGATCGCGCACCACACCCTTTTTGCCCACCTTTTCCCGTCCGGCCTCAAACTGAGGCTTAATCAGACATGCGATCTCTCCATCCTCTGTCATCAGCTCCCGCACCGGGCCAAGCACCTTTGTCAGCGAAATAAAGGACACATCAATGGACACAAAAGACGGCCGCTCCTGGATATCCTCCGGCACCACATAGCGGATATTCGTCTTTTCCATACAGACTACCCTCGGATCATTCCGCAGCTTCCAGTCCAACTGTCCATGGCCCACATCTACCGAGTACACCAGGACCGCTCCGTTTTGCAGCATACAATCGGTAAACCCTCCTGTAGAGGCTCCCACATCCATACAAACCTTTCCCACCAGGGATACGCCAAACCGGTCCATAGCTTTTTCCAGCTTCAGCCCGCCCCGGCTCACATATTTCAATGTATTTCCTCTAACCTCAATAACCGCCTTATCTTCAAACATGGTCCCGGCCTTATCTTCCTTCTGGCCGTCCACATAAACCTGTCCCGCCATAATCACTGCTTTGGCCTTCTCTCGCGAAGGCGCCATCCCCCGGTTTACCAGCAGCACATCCAGCCGTTCCTTCATTCTTCTGCCGTTCCTTTCTCCTTTTCCTGCTGCATTCCGACGTATTCCGCAATAATGCGCTTCACGGCGGAATCTGCGTCAATGCAGGTTTCCTGCTTCAGAACCTCCACATTTCCATGCTCCACATAATCATCCGGCAAAGCAATGTTGATGACCCGAATCCTGCTGCCGATATCATTCAGGTACTCCAGCACCTGATCTCCAAACCCGCCGCTTCGCACATTTTCTTCCATTGTCACCAACAACTGATGCTCCCCGGCTGCTTTTGCCAGCAGTTCTTCATCCAGCGGCTTCACAAACCGGGCGTTGATCAGGGTACAGCTATAGCCTAGATCTCTTAACCGGGAACGGATCTCGGCTGCCGCCGACACCATACTTCCTACCGCCACCAGCGCGATCCCGCATTCATCATACAGGACCTCACTTTTCCCCAGCGCCACCGGAGCCCGGAAATCTGCCAGGCCGTCATAGGCTTCTCCTCTGGGGTAACGGATCGCCACCGGCCCGTCATAGGCCACCGCAAACTTCATCATATCTGACAGCTCCCATTTATTCTTTGGAGCCATTACACACATATTCGGAATACTGGAAAGATAGGACAGATCAAAAATTCCCTGATGCGTCTCTCCGTCGCTTCCCACCAGCCCGGCCCGGTCAATGGCAAAAATCACATGCAGGTTCTGAATACAGACATCATGAATAATCTGGTCATAGGCCCGCTGCAAAAAAGAGGAATACACCGCCACCACCGGTATCATTCCGGACACCGCAATTCCGGCTGCGAAGGTAACTGCATGTTCCTCCGCAATTCCAACATCAAAAAACCGTTCCGGATACATGTTGCGGAAACGCTTCAGTCCGGTACCGTCCGGCATGGCCGCCGTAATCGCCACAAGCTCCGGCACTCTGGCTCCCAGCTTGCACATCACTGTGGAAAAAACATCCGTATAATTTGCTTTTTTCTTCTTTTTTTTCGGCAATCCGGTCTCAATATCAAAGGGCTCCGTCCCATGGAACCGAGCCGGATGACGCTCTGCCGGAACGTATCCTTTTCCCTTTTTTGTCTTTACATGGACCACAACAGCGCCATTGACCCGTTTTGCCTCCTGAAAGATTCTCACCATCTGGGAAATATTATAGCCGTCCACCGGCCCCAGATATTTAATTCCAAGATTTTCAAAAAGCATCCCCGGCAAAATAATCTGCTTCAATCCCTGTTTCGTTGTCCGGATACGCTCCACCATTTTGTTGCCGTATACCGGTATCCGGTTCAGTGTATTTTCCACTCCCGACTTTAGTCCGGTATAAGCTTCGGAGGTCCGCAGGCTGCTCAGATAAACCGAAAGACCTCCTACATTTTCTGAAATGGACATTTCATTGTCATTTAATACAATAATAAAATTTGTCTTGATCTGCGCCGCATTATTCAGCGCTTCATAAGCCATGCCGCCGGTCAGGGCTCCGTCTCCGATCACCGACACCACCGAATAGCTGCAGCCCTGCAGATCTCTTCCTCTGGCATAACCCAGGCCGGCGGAAATAGAAGTGGAGCTGTGCCCGGTATCAAAAGCATCGCAGGCACTTTCCTTCCGCTTGGGGAACCCGCTCATCCCTCCGTACTTTCTCAGCTCGTCAAAGCCATCCTTTCTTCCGCTGAGGATCTTGTGGGTATAGGACTGATGTCCCACATCCCAGATAATCTTATCCTCCGGCAGATGAAAGGCCAGGTGCATGGCCATTGTCAGCTCCACCACTCCCAGGTTTGAGGCCAGGTGCCCGCCGGTCATACTGATTTTTTCAATCAAAAATTGCCGGATCTCATCTGCCAGCAGCGGCAGCTCTTCTTTTTTTATATTTTGAATATCATTGATCTGATTTATTTTCTCAAGTACCATATAGCGCTACCTTCAGTTCTTTCTGTTTATCAGCCAGACCACCAACTGCCGTAAAAATGCATCCCGGCAGGGCAGGGCATCCAATCCTGCCAGTGCCTGTCCGGAAATCTTTTCCACATCCTCCCGGGCCTGCTCCAGTCCTTTAATCGTCACATAGGTAGTCTTGTGATTTTTCTCATCACTGTTGATGGGCTTGCCCAGCACCTGCTCGGTGCCGGTCACATCCAGAATATCATCCTGTATCTGAAAGGCCAGCCCGATATTCCCTCCGATTTTCTCAATCTCATTTACGGTCTCCTCCGAAGCGCCGGCCAGCACAGCACCGATCATCATAGAAGCCTCGATCAGTGCGCTGGTTTTCAGCCGGTAGATAAAGTCAAGCTGCTCCCGGCTCAGAGGCTTCCCCTCCATTTCCACATCCACAGACTGCCCGCCGATCATCCCGTAGATCCCGGTCTTGGAAGCCAATATTCCCAATGCCTTTCCCAGGGTCGGATGATCCGGCTCCATCAAAAAAGCCCGGGCTGCCGTCTCATAAGCATAATTTAGCAGACCGTCCCCGGCCAAAATTCCAAAGGCCTCTCCATATA
>JAUNON010000103.1 GCA_030537145.1 Lachnospiraceae bacterium | reverse complement strand
TTCTACGTTTTGCCCAAAAATCAGTGCACCTTAAACGGGTGCTGAATAGTTACATCTGGAAAATAATATCTACGCAGGTATCCGGTACAACGATTCCCTTTGAAGCTTCCAAAAACCGTTTCCCCCTGACTGGCTGTTTCGTTCCCCAAAAGCATCTGATAAATGGTTTTAACGCATCGCAGGGCGCAGCCTCTGCATACCCATCATTATTCCGAAACGGCATAGCCGTCAGCGGAGAATATCGTTCAAAGAGACACATCTTTCCCTTTCTTTTGTTTATAGATTCCGCATCCAGATACCAGCCAGCTCTATCCAGCTTTGGCATTCCGGCTGAATCCCATACCCATTTTCTGCGCTGGTTTCCTCATTGGCCAGACTGAGTCCGTGGCCGCCTACCGGGTAAATATGCAATTCTGCGGAAATCTGATTCTTATGCAGCGCATCAAAAAACAACAGAGAATTTTCTACTGGAACCGTCTCATCCGTGATCGTATGCCAGAGAAATGTCTTTGGCGTATCTTTCGTAACATGAAGCTCCAATGACATCTCGCTTCGCTTTTTATCATCCTTTGCATCCTCTCCCAAAAGCATTCGGAATGATCCCTGATGGGCTTTTTCTCCTGCCGTGATGACAGGATAGCACAGCATCAGCCCATTTGGCCGAATCATTTCGGGAGATACATTCAGCATTTTTACAATATCCGGCCGGTTCCAGAATACGCCCAGGCTTGCGGCCAGATGCCCTCCGGCCGAAGATCCCTGTACAACAATTTTATCCGCATCCAGGTGATACTGCTCTGCATGCGCCCGAAGATACGTCACTGCACTGGCAAGCTGCAGTATGGCTTCCGGAAAACGTGCCGGAGCCACACTATATCTAAGTACCGCAGCGTGAAATCCCATCGCCAGAAAACGCACGGCAACCGGCTCTGCTTCTCTGTCCGAAGTCATTTCATATCCTCCTCCCGGACAAATCAACACCACCGGTCTTTTTTTCTTCGGATGCATCTCAGGTGAATTATCCAGAAAATACGTGTACAGCTCTGCCTGATGCTCAGATTCCGGCAGCGCAATTTTAATCACTTCACAAATCATATGGACCTCTCCCGTCTATTTTCAGCGCTTTCACATATAAAATAAAAAAAAGCAGATAACGGGAATCGAACCCGCCTCTCCAGCTTGGGAAGCTAGCGTTCTACCGATGAACTATATCTGCATGAAATTAGAATACCATTTTTTCAAAAAAAATCAAGTCCTTTTTTCATTTTCTATCGTCCTTCTTCATAAGATAGACCGATACTTCCTCTTAGAAGGTGTTTTTTTGAACCAGCACTATCCTTTTGTAAATCCTCCGCTCCCTTACGCCTATGACGCCCTGGAGCCCTATATCGATGCAAAGACCATGATGCTGCACCATGATCGTCATCTCCAAACCTATGTGGACAATCTGAACCGAATTCTGAAAAATTATCCGGAATATCAGTCCTTTTCACTGGAGGGTCTCATTCTGTATCAATCCTCTCTGCCATCCGAAATTCAGATTCCGGTCCATAATAATGCGGGCGGGATATACAATCACATTTTTTTCTTTTCGAATCTAAAGGCACCCGGCAGCCAAAAGCTGTCTCTTCCCTGCAGCGCCTACATCAATTCCGTTTTCGGCAGCCTGGATGCATTTCTGGATGCCTTCCGAAAAGCTGCGCTTTCCGTATTCGGTTCCGGTTATGCCTGGCTGGTCATGGATGCCACAGGCCGGCTGAACATTATTACCACCGCCAATCAGGATACTCCCCTGCAGCTTAACCTGCGCCCTTTGCTGAATCTGGATGTATGGGAGCACGCCTATTATTTGAAGCACTATAACAACCGGGACGACTATATCACGGACTGGTTTCATGTGGTTGACTGGGATCGGGTCAGCAGCTCCTGTTATACCGGCAGAGCACGGTGAAACCGCTCCTTTCGAAAAACAGGAAAAGAGCGTTACCGCACAAAAACGGGACTGCCGCACCGTTTCCGCAGCAGTCCCGTCAAAAGCTTACAAAAATTTTTCTTTTATACAATACCCTGAGCCTTCATGGCATCGGCTACCTTCAGGAATCCGGCAATGTTCGCACCTGCTACATAGTTGCCTTCCATACCGTATTTCTTGGATGCATCATCCAGATTGTGGAAGATATTTACCATGATCGTTTTCAGCCTGCTGTCTACTTCCTCGAAGGTCCAGCTCAGACGCTCTGAGTTCTGGCTCATCTCCAGTGCAGAAGTCGCTACACCGCCGGCATTGGAAGCTTTGCCCGGGCTGAAGAGAATTCCGTTCTTCTGAAGGTATTCCGTAGCCTCCAGCGTAGTAGGCATATTTGCGCCCTCTGCCACCGCATAGCATCCGTTTGCCACCAGAGTCTTAGCATCCTCCAGACCCAGCTCATTCTGCGTTGCGCAGGGAAGAGCCACATCACATTTCACCGTCCACACACCCTTGCCTTCGTGATACTGTGCAGAGGGTCTCTTTGCCGCATACTCGGTCAGGCGGGCACGCTTAATTTCCTTTACCTCTTTCAGAAGCTCCACATCGATGCCTTCCGGATCGTAAATCCAGCCGGTAGAATCAGAACAGGTAACCGGTTTTGCACCAAGCTGCCATGCCTTCTGAATCGCATAGATTGCCACATTACCGGCACCGGATACGGCAATCGTAGCGCCCTTGATGTCTTTTCCATTACATTTCAGCATTTCCTCCGTGAAGTAAAGCAGCCCATATCCGGTAGCCTCCGTTCTCGCCAGAGAACCGCCGTAGGTCAGGCCCTTACCGGTCAGCACGCCCTCGTACAGGTTGCGGATTCTCTTATATTGCCCGAACAGATATCCGATCTCACGGCCGCCTACACCAATATCACCGGCCGGTACATCGGTATCTGCGCCGATATGCTTGCAAAGCTCTGTCATAAAGCTCTGGCAGAACGCCATCACCTCACGGTCTGACTTGCCCTTCGGATCGAAATCAGAACCGCCCTTACCGCCACCGATCGGGAGGCTGGTCAGAGAATTCTTAAAGACCTGTTCAAAGCCCAGGAACTTAATGATACCCAGGTTTACGGACGGATGGAAACGAAGTCCTCCCTTATAGGGTCCGATCGCACTATTAAACTGTACGCGGAAGCCGTTGTTCACCTGTACCTGTCCCTTGTCATCCACCCAGGGAACGCGGAACATTACAACTCTTTCCGGCGTTACCAGACGCTCCAGCAGAGCATCCTTGCGGTATTCTTCTTCATTCTCCTCGATTACGACACGAAGAGATTCCAGTACCTCTTTGACTGCCTGGTGAAATTCCGGCTGAGACGGATTTTTTGCAACCACCATTGACAGCACTTCATCAACGTATGACATTTTCATTTCCTCCTCTTTTCTGTGCGCAGCAGACAGCATCCTGCGGCCTGGCCGCCGTTTTCTGCATACTGTACCTTTCCTTACATATCCCGGCGGGATCTCCCGCCGCCGGCAGTGCGTTTTTTACACGCCATCTTTGCTATTATAATAAAATTTTATGATAATAGCAATATCCTTTGCAAATTTTTCATTTTAATGTTTTTTCTTAAAATAATTAAGATTTGTCTGGCTTTCATTTTCCCTTTTTAAAATCAGAAACAAAACGAGAAAAATGAAAAAACAGAATAAAAATGAACTTTTTCCGGTGGACAAAGAAAAGAACCGGTCTTATAATAAGTGCTGTATGTTTTGGAGGAATTTACCATGGAAAAATTAAAGAGAAAAACACCCTTTTTTCAAAGTACGCTTTGTGCTGTATTTGGCTGCTTTTTGTACGCAGCCGGCTACCGTCTGATTTTGGTGCCGCTGAATCTGTTCAGCGGAGGTCTTACCGGCGTCTGCCAGATCATTCTGATCGCTGTGCAGAAATTATTTCATATCACCATACCCACCGGCTTTGACCTGGTAGGTCTGCTTTTATGGCTGATTAACATTCCGCTGTTCTTTCTGGCCTCAAAGTGCGTGCGGAAGCCGTTCCTGATCAAAACCATCATTACGGTATTGTGTCAGTCGCTGTTTATGATGTTTATCCCGGTTCCGGAGATTCCGCTGATTTCAGATACACTGACCTCCGTAATTGTGGGTGGCGCTATTTCTGGCTTCGGCGTAGGCTTTACCCTGAAATACGGAAGCTGCGGAGGCGGAACGGACATTATCGGAATCTATTGCGCAAAAAACTATCCCGGCTTCTCCGTGGGAAAGCTGACCCTGATCGTGAATGTCTGTGTATACTTCTTTTCCTTTATGCACGGAAATGTGGAAACCATGGTATACTCTGTCATTTACTCTATCGTGGCCAGTCTGATGATGGACCGGGGTCATGATCAAAACGTGATGGTGACTGCTTTTATCTTTTCTCAGAATCCCAATATCGGAGACTTAATCATTGAAAAGCTCCAACGGGGCGCTACCTGCTGGAACGGATACGGCTGTTACAAACGGCAGCCCATGCTGATCACCATGACCACCTGCTCCCGCTACGAATGTAAAAAACTGCTTCGGATGATAAAAAAAGAAGATCCGGACGCTTTCGTTACCTTTTCGGAGGATCTGGGCGTAGCCGGAAATTTTGAAAAAAGATTTGATACCGATTAGGAAAATCCTATATTTCCATATCTGAAGTGTTTGAAACAGAAATCTATCTGCCCGAGACATGACGAATACCCTTCGCCATGGCCGGACAGATATTTTTTGCCCGCAAAACTTCTCGTATCGGACACAAAATTTCCGATACGAGAAGAAATGTGTGCTTCTTTATGCCTCCAGCGTTCTGGCTGCGGCTTCCACCACATGTCCTACCAGGACAGAAGTCGTTACGCTTCCCACACCGCCGGGAACCGGAGTAATGGCTTCTACGATGGGCTCTACTGCAGCGTAATCCACATCACCGCAAAGCTTTCCTTCCGCGTTCATGTTGATACCCACATCGATAATCACCTGTCCGGGTTTTACGTACTCAGCGCCAACTACGCCTGCACGGCCGGCTGCAACGATGATAATATCCGCTTCTCTAGCTACAGAGGGCATATCTACGGTTCTGGTATGGCATACGGTAACGGTGGCGTTCTTTTTAATCAGCATCATAGCTGCCGGTTTTCCTACTACCAGGGAACGGCCGATTACTACTGCCTTTTTCCCGGTACAGTCGATTCCGTAATGATCCAGAATCTCCATACAAGCCTGGGGCGTGCAGGGCGGGAAGCCTACTTTCTTTCCGGTAAATACACCGGACATAGAGCCATCCGTCATACAATCCACATCCTTTGCCGGATCCAGCGCATTTTCGATCACTGCCTGGTTCAGATGCTTCGGCAGCGGACGGAACAGCAGAACGCCGTGAATTTTATCATCTTTATTTACCTTGTCGATTACAGAAAGAAGCTCTTCCTGAGATACATCCTCCGGCAGCAGAATCTTCTCGCAGGCCACACCCAGAGTTTCGCACCGCTTTGTCGCTCCCTTTTCGTAGGAAATATCGCTGGGATTCTCGCCAACGCGGATAATTCCCAGAGTGGGATTAACACCCTTTTCCTGAAGCTGTGCAACCTGCGCCTTAATTCTTTCATTCAGAGAAGCCGTAACTTCCTTGCCAAGTAACTGTTTTGCCATTTTTTAAATCTCCTTTGAGTAAATTTTTAACCTTTCAGTCTTGCCAGTACGCTTTCAAAAATCTCATCCGCCATGGGGCAGTATTTCGCCAGCATGGCATCTGCCTTTACATTCAGCTCGGCAGCATACTCTTTATTTGCCATAGACTTGGTATTAATATATACATTCAGGCTGGCTCCCTGCAAAGCGGCTTTACAAAAGGCCGCCCCTACACCTGCATCACTGATCGCCAGCGCAGATCCTTTTGCAGCGAATTCCTTAATCAGATCCAGCGCTTCACAGCACTTCTCCATAATCTCCATCGGAACAGAGCAGGCATCCTTCAGTACGATCTCCATCACTCTGGCCTTCTCGGCCTTCTCTTCTTCTGTAGCTCTGGGCATGCCATATGCCTTGGACAAGGGCTCAAATACCTCCGCATCCCGCTCTACCAAAGCCAGAAGCTCTGCCTGAAGCGTATCGCACTTTGCCTTCAGCTCGTACATCTCCGCTTCCACATCCGCATACTTCTTTTTACCAACAGTCAGGCTTCCCACCATATTTCCCAGCGCAGTACCCACAGCGCCCACCAAAGCAGACGCTCCGCCGCCGCCCGGAACCGGTGCCTTCGAAGCCAAAACCTCTACAAATTCATTACATGGAACAGTTGAAAATCCCATGGAACATTTCCTCCTTATATCACAAAAATAAACGCACGCATCCTGCACGGAGTGCCTTCAGGATTAGAATTCCTAATCGTCCGGATGCTCCGCCATCCGGCGGCGCCGATG
>JAUNON010000038.1 GCA_030537145.1 Lachnospiraceae bacterium | reverse complement strand
AACATCTGTTACACTGGATACAGTTTTCCGGATTCCATACCGGGATATCTACTGCGATACCACGCTTTTCGTATGCAGCGGCGCCGGAGGGAGTGGTGCCGTCCACATAATCCTTGAATGCGGATACCGGCAGGCTGTTACCTTCCTGAGCATTGATCTTAGTCTGAACATTGTTTACGAAATCAACAACGTCCTGACGTCCTTTTTCTGCTCTCTTCACATCCAGGCCTTCATCCTCTGCATTTGCCCAGCTTGCCGGAACCTCGATCTCAACAACCTGCTTTGCACCTGCATCGATGGCATCATAGTTCATCTGAACGATCTTGTCGCCCTTACGTCCGTAGGTAGCCTTCGCTGCTGCTTTCATCAGCTCGATCGCCTGCTCCTCCGGAATGATGTTAGCCAGTTTGAAGAATGCAGACTGAAGAACGGTGTTGATACGTCCGCCAAGTCCGATCTCCTTACCGATCTTGATACCGTCGATCACATAGAATTTGATCTTATGATCGTACATGAATTTCTTTACCTGTCCCGGAAGATGATGCTCAATGCCTTCCATATCCCACGGGCAGTTCAGCAGGAAAGTACCGCCGTCCACCAGCTCCTGTACCATGTTGTACTTACGTACATAAGAAGGATTATGGCAGGCAACGAAGTTTGCTTTATGAATCAGATAAGTAGATTTAATCGGGGTCTTACCAAAACGCAGGTGAGACATGGTAACGCCGCCGGACTTCTTTGAGTCATAATCAAAGTAAGCCTGTGCATACATGTCCGTGTTATCGCCGATAATCTTGATAGAGTTCTTATTTGCACCTACCGTACCGTCAGCGCCCAGACCCCAGAACTTGCAGTTGATCGTTCCTTCCGGAGTAGTTACCAGCGGCTCACCCAGCTCCAGAGACAGATGAGTCACGTCATCTACGATACCGATGGTAAATTTCTGTTTTTCTGTGTTATTGTATACCGCAACGATCTGTGCCGGTGTGGTATCCTTGGAACCTAAGCCGTAACGGCCGGTGAATACCGGAGTGGATTCGAATTTGGTTCCCTTCAGAGCGGCAACAACATCCAGATACAGCGGCTCGCCCATAGCGCCCGGCTCTTTTGTTCTGTCAAGAACAGTAATCTGCTTTACAGTCTCCGGAATAGCGGCTACCAGAGCTTCTGCGCTGAACGGTCTGTACAGACGTACCTTTACAACGCCCACCTTCTCGCCTGCTGCCATTAAGTAATCGATGGTCTCCTCGATGGTGTCGCATACAGAACCCATAGCAATGATCACACGGTCTGCATCCGGAGCGCCATAGTAGTTAAACAGCTTGTAATCCGTACCGATCTTAGCATTTACCTTGTCCATATACTCCTGAACGATAGCAGGCATATCCTCATAGTATACGTTGCATGCTTCTCTTGCCTGGAAGAAGATATCCGGGTTCTGCGCAGAACCTCTCTGGCAGGGATGATTCGGATTCAGGCACTGATCTCTCCATGCCTGGAGCGCATCAAAATCCGTCATTTCTTTCAGATCTTCGTAGTCCCACTGTTCGATCTTCTGGATCTCATGGGAAGTACGGAAACCGTCAAAGAAGTTAATGAACGGAAGGCGTCCCTTGATCGCAGCCAGATGTGCAACCGGAGTCAGGTCCATAACTTCCTGTACGCTGGATTCACACAGCATACATGCGCCGGTCTGACGACATGCATATACGTCAGAATGATCGCCGAAAATGGAAAGTGCGTGGCTTGCCAGCGCACGAGCAGAAACGTTGAATACGCCCGGAAGTCTCTCACCTGCAACCTTGTAAAGATTCGGGATCATCAGCAGCAGGCCCTGAGATGCGGTATATGTGGTAGTCAGAGCGCCTGCTGCCAGAGAGCCATGCACCGTACCGGCCGCACCGGCCTCGGACTGCATCTCTGTAACCTTTACAGTCTGACCAAACATATTCAGTCTCCCCTGAGTAGCCCACTCATCTGTAGCTTCAGCCATTACAGACGACGGGGTAATCGGGAAAATCGCTGCCACATCTGTAAATGCATAAGAAGCATGAGCTGCGGCATGATTACCATCCATGGTTTTCATTTTTCTTGCCATTAGTAGTTTTCCTCCTTATTATTTTAGAATCACCGGAGGGATTCCGGAAATTCTGATTGTACATTATGCTGGCAATATCGATTGCCATATGGTTTTATTGTATCACAGGATGTCCATTTTGTCTATTTCCGCCGGCTTTATTTTCGTTTATTTTTTGTATTTTTCCGAATACAGAACCCCATTCCCCGGTTTCCTTCAGCAGCGCCAGACCGCATCCCCGGATGTTTTCGGACCGGAGCGTCTACTTCCCCATCCGGACAGAAATATCATTCCCCCGGACACTTACCCGAGCGTGACTGCCCACGATCAGCGGCATCATGGGGGACAAATGACCGATGTCCGCATCCATAATCACAGGAACCTTCTTTTCTCCGGCCACCTTCTGTATGGCCTGATAAGCATCCAGCCCCATCAGCTCCTGTCCGAAGCACAGCGGCCTTCCGATGAGAAATCCCTTCACATACCGGAACCATCCCGCTTCCTCCATCTGCCACATGGCACGGCGGATGGAGAACACATTCAGATCGCAGGCCTCCAGAAACCACACGATGCCCTCTTCCTTGTACCGCTCCGCAAATTCGGCCGTCCGGTCGAAACGGGTGCCCAGCAGATTCACCAGACAGTCCATACAGCCGCCGATCAATCTTCCTTCAAACTGCAGCCTTTGATTCCCGGGAACAGGAACATCTCCCACATAGCTTTTCAAAACCTTTTTTTCGCTGAGCCGGTAGGGAGCCAGAGGATTCCCTTCCTCCTTCAGCTCCGCCTTCGCCTCTAGGGATTCCCACCCTGGATATCCATGTACCGTATTTTGCGTCCCGGTCAGAAGGCCCATGGCATCCTGCAGGGAGGCATGCCAGGGCTCCATGCCGAAGGATGCGGCACAGGGGCCATAAATGGATGCCGTGTCACACAGCGTTGCCAGCAGATATGTCAGATTCGTATTGTCTGAATACCCCATATACCATTTTGGTTCTGCCGCCTTCAGCGCTTCAAAATCCAGATGTCCCAGGATCTCACACATCAGCTCTCCGCCGCCGCAGGAAATCAGAACGTCATTTTCCGTACTTTGGTAATATTGCATCAGCTCTTTTGCACATTTCTCCGGCGTACTGCTGATGCCGATGCCCTCTCCCGCATAACAGTTGGGCCCCAGCTCCAGACGGTATCCCATTTTTTTCAGCTTCTTACAGGCATTGTCAAAGCAGGTACGGTACGGTTCAATGGCGCACCCAAAGGACGGAGCCACAAAGCCGATCGTACCTCCTGCCGGTAAATAATTTCCAAATCTCATAAACAGACCTCGCTTATCTCATATTTGCCATGCATCCTTTGGATGCAGCCGTTTCGCCGAATGCAGCGCCGGACCGCCTGCGCTGACCGGCCGGCCTGGTTTCTATCTGCACTCCTCATTGCCTTTGCGTACATTATAGCCTGCTTTTCCTTTTGTTTCAATGAATTCACGGAATTTCCCTGGACTGAACTGTTACTTTTCCTCTCATAATTTGATGAATAATACTTGCATTTTCCTCTGGTTTCGATAAAATAGAAGAGATGCCTATTTTAGATGTTTTATGGAAATTACATGGAGGACGCTATATGATCAGTGCAAACAATGTCACTTTGCGTATCGGAAAAAAAGCTCTTTTTGAAGATGTTAATATTAAATTTACGGAAGGCAACTGCTACGGCCTGATCGGTGCCAACGGCGCCGGGAAATCCACCTTCCTGAAAATTCTGTCCGGCAAGCTGGACACCACCAACGGTTCGATCTCCATCACACCGGGGCAGCGTCTGTCCGTACTGGAGCAGGATCATTTTAAATATGATGAGTTTATGGTGCTGGATACGGTAATTATGGGCAATCAGCGGCTGTACGATATTATGAAGGAAAAGGATGCCCTGTATGCCAAACCGGATTTTAGCGATGAGGACGGAATCCGTGCCAGCGAGCTGGAGGGAGAATTTGCCGAGATGAACGGCTGGGAAGCGGAATCAGATGCCGCCACCCTGCTGAACGGTCTGGGCATTGATACCAGCCTGCATTATATGCTGATGAAGGATCTGACCGGCAGTGAAAAAGTGAAAGTGCTGCTGGCCAGAGCTCTGTTCGGAAACCCGGATATCCTGCTGCTGGACGAGCCCACCAACCACCTGGATCTGGATGCCATCTCCTGGCTGGAGGAGTTTCTGATCAATTTTGAAAATACGGTTATTGTGGTGTCTCATGACCGGTACTTCCTGAATAAGGTCTGCACCCAGATTGCGGATATCGACTACGGAAAAATCCAGCTCTATGCCGGAAACTATGATTTCTGGTATGAATCCAGCCAGTTGATGATCAAGCAGATGAAGGAAGCCAACAAGAAAAAGGAAGAAAAGATCAAGGAGCTGCAGGAATTTATCCAGCGCTTCTCCGCCAACGCTTCCAAATCCAAACAGGCCACCTCCAGAAAGCGGGCCCTGGAAAAAATCCAGTTGGATGAGATCCGGCCTTCCAGCCGGAAGTACCCCTATATTGACTTTCGTCCCAACCGGGAAATCGGCAATGAGGTGCTGATGGTGGAAAACCTGTCCAAGACCATCGACGGCGTAAAGGTGCTGGACGACATTACCTTCACTCTGGGCCATGAGGATAAGGTGGCGTTCGTAGGCAGCAACGAGCTGGCGAAAACAACCTTTTTCAAAATCCTGATGGGTGAAATGGAACCGGACTCCGGAACGTATAAATGGGGTGTAACCACTTCTCAGGCTTACTTCCCCAAGGACAGCACCAAGGAATTTGACAATGACCTGACCATCGCAGACTGGCTGACCCAGTTCTCCGAAATCAAGGATGCCACCTATGTCCGGGGCTTCCTGGGACGTATGCTCTTCGCCGGTGACGACGGTGTAAAAAAGGTGCGTGTGCTTTCCGGAGGCGAGAAGGTACGATGCCTGCTGTCCAAGATGATGATCAGCGGGGCCAACGTACTGATTTTCGATGAGCCTACCAACCATCTGGACATGGAAAGCATTACGGCCCTGAATAATGGAATGATCAAATTCCCCGGTGTTATGCTATTTGCCTCCCGGGACCATCAGATCGTACAGACCACAGCAAACCGCATTATGGAGCTTCTTCCCAACGGCAAGCTGATCGACAAGATCACCACGTATGATGAGTATCTGGAAAGCGATGAAATGGCCAGAAAGCGTTCCGTTTACACGGCGCTGAATACCGAGGATGATGACTGATCCGTTTTGAGAAAGAGTACGGCCCTGCGGCCGGATGCGGGCTCTGACAAATGAACAACTATGTTATGTACGTGTGGGGGATTTTATGGAACAACAATCAATTTGCAAAAAAGAGCTGCGGCGTTTTGGATGCGCCGTGGCTGCTGCGGTTATCTTCGCAGTAAACATCAAAACCTTTGTGCGGGCCGGAGGACTCTTCCCCGGCGGGGCGAACGGAATAACTCTGCTGATTCAGGAGATCTGTCAGAAATTTTTCGGACTGGCCGTTCCGTTTACGGCAATCAACCTGACTCTGAATGCCATTCCGATCTATATTGGCTTCCGTTACATCGGGAAAAAATTTACGCTCAGTTCCTGCTGCGTTATTTTTCTTACCGGTATCCTGACGGATCTGATTCCGTCCCAGCCAATCACCTATGACCCGCTTTTGATCAGCATTTTCGGCGGGCTGATCAACGGCGGCGCCATCACCCTTTGTCTCATCGGCAACACCAGCAGCGGCGGCACGGACTTCATCGCCATCTACTTTTCCGAAAAGAACGGTCGGGATATCTGGAATTATATTTTCTGCGGCAATGCCTGCGTGCTGATCATTGCCGGAATGCTCTTTGGATGGGATGCGGCCCTTTATTCCATTATTTTCCAGTTTACCTCTACCCAGGTCGTGCAGATGCTTCATCAGCGGTACAAAAAGCACACGCTGTTTATCATCACCGGCCACCCGGAGGAGGTGTATGAAAGCATTCGCCACCTTTCCCATCACAGCGCCACCCGCTTTGAGGGAACCGGCTGCTATACGGAACAAAACCTGACGCTTCTATACTCCGTCGTGTCCCGTGAGGAAGCAAAGCTGCTGGTAAAGACGGTCCGCAAAGTGGATCCTCATGCATTCATCAATATTATCAAAACCGATTATATTAACGGACGCTTTTACCACAAGACCGATTACTGAATTACCTTATGCATCCGTGCGCATCACCGCATGAAAAAGGAGCCGACGCAAAGGCGAATTTGCGATGGCTCCTTCTTTTTGAACATTTATGCCGCCCAGTATGCCGCTCTGCATCCTGCCCGGCGTGCTTCCTCCTGCCTCTGATGCAGGAGCTGATAGATCCCGGACACCACCTGGCTGCACACCATCACGATATACCTGGCATCCTGCTCCACACTGTGGCTTTCCTTCATATACTGTCTGTGGTAAAATTCGATATAAGCAAATAACTCTTTTTCACTATAGAACTGATGAAATACCGTCTGCTCTCTGGAAGCCTTTCCGCTGGAAATGTATTCCTTCAGATAATGCTTCAATTCATTCTCATAATGACAGTGATCCTTCAGGCTTCCCGGATAACCGGCATTGTGCGGAAAGGTAAAGTAATCGGCCAGATAATGAATCACCTCTCCCATATCCCGGCAGTAAATTCGTTTGTTCCGCAGAAGGCTGGTATCCTTGGTCAGCCTCCGGATGCTCTTCTGCACATCCTGATAAGTTCCTTCAAATTCATGCTTCTTCGTTACAAAGGAAGGTCTGCAGTCCGGCAGGATCGATCCCAGTAAAAATGCTTTCCGGTAATGATGAAGCTCCAAAACATATGCCGTGTCTACCAGATATTTTCCCAAACAGATATGTGATTTTTTCCTCATCGATCCGCCCAGCCCCTTCTTCGTTTCCGTCAGGCCGCTCAAAGCTGCCCTTGCCGCTTCACTCCTTCCTTATTGTAACAAAGAAAATTTTTGAAATCAATCCGTAAAATATTCCAATTTTTCTGCATTTTTCCAGAATAGAATATCTATTTTGTTTCTTTTTTGTTTCTGACTGCTTATTTTTCAGCTTACCCCTTCCCCTTTTGCCAGCGGTTTCCCAGCGGGAGCTGCCCCGCTTTTGATATAATCACTGCCGTAAAAGGAAAGGAAAAGCTGCAGCGCCATCACGCACCACAACACCGGTTCGCAGAAAATAACCGCATAATACCCATGTTTCGGTATCAGCAGCACCACAAACAAAATCTTTCCCACACATTCTGTCACGCTGGACAAAACCGGCAAAAGCTTCTCACCGATCCCCTGCAGGGCATTTCGCAGATTGGACAGTGTCCCCAGAACCATGAAAAACGGAGCCACGATGCGCAGGTACAAGGATCCGTTATGCAGCACCTGCGTATTTGTCGATCCTGATATCACCGCCACCAGAGCCGGCGCCCAGATCCACAGGATCAGCACGATCACCGCTGTCATCGTCAGATTATAAACTGCCGCACAGCGAATTCCCTTCCGAATCCGTTCCGGCTGCCCGGCCCCTTTATTCTGGGACGTAAAGGTGGAAATCGCCATCGACATAGAGAAAAAGGGCATGGCGCAAAACAGAAAAATCCTCCTGGCTGTGGTATGGGCCGCAATAGTCAGATACCCCAGACCGTTAATGCCATACTGGAGGATTACGGAACCGGCAGATACAATGCTGTTCATAAACCCAAGGGCCAATCCCTGCCCCAGCATTTCCGCCGCCATTTTCTTCCTTAAAACAAAATGCTCCCGTCCCGGCAGAATTTCCGGACATTTCCGGAGCATATAAATCACACAGAGAACCACGGAGCATCCCTGGGCAATTACCGTCGCCACAGCCGCTCCCTGTACTCCCATTCCAGCTGCAGCGATAAAAAGGTAATCCAGTCCGATATTCAGCCCGGAAGAAAGGATCAGGAAAATCATGGGAATCAGGCTGTTTCCTGTGGCGTTGAGGATCCCGGAGCACAGATTAAAGGCGACCATCACCACGGTAAACAGCGTAATCGTGGAAATGTAGCTTTCCGATTCAGCCATCACCTCTTCCGGCGTATCCAAAAGCTCCAGCAGCGGACGGCAGCCCAACTGGGCCGCCGCAGTTACCACCAGTGCGATCACCGCTCCAATCACCATCGCAGCGGCTACGGAACGGCGAAATTCTTCTTCCTTATGGGCGCCATAGTATCTTGCGATCACAATGGCAAGACCATTCCCCATACCCAGCGCAAATCCCACCAGCAGATCGTATATGGGCGTACTGGCCCCGATGGCCGCCAGTGCGCCGTCTCCCAGGATATTGCCCACCAGCGTTACATCAATCGTATTGTATAATTGCTGAAATACGTTGGAAATCAGCAGCGGAAACGAAAACAGCAGCAGCGATTTCATGATATTCCCCTGCAGCAGGTTCACGCCGGTCTTTGTTTTTGACACACTCATACGATATTTCCCCTCCGAAAAGCGGACAGAATTAAATCTGTGCAATATCAATCAGTGTAAGCTGTCTGGAATCTGTATTTTCCAGACTGGAAATCAGTGCCTTGGCCGTATCTATGGCAGTCAGCACATTCACACCTGTTTCAATGGCATTTCTGCGGATCACGAAGCCGTCATGGCTTCTCTCCACACCCTGGGAAGGCGTATCAATCACCAGATCGATCCGGTGTCCCAGAATCAAATCCAGGATATTCGGCGACTCCTGCTCAATCTTTCTCGTCATGCGCACCTGCACATCGGCCTCCATCAAAGCCTTGGCCGTCCCCTTGGTGGCGAAGATGTTATAGCCCAGCGCCTCAAATCGTTTTGCGATCTGCACCGCTTCTTCCTTATCCTCATCCCGGACAGAAATAATCATGTTCTTATGCCTGGGCAGCCGGATTCCTGCGCCGATAAAGGCTTTGTACAATGCTTCATTGAAGTTTGCCGCAATGCCCAGACACTCTCCGGTAGACTTCATCTCCGGCCCAAGGCTGATATCCGCATCCCGGATCTTCTCAAATGAGAATACCGGCATTTTAATGGCAAAATAATCCGCTTCCTTCTGCAGTCCCGGCGTATAGCCCAGATCCCGGATCTTCGCTCCCAAAATCACTCTGGTGGCCAGCGGCACAATGGGAATCCCTGTTACCTTGCTGATATAGGGCACCGTCCGGCTGGAACGGGGATTCACCTCAATGACATATACTTCCTCATGGCTGACAATAAACTGAATGTTGATCAGACCGATGACATGCAGAGATTTGGCCAGCCGTCTGGTATATTCTTCAATCGTCGCCTTCGTCTTTGGCGAAAGGCTCTGGGCCGGATATACGGAAATACTGTCTCCGGAATGGATCCCGGCACGCTCAATATGCTCCATAATACCCGGAATCAAAACCTCTTCTCCGTCGCAGACCGCATCCACCTCGATTTCCTTACCCACCAGATATTTGTCCACCAGGATAGGATGCTCCTGTGCGATCTGGTTGATAATTCCGATATATTCATCAATGTCCTCATCGTTGATGGCAATCTACATTCCCTGTCCGCCCAGCACGTAGGAGGGCCTTACCAGCACCGGATAGCCCAGCTCATTGGCAGCCTCCTTTGCCTCCCGGGCGGTAAATACCGTATGGCCCGCAGGGCGGGGAATCTGGCACTGCTCCAGGATTTCATCAAACAATTCCCGATCCTCTGCAGCATCCACATTTTCTGCGGAGGTTCCCAGGATCGTTACTCCCATCTTCATCAGGGCTTCCGTCAGCTTAATGGCCGTCTGTCCTCCGAACTGCACCACAGCTCCGTCCGGCTTTTCCAGGCGGACCACATTTTCCACATCCTCCGGCGTCAGAGGCTCGAAATACAGCTTATCCGCAATATCAAAGTCCGTGCTGACCGTTTCCGGGTTATTATTGATAATAATCGTCTCATAACCTTCTTTTGAAAAGGCCCAGGTACAATGTACGGAACAGAAATCAAACTCAATCCCCTGTCCGATACGGATGGGCCCGGAGCCCAGCACCAGCACCTTCTTCCTTCCGCTGGTTTCCACCGCCTCATTCTCACTGCCGAATACGGAGTAATAATACGGTGTCTCTGCCGCAAACTCGGCAGCACACGTATCTACCATTTTATATGCTGCGGTAATCCCGTTATCATAACGCAGCTTCTTAATTTCTTCCTCACTCTTTCCGGTCAGACGGGCGATCACATTGTCCGGAAATTCAATGCGCTTTGCTTCCTTCAGAAGCTCCACAGTCAGCTCCCGGGTCTTTAGCGCCTGCTCCATTTCCACCAGAATAGCGATTTTATCAATAAACCATACATCGATCTTCGTAATGTCATGGATTTCTTCATATGAGAACCCGCGGCGCAGGGCCTCTGCAATTACCCAGATCCGCCTGTCATCTACCTTATGAAGCTGTGCCCGCAGCGCATCCTGGCTCAAATCGCTGAAATCGTAGGAAAGCAGGCAATCCACATGCTGTTCCAGAGAACGGATGGCTTTCATCAGTCCGCCCTCAAAATTATCGCAGATGCTCATTACCTCGCCGGTGGCCTTCATCTGTGTGGTCAGGTCACGCTTTGCGCCGATAAATTTGTCAAAGGGCAGACGGGGCATCTTTACCACACAGTAGTCCAGCATAGGCTCGAAGCTGGCATAGGTTTTTCCGGTAATGGCATTCCTGATCTCGTCCAGGGTATACCCAAGAGCGATCTTGGCCGCCACCTTTGCGATCGGATAACCGGTAGCCTTCGAGGCCAGTGCGGAGGAACGGCTGACACGGGGATTTACCTCAATTACACAATACTCAAAGCTCTCCGGATGCAGAGCAAACTGCACATTGCAGCCCCCGGTAATCTTCAGCTCACTGATAATATTTAATGCGGAGGTACGCAGCATCTGGTATTCCTTATCTCCCAATGTCTGAGATGGAGCCACTACGATACTGTCTCCGGTATGCACGCCCACTGGATCGATATTTTCCATATTGCAGACAGTAATCACATTGCCGGCGCCGTCCCGCATCACCTCATATTCGATTTCCTTCCATCCCGCAATGCAGCGCTCCACCAGCACTTCGCCTACCCGGCTTAACCGCAGGCCGTTGGTAAGGATCTCCACCAGTTCCTCATGATTATAGGCAATACCGCCGCCGCTGCCGCCCAGCGTATATGCAGGACGCAGGACCACCGGATAACCGATCTTTGCGGCAAAAGCTTCTCCGTCCTCTACGCTGTGCACCACCAGAGAAGCCGCCACCGGCTCATGGATTTTTTCCATGGTATCTTTAAATTCCTGACGGTCCTCCGCCTTGCGGATGGTCTCCGCAGTGGTGCCGATCAGCTTCACGTTATGTTCCTTCAGAAAGCCCCGCTCCTCCAGCTCCATGGCCAGATTCAGTCCGGCCTGTCCGCCCAGGGTAGGAAGCACACTGTCCGGCTTCTCCTTCAGAATTAACTGTTCCACCACCTCTACCGTCAGCGGTTCAATGTATACGTGATCTGCAATATCCTTATCCGTCATAATGGTGGCCGGATTGGAATTCAGCAGCACCACCTCTATGCCCTCTTCCTTCAGAGAACGGCAGGCCTGCGTGCCTGCATAGTCAAACTCGGCAGCCTGTCCGATGACAATGGGACCGGAACCGATTACCAGTACTTTTTTAATGTCAGGATTCTTAGGCATTTTGGGTCACCTCCATCATCTTCATAAACCGGTCAAACAGATATCCGGAATCCTGAGGTCCCGGACACGCTTCCGGATGAAACTGAACGGTAAAAATGTTTTTTCCGGTATAAGCCAGCCCTTCATTCGTTCCGTCATTCACATTCCGGAACGCAGGAACTGCCACCTTGGGATCCAGCCGTTCCGTATCCACCACATATCCATGATTCTGAGAAGAAATGTAAACCCTTCCCGTAGTCAGATCCTTTACCGGGTGATTGCCTCCTCTGTGGCCGTACTTCATTTTATAAGTATCTGCTCCTGCAGCCAATGCCATCAACTGATGCCCCAGACAGATGGCAAAGATAGGAATATCCGTCTCATACAGTTTCCGGATCTCTTCAATAATAGAAGCGCATTCCTTGGGATCTCCCGGCCCGTTGGAAAGCATGATGCCGTCCGGCTTGTCCGCAATAATCTCCTCCGCAGTGGTCAGCGCCGGGTATACCGTCACCTGACAGCCTCTCTGGTTCAGGCTTCTGGCAATTTTCCGCTTTGCTCCCAGATCCAGCAGCGCCACCTTCGGCCCGTCTCCCTCCAGCACATACTTCTCCCGGCAGGTTACTTTTTCTACCACCTTCCCGGTAGTGTATGCTTTTAATTTGGGGATAATCTGGGAAATATCTGTATATTCCTTCGTAGTGATCATACCATTCATGGTACCCTTTTCCCGAAGAATCTTCGTCAGCGCCCGGGTATCGATACCGGCAATACCAGGAATATCATATTTGGATAAAAAATTCTGAATCGTATCAGCAGAACGGAAGTTGCTGGGAAGGCGTGATAATTCTCTGACTATGAAACCGTCCGGCCAGGGCCTCTCCGATTCCATATCCTCATAACAGATGCCGTAATTTCCGATCAGCGGATAAGTCATTGTCACCGCCTGTCCTGCATAGGAGGGATCTGTCAAGACTTCCAGATAGCCGGTCATGGATGTGTTAAAAACAATTTCGCTGATGACTTCCCGGTCAGAACCAATACTGGTTCCTGTGAATACCGTGCCGTCCTCAAGGATTAGAAAAGCCTTTTTCATACTTTCACCGTATTCCTTTCCTGCTCATTTCTCAGTGCCGCCCAGCCGCAGCCGCCAAATATAACGCAATGTAAAGCTGTCGGTAGCTGTGCGCATTCCTAAACTTCCTCAGCGCAAAAAAAAAGAGTAAACGCTCTTTTCCTGCCGCAAATGAATAATCCCTGAAGAATTACTCAAATTGTTAGAATTATACTATAAACATTTTCATATTGCAACTGTTTTCTTCCCCAATACTCCTATTTCACCCCGCAGTAATCCAGCACCAGCTCGCTGAACATGGCATTGGCCCAGGCAAACCAGGGTCTGGTATACCGGGTATCGTCCTCTGCATCAAAGCCTTCATGCATCAGTCCTTTTCCTCCGTCCGTGGAGGCCGCCAGATCGATCATCGCTTTCTTTTCCGCTCTGGTC
Organism: Lachnospiraceae bacterium; assembly: GCA_030537145.1. Lineage (GTDB taxonomy): Bacteria > Bacillota > Clostridia > Lachnospirales > Lachnospiraceae > Merdiplasma. The sequence continues at coordinate 14,419 of JAUNON010000038.1, read as the reverse complement.
TTTGCCGTCAGTCCCTGCATGCACAGCGCAATATGCCAGATATAGTTCACCCGTGTATGGGGGCTTCCGATGCCCGCCCCCCTCTTACCTTTATAATAGAAGGGATTGGCCTCGCTGAGAATCAGCCTCCGTGTATTCTCCGCAACCCGGCGGCTGCGCCCCCGGTATCCCAGATAATCCATAGATAACAGGCTTGGGACATTGGCATCATCCATCAGATAAAACTGGCCGTATCCGTCCACCTCGTAAGCGTACACCTCTCCGTACTCCTCCTTTACGGTAATGGCATAATTCTCGATCCCCTCGTAAATCTCGTCCTTCAGCTTCCGGGCTTCCTCCGCCAGCGCCCTATCCTTCAGCACCTGTCCCGCAATCTCCTCCAGATAGCCCAATACCACCACGGCAAACATATTTGAGGGCACCAGATAGCCGTAGGTACAGGCATCATCGCTGGGCCGGAAGCCGGACCAGGTCATGCCGATTCCGGACTTTACCAACGCACCTTTTCCGTCTCTGGACAGGGTATCCGTGTAGTAAGTGTTCCTGCGGATAAACCGGTAGCCGGATTTTTCCTCATGATACTGCTCTGTCCGGAACACCTCCAGAATTTTCCGGACTCCTCTCTCAAACACTGCATCAAACAGATCGGTTCTCCCTGTATTTTTCCAGATCAGCCAGGCAAACTGAATCGGATAACACAAAGAATCCACCTCATATTTTCTCTCCCACAGCCAGTCATTCATCTCCGTCTCATCCTGCTCCCAGCAGTTTCCGTTGGGCTCCTCATTAAAGGCATTGGCATAAGGATCAATACAGATATACTGAAACTGGCGGCGCACGGTTCCCACCAGAATATCCGCTATTTCCTCATCCTCTCTGGCCGGAATGAGATACGGGCGGAGCGATGCGGCGGAATCCCGCAGCCACATGGCCGGAATATCCCCGGTCACAATATAAGAGGTATGGTCCTCCCTCTTACGGACTGCCGTATTCCAGGTATTCGTATAGCAGTTTCGAAACGTCTCATATAGCTTGGGTTCCTCTGAAAAAACTGCTTTCACCTGATCCAGAACATGAACGATCGCCTCCGGAAGCTTTTGATTTTCCATCCTGTTTTCCACCTTACTTTAATTTTTGTCTGATATCCGCCAGCCGGTCCAGCGCCATGCGCAGAGTTTCTTCCTTTTTGGCAAAATGGAACCGAATCAGGTGATTGACCGGCTCCCTGAAAAAGCTGGAACCGGGCACAGCGCCCACTCCCACCCTGGCTGCCAGATCCTCGCAGAATTTCAGATCATCTTGATATCCAAACTCAGAAATATCCATCATTACATAATAGGCCCCCTGAGGCACATTATGGCTCAGACCGATCTCATCCAGACCATTTAAAAACAGCTCCCGCTTCTTTGTATAGACGGCCAGCAGCTCTTCATAATAGCTGCGGTCAAAACGAAGTCCCAGTATCACCGCCTCCTGCAGCGGTGCCGCAGCTCCCACGGTCAGAAAATCATGAACCTTTTTGATCCGCTCCGTAATCCTTGGGGAGGCAATGGTATAGCCCAGCCTCCATCCCGTAATGGAATAAGTCTTAGACAAGGAGCTGCAGGAAATGGTCCGCTCCCGCATACCCGGAAGGGAAGCGAAATAGGTATGATGATAGGGTGCATAAACAATATGCTCATACACCTCATCCGTCACCACATAGGCATCATACTTCTCGGCCAGTGCGGCAATCACCTCCAGTTCTTCTCTGGAAAACACCTTGCCGCAGGGATTGGAAGGATTGCACAGGATCAGGACGCCCGCCCCCGCCCGGAACGCATCCTCCAGCACCTCCGGATCAAAGCTGTATTCGGGCGGGTTCAAGGGTACATAAATGGGCTCTGCCCCGGTAAGGATCGTATCCGCCCCGTAATTTTCATAAAATGGCGAGAAAATCGCTACTTTATCCCCCGGATTGGCCACAGTCATCATGGAAGCCATCATCGCCTCCGTGCTTCCGCAGGTCACTACAATCTCCCGGTCCGGATCAATGGAGAAGCCCATGAACCGTGACTGCTTCTCTGCCAGCGCCTCTCTCAGATTTTGAGCTCCCCAGGTGAGAGAGTACTGATGCACGTCCTCATCTGCCGTCTGTCTCAGCCGTTCCAGAATCGCCTGCGGAGGATCGAAATCCGGAAATCCCTGAGAAAGATTCACTGCTCCATACTGATTGGAAATTCTGGTCATCCTCCGGATCACAGAATCTGTAAAATTCGCTGTACGCCCTGACAATTCTCGCATCGTATCTTTCTCCTTTTAGACATTTTTCTGTTTCTGAGTATAGCACAAGAGGTTCTCCCCTTTCAACCGGTAATATCCCGTAAAAAATGCCATGAAAAATGCGGGGCTGAAGCAGAATGTACCCGGCAAGGTTTGGTTCCTTTGCCCCTTCATCCTGCGGCGGCCCCGCATTTTTCAGTTGGTTATGGGAATATCCTAATCCTCAAAATTTTCCTTCAGCTTATCAATAAAGCTTTTTTTCTTCGGAGCCTTCCCGGTCTCCTTGCGTTCTTCCTCCGATGCCTGCTGGTTCAGGCTGTTTCCGGATACCGCATCAAATTCCCGCAGAGCCTTCTTGGCTTCCTCGCTGAGTCTTGTAGGCACGGTTACGTTCAGGGTCACATAATGGTCGCCTCTCATCGTCCGGTTGCGCAGAGAAGGCACTCCCTTGTTCTTCAGCCGCACCCGGGTGCCGCTTTGTGTTCCCGGCTTTACCGTATAGATCACATCGCCATCCACGGTGCTGATGCGCACATCTGCTCCCAGCGCCGCCTGAGCATACGTAATATCTACGCTGGAGAAAATATCCATATCCTGGCGGGCAAATTTGGGACTGCGTCCCACCGTTACCTCCACCAGAAGGTCGCCTCTGGCTCCGCCATTGCTGCCCGGTTCTCCCTTTCCCCGGATACGGATGCTTTGACCGTTATCAATACCGGCCGGAACCGTCACCTGAATCTTTTTGCGGCTGCTGGTATAGCCGTTTCCGCCGCAGACCGGACATTTTTCCTTTACGATCTTACCGGTGCCCCGGCAGTCCGGACAGGTCTGTACATTCTGCACCATGCCAAACAAGGACTGCTGACTGTATACCACCTGACCCTTGCCTCCGCACTTGGGACAGGTAACAGGCGTAGTTCCGGGCTTTGCGCCAGTACCGTGACAGTTGGTGCACTCATCCTTCAAATTAATATCCAGCTCTTTTTCACAGCCGGAGATCGCCTCTTCAAACGTAATGCGGATACCGGCTCTCAGATTTGCGCCCTGTCTTGGGCCGTTGTCCGGTCCTCTCCTTCTTCCGCCGCCAAAAAAGTCACCGAAAATATCACCAAAGATATCACTCATATCTCCGCTGAAATCAAAACCGCCGAATCCGCCGGCTCCGCCTGCACCGCCCTCAAATGCCGCATGACCGAACTGATCATACTGACGTCTTTTCTCCGGGTCACTCAAAACCGCATAGGCCTCAGAAGCCTCCTTAAATTTCTTTTCCGCCTCTTTGTCCCCGGGATTCATATCAGGATGGTACTTTTTGGCCAGCGCCCTATATGCTTTTTTTAACGCAGCATCGTCTGCGTTCTTATCCACACCGAGGACCTCGTAATAATCTCTCTTTTCTTCTGCCATCTCATCACCCTCTTTTCAGTACACCCCTGGAGCTGTACCTAATTTAGGGCTGCAGCAGAGGAGCTGCCGCAAAATTGAATTTGCAACGGCTCCTTTCCCGCACCCCCATATCACACCACACGGGGCGGAACTGCTTTCCTCCCCGTGTAAAAACCTGCGGATTAAACCTCGCGGTAATCCCCGTCAACCACATCATCATCCGGTGCGGAACCTGTGCTGCCGCCCTGAGCTCCTGCTCCCGGGTTTGCTCCTGCAGCGCCCTGTGCCTGCTCATAAACCTTAGCAAACAGCTTCTGCGCACTGTTCATCAGCTTTTCCTTACCGGCCTTCAGCTCATCCAACTGTGCGTCGGTGATCTCATCGCCGCATTTTGCGATAACATCCTTCAGAGCCTGCAGATCTGCTTCTACCGCAGCCTTGTCACCGGCGTCGATCTTGTCGCCCACCTCTTCCATCGCCTTCTCGGTCTGGAATACCATGGAATCTGCGTCATTCTTTGCATCGATAGCATCCTTCCGTTTCTTATCCTGCGCTTCATATTCCGCAGCTTCCTTCACTGCCTTATCGATTTCCGCATCGGACATATTGGAGCCGGAAGTGATAGTAATATGCTGCTCTTTGCCGGTACCCAGATCCTTTGCAGATACATTTACGATACCGTTTGCATCGATATCAAAAGTAACCTCGATCTGCGGCACGCCTCTTCTTGCTGGCGGGATCCCATCCAGACGGAACTGGCCCAGCGTCTTATTGTCCTTTGCAAACTGTCTCTCACCCTGTACCACATGAATATCTACGGCAGTCTGATTATCAGCTGCTGTGGAGAATACCTGGCTCTTCTTGGTGGGGATCGTTGTATTTCTCTCAATCAGCTTGGTCGCTACGCCGCCCAGGGTCTCAATGGACAGGGACAGGGGCGTAACATCCAGCAGAAGAATATCGCCTGCGCCGGCGTCTCCGGCCAGCTTGCCGCCCTGGATGCAGGCACCGATGGCTACACACTCATCCGGGTTCAGGGATTTGCTGGGCTCATGACCGGTCAGCATCTTCACCTTATCCTGTACTGCCGGGATTCTGGTGGAACCGCCTACCAGCAGAACCTTGGAAAGCTCGCTGGCGCTCAAGCCGGCATCCTTCAGTGCGTTCTGTACCGGAACTGCAGTGGCCTCTACCAGATCACTGGTCAGCTCATCAAATTTTGCCTTTGTCAGATCCATCTCAAAATGCTTCGGACCAGTCTCATTCGCTGTAATGAACGGCAGGTTAATGTTCGTAGTGGTCGCAGAGGAAAGCTCCTTCTTTGCTTTCTCTGCCGCTTCCTTCAGTCTCTGAAGCGCCATCTTATCGTTGGACAGGTCAATGCCTTCCTTCGCTTTGAAATCAGAGATCATGTATTCGGTAATTCTCTGGTCGAAATCATCGCCGCCCAGACGGTTGTTACCATTCGTAGCCAGTACCTCGATTACGCCGTCGCCGATCTCAATGATGGATACATCAAACGTACCGCCGCCCAGGTCATATACCATGATCTTCTGCTCTTTTTCATTGTCCAGGCCGTATGCCAGTGCTGCCGCTGTGGGCTCGTTGATAATACGCTTTACATCCAGACCTGCAATCTTTCCGGCATCCTTGGTGGCCTGACGCTGTGCATCATTGAAATAAGCCGGAACCGTAATCACTGCTTCCGTTACCTTTTCTCCCAGATAATTTTCTGCGTCTGCCTTCAGCTTCTGAAGGATCATAGCGGAAATCTCCTGGGGAGAATATTTCTTTCCTTCGATCGTTACCCGGTAATCACTTCCCATATGTCTCTTAATCGAAGAGATGGTTTTGTCGGAATTGGTAACTGCCTGACGTTTTGCCGGCTCACCTACCAGTCTCTCTCCGTTCTTTGTAAATGCCACAACGGACGGTGTCGTTCTTGCGCCTTCCGTATTTGCGATAACAACCGGCTTGCCGCCCTCCATAACTGCTACGCAGCTATTCGTTGTACCTAAATCAATACCGATGATTTTTCCCATAATATTTTCCTCCTGTTAAAATAAATAACCATCTATATAGAAATTAATCAGTGACTCTTTCGTATCCACTCTCCGTCCAAAACCGGGCTGCTCCTTAATTTGCTACCTTTACCATGCTGTGGCGTACAACGCTGTCCCGGTACATATAGCCCTTCTGCAGCTCCTCGGCCACCACGTTTTCACCCAGGCTTTCGTCGTCCACGTGCATCACCGCATTGTGGAAATCCGGATTGAATTCCTGCCCCACTGCTTCTATGGGCTTCACCTCCAGCGACTCCAGCGTACTCATCATCTGCTTGTAAATTTTCTGCATTCCCTGTACAAAGGGGTCCTCGGAATTCTCATCCACGCCTGCCAGGCCCCGTTCGAAATTGTCCACCACCGGAAGAATTTTCTCAATCACGCTTTTTGCACCGATCTCGTACATTGCTGATTTTTCCTTTTCCGTCCGTTTCCGGAAATTATCAAACTCCGCCATCTGCCTGCGCACCCGGTCGGTAAGCTCCTCGATCTGCTGATCCTTTTTATCCTTCTTATCCTTTTTTTTGCCAAAGAAACCTTTCCGGGGGGCGGCATCGCTGTCCTCTGCCTTTTCTGCTTCCGGTTCTTCCTCCGCTTCCTCTGAGGCTTCCTCCTGGGAGGTCTCTGCCGCATCCTGCGGATTTTCTGTATCCGGGGCTTCTGCCTCGTTTACCGTCTCTTCTGCCTGCTCCGTGGTTTCATTCATGGCCTTTTCTTCTTTTATTTCTGCCACTGTACTATATCCACCTTTCTAATTATCTTTCTTGAATATCTCATCCAACTGCTGGGTCAGATTTTTCAAAACCCCCACAACCTTGTCATAATCCATACGTTTTGGTCCCACAATGCCGATCCTGCCGTACATACCGTCTCCCAGATCATAGGAGGCAGTCACTACGCTGCAGTCCTTCATGGCGGAAACCGGTGTTTCCTGGCCGATATACACCTGAATACCGTGCTCTTCCTGGTCGAAGCTCTCTTCCTTCATCAGGTTAGCCAGAGGATGCTTCTCTTCAAAAGTACTAATCAGCTCGCTGGCCTTCTCACTGTCGCTCAGCTCCGGGTACTTGAAAAAGTTGGTAGCACCGCTGGTATAGATCTCCATATCCTCTTCCTGACTGATCGCCTCTGCAACCGCATCCAGGACCCGGCTGACCAGCTCACTGTGGATCCCTGCTTCTTCCTTCAGCTTGGAAATGGTAGCCAGATTGATCTGCTCAATGGTCAGTCCATTCAGGCTGCTGTTCAGCAGGATATTCATCTTTAACATCATTTCATGATCCAGACCGTGCTCCATGCGGATCATCTTATTCTTTACCACATTTCCCTCTGCCACAATGACCGCAAGGATTTGGTTTTCATCCACAATGGATAGCTGAATGAACTTCAGCTTCGTCCGGTGATACTGCGGACCGGAAATCATAGTGGCGTAATTCGTATTATTCGCCAGGAACTTGGCCAACTGCTTCAGGATCATCTCCATCCGATCCTGCCGCTGGATCATAAGCTCCTTCATCTCGGTAACTTCCTTATCCTTCTGCTCCATCCGCCGGTCGTTCTCTTCCATCATGCGGTCTACATAGAAACGATAGCCCGCATCGGAGGGAATGCGTCCGGCAGAGGTATGGGGCTGGATAATATATCCCATCTCTTCCAGGTCTGACATTTCATTCCGGATGGTAGCGGAGCTCAAATTCAGATCCGGATACTTGGAAATGGTCCTGGACCCCACCGGTTCGCCGGTTTCCAGATAGGTCTTGATGATAGCCTGCAGGATCGTCCATTTTCTGTCATCCATCTGCATTTGAATTCCTCCTTCCGTTTTTATGTTGTTAGCACTCAATTCACTAGAGTGCTAACATCCATAGCACTATAATATGACAGTGCATTTCTTTTGTCAATAGTTTTTCAAAAAATTTTTTCGGATTTTTTTCCCGCATTCTGTCGAAAAAATGCGGTCTCTTCGTATTGGACAGGAGCAAAAAACGTGTTATGATAGCGTCAATAAAAAGCGAACAAAGGAAGAGACTTATGAAAAAACGAGGAACAACGATTGGCATCCTTTTATCGGCTGCCGGTATCCTGCTCCTTTTGGGGCTGGGCGTATACCTGACACTTGACTGGAAAAATACCATCGCAGGCGGAAATTCCGCCCCGGCGCAAAAAACAGAGGACGCCTCCATTCCATCGGACGGATCCGGCTCTGCTGGAGACGGAAGCGCTTCTGATCAGAAAACGGGCACCGATCCCCAGACTGCCGCCGCCCTGGCCGCACTGCAGGCTGCGGATGCACCGCTTCCCCAGCATCATATTATTTTTGTCGGAGATTCCCGCACCGTTGGCATGGGAGAGGCGGAAACAGACGATACCTGCACCTATATCGGCGCTGTGGGAGAAGGCTATCATTGGTTTGCAGATACCGGCATGGCTCAGATGGAGGCTGCCATGGAACAGTATCCCGCTGACCCGGTAGTGCTAAATCTGGGAGTGAATGATATGGATATGATCGATTCTTATCTGGAGCTGTACAAAACCTTCGCAAAAACCTATCCAGAGACCCGGTTCTATTTTATGTCTGTAAACCCGGTAACGGAGAAAGCCGCCCATGTTACGAATGAAGAGATTGCAGATTTCAACAGTAAGCTTCGGGCCGCTTTCCCGGAAGCATATCTGGACTGCAACACTTACTTAAGGATCAAGGAATTTGAATCTGCGGACGGCGTACATTATTCCCGGGAAACCTACCGGACCATCCACGATTTTGCGGTAAAAAAATGCCTTCAGCATCTCAACTCTCCTGCCCCTCATTCTTGAGGGGAGAAGGCATTTTTTGCGCCGGATGCAGATTGCGCAGCAATAAATTCCCTTATGCATCCGTGCGCATCAACGCCCGAAGGGCTTTTATCTCATAGGAAAGTCGCACACTTTCGCACTTTAAAGCAGCAAGCTCTTTCCTATGAGATAAAAAATGCTTTCCCGCTCAATCCTGAGGAGTAAGGCATTCCGGTTTTAATCCAGCAGAAATTCTGCCAGCACCCGGTTGCTCACATCAATTCCTCTTTTCGTAAGCCTCAGCCGGCTTCCCTTCTTTTGAAGCAGGCCCTGCTGCTGCAGCTTTTCGATCTGGCTCCGGTAGATGACCTCTGCCGGGACCTGGTAATTCTGGTAAAACTGTTCCAAATCCACTCCCTCCATCATCCGCAGGCCCAGATACATGGTTTCTTCTATTTCATCATCCTTCGTCAGGACCAGCACCTCCCGCTTGGAGAAATCCCCCTGCAAATACTCCGGAAGGCTGTCCGTATTTTTGTAACGCAGGCGCTTCAACTGAGAGGAAGCCCCCAGGCCAAAACCGACATATTCCACCCGCTGCCAGTAGCCGCTGTTATGAATGCATGCAAAACCAGGCCGCGCATAATTCGAAATTTCATAGCGGGAAAAGCCGGCCTGTCCAAGGATCTGCTCGGTATCCTCGTACATTCCCCGTTCTTCCTCCTCCGAAGGCAGCCAGCGGGGGATTCCGCCCTGCTCCCGGATTTGAGCATCCCGCCCGTATGTCTCGTAAAAAGGCGTTCCCTCTTCTATGATAAGGCTGTAGGCCGAAATATGCTCTGGCTCCAGGGCAAGTACCTTCTCCAGGGTGTGTTTCCAGGAAGCTCTGGTCTGGCCCGGAAGCGCAGACATCAGGTCCACATTCATATTCTCAAATCCCATTTCCCTGGCCAGCGCAAAATTTGCCTGAAAATCCTCCCAGGTATGAATCCGTCCCAGCAGCTTCAGCTCCTGTTCATCCGCAGACTGCAGCCCCAGGCTCAGGCGGTTGATTCCGTATTCCCGAAAGGTACGCAGCTTTTCCCGGGTCAGCGTGCCCGGATTGCATTCGATCGTAATCTCCGGCACACGTTCCTCCCCCGCAGCTTCCAGAGAAAAGGTTTCCCGAAGGGTCTCCATCAATCCGGCGATTTCCGACGGTTCCAGAATGGAAGGGGTTCCTCCTCCAAAAAATATGCTGCGCACCTGATAGTCCTTTGCATCCTCATACTGCCGGATCTCTTCCTGCAGCCGCCGGACGTACTGCCGCCTGGTCTCCTCCTTTGCCGGTGCGGAAAGGAAATCACAGTAATTGCATTTCCGCACACAAAAGGGGATATGCAGATATATCCCCACTGGTCTTTTTTGATTGTTCTTTTTTTCCATGCCTTCTTCCCCGCTTTCCGGGCTTTGCTTTATTTTGAAACTAAGCTATTTATCATCCAGCTTCAGCACGCTCATAAAGGCCTTCTGCGGAATTTCCACATTGCCCACCTGGCGCATCCGCTTCTTTCCTTCCTTCTGCTTTTCCAGCAGCTTCTTCTTACGGGTAATATCGCCGCCGTAGCACTTTGCCAATACATCCTTACGCATGGCTTTCACGGTTTCCCGGGCAATGATCTTTCCGCCGATGGCCGCCTGAATCGGGATCTCAAACAACTGCCTGGGGATCTCCTCCTTCAGCTTCTCACACATTCTGCGTCCCCGTTCATATGCGGTATCCGCATGTACAATGAAGGAAAGCGCATCCACCTCTTCCCTGTTTACCAGAATATCCAGCTTCACCAGTTCAGAGCGTACATATCCCTTCAGCTCATAATCAAAGGATGCATAGCCTCTGGAACGGGACTTCAGCGCATCAAAGAAATCATAAATGATCTCATTCAAGGGCAGATCATATTTCAGAAGCGCACGGGTCTCTTCCATATATTCAATGCTGATATAAATTCCCCGCCGTTCCTGGCACAGCTCCATGATGGAACCGATAAATTCCGTCGTTACCATAATTTCCGCACTGACCATAGGCTCTTCCATATATTCAATCTCAGAGAGGTCCGGCAGATTGGAGGGATTCGTCAGTTCAATCACCTCGCCGTTGGTCTTATGCACCTTATAAATAACACCGGGCGCCGTTGTCACCAGATCCAGGTTATATTCCCGCTCCAGGCGCTCCTGAATGATCTCCAGGTGCAGCAGCCCCAGAAAACCGCAGCGGAATCCGAAGCCCAGGGCAATGGATGTTTCCGGTTCAAACTGAAGGGATGCATCGTTTAACTGCAGCTTCTCCAGCGCATCCCGCAGATCCGGATATCTGGCACTGTCCGCCGGATACATACCGCAGTAAACCATGGGATTTACCTTTTTATAGCCCGGCAGGGCCTGGGCGCAGGGACGCTCCGCCTCCGTAACGGTATCGCCTACCCGGGTGTCCCGGACGTTTTTCAGGCTGGCGGTAAAATAGCCCACCATGCCGGCGGACAGCTCTTCGCAGGGAATAAACCGGCCCGCTCCAAAGTAGCCCACCTCCACTACCTCCGCTTCCGCTTTTGTAGCCATCATCCGGATTCGTACTCCCCGGCGGATGGTTCCTTCCTTCAATCTGCAAAATACGATGACCCCCTTGTAGGCATCATAGAGGGAATCGAAAATCAGCGCCTTCAGCGGCGCCGCCGGATCACCATCGGGGGACGGTATCTTCTGTACGATCTGCTCCAGCACATCCCGCACATTCTGCCCGGTCTTGGCTGAAATCTGAGGCGCATCATGAGCCTCCAGCCCGATCACATCCTCAATTTCATTGATTACCCGCTCCGGATCTGCGCTGGGCAGATCGATCTTATTAATCACCGGAAAAACCTCCAGGTCATGATCCAGCGCCAGATAAACATTCGCCAATGTCTGCGCTTCAATTCCCTGGGCGGCATCCACCACCAGCACTGCGCCGTCGCAGGCCGCCAGACTGCGGGACACCTCATAGTTAAAATCCACGTGTCCCGGCGTGTCAATCATATTGAGAATGTATTCTTCCCCGTCCAGCGCTTCATAAACGATCCGCACAGTCTGGGCCTTGATCGTAATTCCCCGTTCCCGCTCCAGCTCCATATTGTCCAGCACCTGATCCTGCATCTCCCGGCTGGTCAGCAGGCCCGTCATTTCAATGATCCGATCCGCCAGCGTAGATTTTCCATGATCGATATGCGCTATAATGCAAAAATTTCTGATTTTACTCTGATCAATCTCAGCCAATTCCAATTCCTCCTGTGCGCCCGGCCCTTTCCACTCCTTTTCCCGGCCGGGCCAATCTTGTAAGGAATTGTATCATAACCCTTTCCCTTTTGTCCAGTAAAGCTATGAAATACGTATTTTTTACTGTAACAGTTCAGCTTTCAGCTAAACTGTTATTTTTTACTGGACAATTCTCCTGAAATCTGTTCTAATGATTTTATAAATATGGAGGGAGGATTGGCTGCTGTTCCCTGCGCTCAAGGCACTGCGTTTTGCAGTGCACAGACATTGCATCCGGCATTTACAGGCATGAGGACAGTACAAAACATTGTTACTATGAGAAATCGATCTTCAAATGAAAAAACTGCGGGAAAATATCTTTTTCTGCTCTGTCTGTTAGCACTGCTCACCATTAGTCCTGTCTTTTCTTCCCGGGTCCGGGCTGAGAAGGCGGATCCGGCGGATGTGACTGCCTCTGTGAAAGCTTCCTCCTCCGGCAAATGGATCACCATGGGAGGAAAACTGAAATATCGTTTCAGCAACAAAACCTATGCCAAAAACGGCTTTTACAAAATCGGAAGCTCCTGGTTTCATTTTGATAAGCAGGGCTATCTTTCCACCGGATGGTTTACCGTGAAAAACCAGAAATATTATGCAGCGAAAACCGGCTCCGCCGGAAAGAAAGGTCATCTTTACTCCGGCTGGCATGTATTTCAGGGAAAGATGTATTATTTTTCCGTCCAGAATAAAAAGGGAACCTTCGGAAAAATGCTTACCGGCTGGAAAACCTTTCAGAAAAAGACCTACTATTTCGGCAATGACGGTGTACTGCGGACCGGATGGAAGAAAATCAACGGAAAATATTTTTACTTTCTTCCCAAGGGCTCCCGAGGGACAAAGGGCAGCATGGTAACCGGCTGGTACACCATCAACGGTAAAAAATATTATTTCCGCACCACAGGAAAAGCAGGTGTCCGGGGAGCACGCTACAAAAGCGAATGGCGGACCATCCGCGGAACCAGATATTATTTTACCCAGGACGGTGTCCTTAGCACGGAATATATGAGCCAAAACCAGTTCATCAAGATGATCGGCACCTTGGCTCAGCGGGATATGAAAAAATCCGGCATCCTGGCTTCCGTTACCACGGCCCAGGCGATTCTGGAAAGCGGCTACTGCAGCTCCACCCTGGCTCTGGAGGCTCATAATCTGTTCGGGATGAAAGCTACCCTCTCGGGGAATACCTGGAGATCCAACTGGGACGGCAAAATTTATACAAAAGTTACCCAGGAATACATAAACGGCCAGTGGATCACCGTAAAGGATAAATTCCGGGCCTACAGCAGCTTTGCCGACAGCGTGGAGGATCATTCCAACTATCTGGCTTACGCCAAGAATGGCAGCAAGCTGCGCTATCAGGGAGTCGTAGGCAACAAGAGCTACAAAAAAACGCTTCAAATCCTCAAGAATGGAGGCTATGCCACAGATCCCCAGTATGTAACAAAGCTTAGCTCTCTGATTAAAAAATACGGGCTGACCAAATACGATAAATAAATGCGGCTTGCTTTGCACCGGCGGAAGCATCCGCTGCCAGGGCGTAATCCGCAGCGGCAGATGTTTTCAATGGTTATTTCCTGACAAGACTTCATTTAAGATATCTGCCAGCGGCTCCATGGCATTTTTCTCTTCTTCCACTGTATTGAGCTGCGTTCCCGCTTCCACCAGCAGGGAGCGGGGACGCAGATGCAGGTTAAACCTCTGGCCCTTCAGATAAATGTTGCGTGTAAAATCCGGATAATACTGCTGTGCCGCCAACTGAAGCTGAAAGGAAAAGGCCAGATTTTCTTCTATGTAGGGATTGTACAGATAATCCAGCGGCTGCCCTAAGCAGTCCTTTGACAGTCCGTTGAAAAACATGATTTTGGCCGTGCTTTTTCCATTCTCCTCCGTCACAAAATGAATCCCGTCTACCCCATCCCGATGCAGATCTATAATTACTTCGATCGTTGGATTCTCCTCCAGAATCTTTTCCACGGAGGCCCGTGCATAATCATAAGCCGCGCTCCGGTCCAATACGCCGTCCACCAGATCATAGACCCCCGTATCATGGATCACCTGATACCCATATTTTTTCTCCAAAAGCTCTGCCAGATAATCTCCAATCCCTATAATCGTTGTGCTTGTATCCCCTTCCACGGAATCCAAAAAGGCTTCCTGGGAATGCGTATGATAGATCAAAATCTGCGGTACATCCGGATTCTTTTCTATACTCAGATCCTTTTCCAGTAAAACGGACGCATCTAGCTGCATCTCATCCGTCACCGTATCCGTATCCACAACAAAATAATGATTTAGCAGATAGTCAAAATCCTGAAGCTGCTCCAGTTGTTTCTCGGAAAGAGACAGCGCCTCCCGGATTTCCGTTTCTGTTTCCGCTTCTTCTGTCTCCGGATACTCTGTCCCGGAATGGTCAGCTTCCGAATCCCCGGTCTCCGGACCTTCCCCTTCAGACTCCGTCCCGGAAGCTTCTTCCTCCCCGGTCTCCGTCTCCGCATTTTCTGTCCCCGGATCCCCTGCTTCCAAATTTCCGGCCTCCGAACCTTCCTCTGCCATTTCTGTTTCTGAAGCTTCCCCTTCATGCTCCGTCCCGGAAGCTTCCCCCGCAGTCTCCG
>JAUNON010000102.1 GCA_030537145.1 Lachnospiraceae bacterium | reverse complement strand
TCCTCCGTTCCGGCCTCCTCCAAGGCCTCAGCTTCGTTTTCCCCTTCCTTCCCGTTCTGTATTTCACTTTCCGAAGCGGCTGTTTCTTGTTCCCGCATTTTGGTTTCCCTCTCCTCCGCTTCGCCTTCCTGAAGCTTACGGTCCGTTTCTTCCGTTTCCTGCTCTTCTGCCGTTTCTACGGTACTTTCTTGCTGCCTGCGGGCTTCCTCATACCATTCCTCCAGCACTGGCATCAGCTCTTTAAGCCAGGAGTGCAGAAGGAAATCCTCCGGCGGATTCTTCAGGCTTTGGACATATCCGGGAAAATACAATCCAACAGCGGCATCCTGCATTGTATTCACCGTTTTTTCTGACTGAAACATTTGCTTCAGCCAGCCGGTTTCTGCCAGAATCCCGCCGCCGCGATATAGAATATAAGAACCAGTGACTGCAATCAGGCACTGGAGGATTTTCTGAAACCACTGCCCATTCTTCATATAAACACAAAGCCCCCTCCTGTATTTATATGAAATCTTTCTTTCCTTTATACCTTATTCTGCTGTCCGGCGAAGCAAAGATTCAACCCCTCCGAAATGGTAAAGCTTAACCGCTTTACCGTATCATCAATGTCCTTTGGAGTGACAAACATGGTGTTTAGCTGGGGAGAAATCAGTTCCCGTATCAGTTGATGCTTCTCTGCCTTGTCCAGCGTACCAAGCATCCCGCCAAGCTGCTGCATACTCTCGGACCGGTCCATGGCCTCTACCAGATTTTCCATCGTATCATTCACAATCGTAGCCGCATCCACCACGGTAGGCACCCCAATGGCAATCACAGGAATTCCCAGAATCTCCTGATTGATTCCCTCCCGGTGGTTGCCGACTCCGGAGCCGGGATTGATTCCGGTATCTGTGATCTGTATCGTTCGATTGAGCCTTCTTGTACTTCTGGCTGCAAGGGCATCAATGGCAATCACCAGATCCGGCTTTGTTTCCCTTACGATTCCCTGCACGATCTCCAGGGTCTCCATACCCGTCTGCGCCATCACTCCCGGCACCACAGCGCTGACGGAAACCTCATCCGTATCCCCGCAGGCTCTGCCGTATTCCCGTATCATATGGCGGGTAATGTGAAGATTTCCCACCACATTAGGACCAAGCGCATCCGGTGTCACCTCCCGGTTTCCCAGCCCCACGATTAATACGCTCCTTTTCCCTTCCCCCAGCAGTGCCCGCAGATGCCGGGCTATCTCCTCTGAAATTTCCCTGTGACATCCCTCATCCGGGGCGGAAAGATTGGGGGCTTCCAATGTGATATAGGTACCCACCGGCTTTCCCATGGCCTTCGCACCGTTTTCTGTTTCAATGCGTACTACGGAGGTATAGATTTCCCGCTCCTTATCCTCCTCCTCTTCAATCCGAACCCCCCGGATTCGTATATCATCCTCCTCATAACTCTCCCTGGCCTCCAGCGCCAGATCCGTCCGAACCTGAAAATCCTCAACCATGACTGCCTCCTTAGAAGTACCGTTTTTACTATATTTTTGCAACAGTTCAACCTTCAGCTAAACTGTTACTATTTTTTACATTTTTTTCGGAAATATGTATTGACAAGAAAGCGACTTTGGACTAAGATACAATAGTATGTTTACATTAAACGTCCGTGTCCGATTTTAATGAAACAAACCATAAATTTCAGAATGTTTGGAGGTGTACGGGTTGGCTAACATCAAATCTGCAAAAAAGAGAATCCTGGTTACAAAAACCAGAAATGAACGCAATAAGGCAATCAAGTCTGCTGTTAAGACCGCTATCAAAAAGGTAGACGCTGCTGTTGCAGCAAATGACAAAGAAGCTGCATCTGCTGCTTTACTGGCTGCTACTTCCGCTATTGATAAAGCTGCTACCAAAGGCGTTTATCATAAGAACACAGCATCCAGAAAGATTTCTCGTCTGACGAAAGCTGTCAACGGCATTGCATAAGATAGATAAAGAAGAACATAAACCGCTGGTCCCGTCATACCAGCGGTTTTTTTATGCGCTACCAATTTCCATTTGACTATATTTCACAATCAGCATCTCAACCCCCAGACGGTCATTGAGCCGCCCGGTTTTTATGTATTCCTCTGTCCGGACACAATCCTCCACCGCCCTGCGCAGTGTCGCAGCAGAAAAATATTCCGCCTGACGCAGGCAATTACGGACAACAAAGTTCATCAGTCCGGTTCTTTCCATAATGGCAGTCTGATCAAATCCCTGACGGCGCAGATCCTTTACCTGCACAAGCAGATTAAACTGTCTTTCGATCAGAGCCAGAATGCGAAGCGGCGGCTCCTTCAGTGCTAACAGATCATAATAATAGTCCAGCGCCTTTTTCTGCTTTTTTTCCGCAATGGCATGGATCATATCAAAAATTTTATTTTCCGTACGGACCGTACAAATTGCCTCTACATCCTCTCTGGTGACGCCTTCCTTTCCGTAAGTGTAGGAAATCAGCTTTTCCAGTTCATGACTGACATTTTCCATATCATCCCCGGCCCTCTCCAGAAATAGCTGCATTGCGGATCGGGTGATTTTTACATTTTCCTTCTGCAGCGTGCGCAGAACCCAATTCGTCAGCACACTCTCCTTCTGCCGGGATAATTCCACCGCTCTGCCCATCGATTTTACCGTTTTAAACAGCTTACTCCGTTTGTCCACTTCACTTTCCACAAACAGCAGAATCGTCTCAGAAGGCAACTGCGGAAGGTAGTCCGCCAATTGAGGGCAGGCATTTTTGAAAAATCCGGTATCCTCCAGCACCAGCAGACGATGGTCCGCAAAAAAGGGCATGGTCTCCGCCTGGTCGATTACCGACGGAATATCCACTCCTTTTCCTTCATATCGGCTCAGGTTCATAGTATCTCCCTCCGGAATCAGGGCCCGAATCAATCTCTTCTTATATAAATTCTTCAGATAGACTTCCTCTCCAAACAGAAGATATACCGGCCGAAAGGTTTGGTTTTTAATATCCTGCTCCAGATTTTTCATTTTTTCTCCTCATATTTCCCCGTTTTTCTCTTATATGCCGGCAGCCCCATTCAAAATGGCCGGAGGAAACATGGTTTTCTCCTCCGCAGCCGGCTATTTACATAGTATACCGCAAAAAAAGGACGCTGACTACCTGCCAGCATCCTTTTTTTCTCTTTTCCTTCTGGTCATAAGGCCTCCGATCCGGCCGGTTTCCTTCGCAGAAAGGGATTTCCATCCCTGCTCCTTTACCTGTTCCAGGAGCCCCAGCTCCTCTGCAATCTCGTATTTCATCCGCTCGTCCTCGGGCAGATCCTCCCATTTCGTATCTTGATTTCTTGTTTTGCTCATTTTTGCCTCTCCTTCCCGGCAGGCGTCACAGTTTGGATCTCTTCCGGCCGGCACATAAGAGATGCACAGGCCCATCTAAACTGTTACGGCAGGTGCCTTTGTAAGGAGTATGGCCTTATTTATGTATTTTATACATCCGCTTTCTCTAATAGTCCAGATAATGGGCCACTGCCGCCAGAAATTCTCCATTGGAGGGCCGTCCCTTTTCCGGGCTGATCGTATATCCGAATATTTTGTTTTTCAGTTCTACATTTCCAATATTCCAGGCGTGCTCAATGGCATGACGGATCGCCCGTTCAATATTGCAGGGCTGCGTCCGGTACATCTGCGCCAGCTCCGGATAAAGCTCCTTCGTAATATTTTTTAGCTTATCCGGAGATTCCTTTATCATTTTCAACGCATCTAATATGTAATTGTATCCCAGCAGATTGCAGCGGATACCAAGATTATTCAGTATCTCTTTTTCTTTTGCACAGACATTCTCGCTTCGAAACTCTTCCTCTGGTTTTGCCCCCGAATTTACCGCCGCCAGTATAAACTTGTAACCGGACGGCTGCTTGTTAATCACACTCATTATATTGCTTCTGTCAAACATTCCAAGAATTGCGAAATTCTGATTCATAAGTTCTCTCCTCCAATCTTCCTTGTTTCTTTTCTATTTTTCTACCTTTTTCGCGAAAGAAAGCATTGAATCTCATAAATGTACATATTATATTTATGGGTAAGAATTGCAGCATTCTCACCGCATCTGCAAATTATCCCGGGATATCTCCCCGAACATTTTCGATG
Organism: Lachnospiraceae bacterium; assembly: GCA_030537145.1. Classification (GTDB taxonomy): domain Bacteria; phylum Bacillota; class Clostridia; order Lachnospirales; family Lachnospiraceae; genus Merdiplasma. The sequence continues at coordinate 2,434 of JAUNON010000102.1, read as the reverse complement.
TTCTTATTTATATTTTTATCATACTTTTTGTTATTTTTTTGAACCTATTTATCGAAAAATTACTATTCAAATTTCACAAAAATGAAAGGCGGAATGATCTTGACGAACCTTGAGATTAATAAAAACATCTCTGATTTTATTGGTGCATACTGCAACAAATGGAATCTTTCCGTAGCAAAATTTGCAGAAAGATGCAACATTCCCTATATGACCATCAAACGGATCGTTGCCTGCAGTGTGCAGAAAATAGATGTATATACCGTGATCCGAATTGCCCATGCCACCCATACGCCGCTTATGGAAATTCTGGGCGTAGACACGGAAAATCTGGAGCTGTACAAACGAATTACTTATCTTACCGATTATGATAAAAATATTATTTCCTCTATTCTGGATATACTGGAAAAACTGCATATCTCCGGAAGAGAAAACCGTGAAATTCCCTATACAGACCTGGATTATGACAAAACCAGCTATCTTCTGGATTCCCGCCTTGTGTGCCCAGACAGTCTTGACTACAGCAAAATGAAAAAGGTGACTTTTCGCAGCACCTTTTCCGAAGGTATGACCTACTGCGGCTTCCGTCTCCCGGACAACCGGTTAAATCCCTACTATTTTAAAGGCGATATCCTGCTGATCCAGAACAGCGAACCAATGGAAGGAGAAACCGGCGCCTTTCTCTGGAAGGAGGACGGATTCACCCGGCTCATATTCAGCAAGGTGCACCAAAACGGGCGGTACACGGAACTGCAGCCCCTCAACGGCCTGGGCCGTACTTACCGGATTGATAATGAGAATGTGGCAGATTTGATTAACTGGCTGAAAATCGGCGTAGTAGCCGGCATCATCCACTAAGAACAATAAAAAGGTCTGTATCCGGTGTTTGCGGCGGCTCTACAGCAAATGCTCCTGTGTCATAAAGCAGCACATAAGAATTTGACAGGCAGTACCTGTTATTCCGTAAAAATAAATGAAAAAACAGATAGAAAAACGTCTGTAAATAGAATATACTGAATGCAGGGAACAGAACCATAAATCGGTATTTTCGGAGGAGATTAATGAACGAAAACAACAATAAAAAAGAGCATTTGCCACTCTACGGTATCGGACCAATCCTTTGTTTTCCAATGGCAGTACTGACCGCTGTGGGTGTATTTTTATCCGAAAAAGAATATATTGGGGGGAAAATCTCAGATAATACAGTAAATACAGTTCTCCTCATTATTGGCATTTTTCTGATAATCGAGGGCATAGCATTGTTTTTAGGTGCAGATGCAGGTGGCGCTCTTCAGAATGACATAAAAGATAATAAGCTGAAAACCAACGGTGCATACAAGTTTGTGAGAAATCCATGTTACACGTTATTTCTTCTTGGCAGCACAGGTGCGATCCTTATAGAGCATAATCCTCTGCTGCTGATTCTTCCTTTGCTGTTCTGGTTGGAAATGACGATAATGTTGAAAAATACAGAGGAAAAGTGGTTGAAAGATTTATATGGTCAAGAGTATGTTGAATACTGTAAAAATGTAAACAGATGTATTCCCTGGTTTCCGAAAAGGAAATGAGGCATATATAAAAGAATTCTATCAAAGATTGCTTATAAAAAAATGCCTTCGGCATCTCAACTCCCCCGCCCCTCATTCTTGAGGGGAGAAGGCATTTTTTGCACCGGATGCAGATTGCGCAGCAATCAATTACCTTGTGCATCCGTGCGCATCAACGCACGAAGTGCTTTTTATGATATAGGAAAGTGAGGACTTTCCTATATCAGAACAAAAAATCGGAGTTTGAGGGAGAAGTCATGGGCTATTATAACGAGGATGAAATTGTGATAATAGCAAAACCGGACGAGTCAGCGGGCGGTCAAAATGAACGACCTGCGCCCTGTTTTGCAAATGGGAAGCCAAGGGGTCAGGAGATTATATACTATGAAAAAACAACAACTACTATTTTTAGTATTGAGCCTTGTATTGGTAATCGCCGCTTACAAAGCGTCCGGCGGTAGTGGGAAATCGGAAACGGAAGGAAACGAAACAACCACATTCCAGGCGTCTATATTAGAAATACAGGATGGTTATTACCTTGTTAAGCCGGTTGAAGGAAGCGCAGAATTGAACAGTGCAGATCAGATAACGGTTCCCATGACAAATAGGAATCCCTCACCGGAGCCGGAAGTCGGAGATGTTCTGGAAATTGAATATGACGGTTCAATTGCAGAATCATATCCTGCACAAATTACCAATGTTTATAGCATTCGTATTATCGAAAAGTCAAGACCACCGGCTTAGCCGGTGGTCTTGACTTTTTCATAAGCCCGAATACTAAAGCTGGAAAAAGAAGCGATTGAACAATATGTTACAACGATAGCAATCAGATACTGAGAGACTATGAAAAAAAGTCTGTAAAAGTTTGAATATTAGGTCTTCTATGATAA
>JAUNON010000101.1 GCA_030537145.1 Lachnospiraceae bacterium | reverse complement strand
CGGAGCAGGTGGATACCACGACGATTCGTCTGCCACTGTTAAAGATTATGACCCATAAGGCGGACCAGGACGGCGCTCTGGTTTATGCGTATGTATTTACCTATGGAAATTCCTATCATGGCGCTGAGATTCCATATGTGTTTGATCTTGCGAACGGAAATGAGGAAGAGCAGGCACTGGCGGAGCAGGTGAGCCAGGCGTGGATTAACTTCGCAAAGACCGGAGTTCCCGGCGCGGAGGAGCTACCGGAATGGGAGCCTTATACAAGAGAAGGCGGTGCGACCATGATTCTGGATACAGAGTCCAGAATGGCGTACCATCATGACCAGAAGCTTTTATCGATTCTGGTTCCGGATTATCAGTATTAAATTTTGGAGGGAAAGATTATGAACATTTTATTTATCAACGGAAGCCCGAATCACAATGGAAACACGGCGGCGATGGCAGGGGAGCTTTTGAAAGGAAAGGATTATGAAACCCTGAACCTGATGGATTACCGGATTTACAGCTACGGACAGTCCTTTGCGGAGGATCAGCTGGACGAGGTGCTGGCGCGGATGAGGGCAGCGGACATCATCGTGATAGGCTCGCCTTTATACTGGCACAATATCTGCGGGGCAGTCCGGAATGTACTGGACCGGTTCTATGGATATGTGAACCGCTCGGAGCTTTCAGGAAAGAAGCTGTATTTTATTTTCCAGGGAGCTGCGCCGGAGACGTGGATGCTGGAGGCAGGTGAATATACGATGAAGCGGTTTGCAGCCATGTACGGGATGGAGTATGCCGGGACGATTACAGGCCGGAAGACTGCCGAACAGCTGGCAGAAAGAGTCAGATAAGGCAGGAAAGCGATTGGTTTGATATGGAGGAAACGGCATGGGAACGACAGAAAAGAGTCCAATTCGTATTTATACGAAGAACAGCCGAATCCTGGATGTGAAGAGGGATCCTGCTTTCGGGACCTATGGTAGGCTGATTTTTCCGGCAGATTCCTACTACTGCCGGGGAAATACCCTTGAGGAGCTTGATCTTGTATGGTATAGCTGTATTGATCCGGAGGAAACGGTGGAGATCGTGAATGACATAAAAAGGCGTGCCGAAAGCGGCGAACCGGTCTTCTTTGATATCTACACGGAAGCGGAAAAAGCGGCTGACCCAGCCAAGAGAGACACAGGGCTGTTTTTCTTCCCCGGAAAACCGGGAGGGAAATTTGCCATCTGCAATGCAGGCGGAGCCTTCGCCTATGTGGGAGCTATGCAGGACAGTTTTCCCCACGCGCTAAAGCTTTCCAGGATGGGGTACCATGCCTTTGCATTGATCTACCGTCCCGGTGCGGTTGTTGCCTGTCAGGATCTGGCACGGGCAATCCGCTTTGTCTTTGAACATAGCAGGGAGCTGCAGGTGGATACCAGAGACTATTCCCTGTGGGGCGGCAGCGCGGGAGCAAGAATGGCGGCCTGGCTGGGATGCTGTGGGACAGCGGCTTTCGGGGAAAGAATCCTGCCCCGCCCGGCCGCGGTCATCATGCAGTATACGGGGCACAGTGAGTATTCAGCAGACGATCCGCCCACCTATGCCTGTGTGGGCAACCGGGACTGGATCGCGGACTGGCGGGTGATGAAGAACCGCCTGGCTCACCTGGCCCGGCTGGGAGTCGATACGGAATTTCATGTTTACCCAGGTCTGGGCCATGGTTTCGGCTTGGGAACCGGGACAGCGGCGGAAGGGTGGATCTATGATGCCGCAACGTTCTGGGAAAAGAGAGGAAGACAACGATGAAAAAGATATTATTTTTAACCACTTCACCAACCGTAGGAGGCAACGGAGATGCGCTGATTAGGGCGGCCATGGAGGCGGCCGGAAAGGATGGGGCTGAGACAAGTCTGGTGAATGTCCGTGAAAAACGGATCGGATTCTGTCAGGCGTGCTATGGCTGCGCCCAGACCGGCGTGTGCGTTCAGAAGGATGATTTTATGGACATACTGCGCCTGGCACATGACGTGGACGCCATCATCGCAGAGGCGCCAGTTTATTATAACTGCATGGCTGCTCAGATGCTCACGGTGATTAACCGGCTCTGCTGCACTTTTGCCTGCAAAACCTATCAGGTGGGGCCTAAAAAGCGGGTGGGAATGTTTCTCACCTGTACTGGCTCAGAGCCGGAGGAGATGAAGCGCCATGTGAGAAACATCCTGACCCTGCCCAGTGTGAGCCGGGCAATTTCGGAATACAGAACCGAGGTTTTTACCAGCTGCATTTCCAACAGTACCTGTCAAGACCGGGAGGATTATCTGGAACGTGCCAGAGCGATTGTCCGTTGGGCGGCAGAAGGGCCAGGAAAGGAGTAGCAATGAAATTTCAATATTACAACCCGGTCAAGTTTCTGTTTGGAGAGGATGCCCAGCACAGAATATGCCGTATTTTTCAGATCCAGCGACAGCGTCGCCTCCGGGTTCATCAGATAAAAATCCGGCCATGCGTCGAACAGCTTAAGGATCTTGAAGGAGCTGTCCGTGGACCTGACGGATAAGCGTGCCAGAGGAAATATTATGTGGGCTTCCTGCGTCAATACTATGGGAGTCTTCCGCTCCGGCGTGGACCATCCCTATCCGTGGACGGTGTTCTCAGTCAGCTATATTCCCAGAGTGGCCCATCATGTGCCGTACCGGGAGGCGCTGACCGTGGCTTATCCGGTCTGGCTGAAGGGGATTTCCCGTTACCATATGGAAGATATTCGGGACTTGTTTACCGAGGTGTTTGACGTGGATGCTTCGCTGGACGATGCAGCTGTGGTGGAGGCAGGATGCGCCTGTCTGCGGGAGCTGATGGAGCAAAGCGGGATTCCACTTTCCCTGTCCGCCTATGGAGCATGCCCGTCCAGGGAATTTGTTCAAAGCAGCCTTGCGAAAGAGGACTTCGGCGAATTTTCCTTTGAGGAAATGTACGGTATGATTGGGGACTGTTACCGGAAACCCGAATCAAAACCTCAGAGTTATAACCACAAAACGAATTGATGGATTCTGTTTTTTTGCCAAATCATTATAATAAAATCAGAACGTAACTGTTCAGTACCTTCACAGTTACATCAGAATAAACAAAACAGACAGAAAGGAAGAGGATCATGAGCGAACAGATGTATATCACTTTAAATAACAGTGTATCCATGCCGATGGCAGGAATCGGAACATTTCTTTTAAATCCGGATGAGGCGGAGGCTTCCGTCTTAAGCGCATTAAAAAACGGATACCGCCTGATTGATACGGCCAACGCCTATGTGAATGAAAAGGCCGTGGGCAGAGGCATGAGGAAATCCGGCCTGGACCGGAAGGAAATCTTTCTGGAGACTAAGCTGTGGCCGTCCTTCTATGAGCAGGCGGATGCAGTGGAAAAGACGCTGGAGCGGCTGGGGACGGACTATATTGACCTGCTGCTGATTCACCAGCCTTCCGGGAACTATGTGGCTGGATACCGCTTGATGGAGAAGGCTTATAAGGAGGGAAAGGTGCGTGCCATCGGTCTGTCCAACTTTAACCAGGAGCAGATCCGCGAGATCCTCTCGATCTGCGAGGTGAAGCCTGCAATTCTCCAGACGGAGGTTCATCCTTATTATCAGGAGCAGAGCTTAAAGGAGTTTCTGGATTCCCAGGGGATGGTGATTCAGGCATGGTATCCTCTTGGCCATGGAGATAAGGGACTTCTTGCCGAGCCGGTCTTTGAAAAGCTGGGTAAAAAGTATGGAAAGACCAGCGCCCAGATTATCCTGCGGTGGCATCTGCAGGCGGGAAATGTGGTGATTCCCGGCTCGAAGAACCCGGACCATATCCGCGCCAATTTCGACCTGTTTGACTTTGCATTGACTGATGCGGAGATGGCGCAGATTGCGGAGCTTGATCAGAATAAGCGGTATTACACCAGCACACCGGAGATGTTAAGAAGATATGCGGAAATGGTGCCGCCGGTGGATACGCAAAAGTAAAAATAGAAAAGGAGACGAAATATTATGAAGAAATTTGTTTATGAGTATCCGACAAAGGTATATTTCGGAGAGGGAGCAGCAAAGGAGTATCTGGCGGCAGCCCTCGCTCCCTACGGAACTAATGTGCTGCTGGCTTACGGCGGCGGCTCTGTGAAAAAGAACGGCATCTACGACGAGGTCATAACGATTCTGAAGGCGGCAGGAAAGAAGGTGACGGAGTTTACCGGAATCATGTCCAATCCCACCTATGATAAGGTACAGGAGGGAGCGGCGCTGGTAAAGAAGGAGAGCATCGATTTTATCCTTGCTGTGGGCGGCGGCTCCGTCATCGACTGCTGCAAGATCGTGGCAGCACAGGGGAAAACCGAGGAGGATTTGTGGGAGATGGAGATGGAACGCCGCCAGTTCCCGAAAGAAGCGGTTCCCATGGGAGCCATCGTGACAGCCTCCGGAACCGGTGCGGAGATGAACGGCGGCGCGGTCATTACCAATGAAGAAAAGAAGATCAAGGCAGGCATGGCAGCCAAGGCGCCGGTATTTGCCATCCTTGATCCGGAGTATACCCGCTCGGTTCCCCGGATGCAGGTGCTTTCCGGCGCCTTTGATACCCTGAGCCACGCCATGGAGACGTATCTGGGGAATTCTGACAAAGACAATGTGTCGGACGATGTGGCCCTTTCCATCATGCGCAACACGGTGGTGAATATGCGCCGCCTGCTTGCGGATGTAAACGATATGGAAGCCAGAGGAAACCTGATGTGGGATTCTGCCATGGCGGAAAACGGCATCCTGAAGGTGGGAAGAGTGACGGACTTTCAGGCCCATCAGATGGAGCACCAGCTTGGAGCCTACACGGATTGCAACCATGGCCAGGGACTGGCAGTGATCCATCCTGCCTATTATCGCCATATTGTGAAGGATGCGGAGGAGATATTTGCCCGCTTTGCAAAAGAAGTATTCGGAAAAGACAGTGCCGCGGAGGGCATTGAGGCGCTGACGGACTTTATCCGGGAGTGCGGTCTGCCCACAAAAATGGGAGAATTAAAATCCAGAGCAGAGATTACTCCGGAGCTTCTGCGCCAGGTAGCTGATACCTGCAATGTGATTAAGACCAATCCCAGAGAGCTTGACCGGGATGAGATTTATGAAATTTTGATGGAGTGTATGTAGAAAAAAGGATGTCTGTGACTCAATATGCCGCCGTTAGGCGGCGTATTTGCTTTCACATATGGAAAAATTTATGTCTGGCTGTTATAATAGTCTATATGACAACGCAGGAGGACGGACAGAACGCGGACATAGGAGGATTTACATATGTACAATACGCAACTGGAAACATTTCTTGTAGTGGCGGACCAGGGAAGTTTTAACAAGGCAGCGGAGACTCTTTATATCAGCGCCCCGGCAGTGACGAAACAGATCAATCTTTTGGAGAGCAGCCTGGGCGTGCAGCTTTTTGTGCGGACACATCGGGGGCTGGCTCTGACAGAGGCCGGAAAGTCTTTATATAAGGATTCCAAATATATTATCCAATATTGTAAGGAGTCGGTGGAACGGGCGAGAAAGGCCATGCAGGAAAAGGATCAGGTAATTCGTATCGGAACTTCTCCCATAACGCCGGCCCAGCCGCTGGTAGCGGCATGGAATCAGGCGCAGGAAAAACTTCCGGGACTCAAGCTGCAGATGATCCCATTTATGAATAGTCAGGAAAATGCAAGGGAGATTCTGAAAAACCTGGGGAGCAACATTGATGTGGTGGCCGGAATTTTTGATGATACCATGCTGAAACTTCGTCAGTGCGCCGGGCTGGAGTTGGCAAAGCAGCCGATTTGCTGTGCCGTGGCGGCGGGACATCGGCTGGCGAAGAAGGAGCGGTTGACGGTTCAGGATCTGTATGGGGAGAACTTTCTGATGATGCATCGAGGCTGGAGCAATTATGTGGACGAGTTGCGGGATGATATCTGGAAAAATCATCCCCAGATCCATGTGGTTGACTTTGATATTTACAACGTGGACATTTTCAACCGGTGTGAGAATTCCAACGATGTGCTGATGGTCGTAGAAAACTGGAAAGACGTTCATCCCCTGCTGCGGTTCATCCCTGTGGACTGGAGTTATACGATTCCCTATGGGATTTTGTATTCCTCTGAACCCTCGGATCTGGTGAAACGATTTTTAAAGGTACTGAGAGGAAACTGAGAAAGGGTAGATTACACATCCAGCGAAAACCTAAAGGTAATAACCATGAAACAAATCGAGACTTCTGCGGAGGTCTCTTTTTTTTTATAATACAGGTAAAGCATTCAGACGGCAAAGCCGGTCAAGAAGACAGCCATCTGAACGTGACAGGGAGCGGAAAAATCCGTAAGGAAACAATTCAGGAGGGGTGAACTAGAAGAAGTATGAACAATTTTATCTTTGAAAACAGAACAAAGGTCTATTTTGGCAGAGGCTGCGTAAAGGAATACCTGGCCAGTCTGCTGCGGGACCATGAAACGATCATGTTTGCCTATGGCTGTGGTTCCATTAAGAAGAATGGAATCTATGACGAGGTTCTCTATATTTTGCAGAAAGAAGGAAAAACCATTGTGGAATTTCCGGAAGTTGCGCCGAACCCCTCTTATGAGAAAGTGATGGAAGGAATTGAACTTGCCAGAAAACATAAGG
>JAUNON010000037.1 GCA_030537145.1 Lachnospiraceae bacterium | reverse complement strand
GCATATCTGGGATTGTAGGTAACAATACCAAGTGCGGTCTGCACGTCCTTGCCTCTGATCGCATCCAATACGAAGCAGGCCTTCTGAACAGACACTCTCGCATAGGATAACTTTGCTGAGGGTCTGGTATCTTTCTGTGCGTTTCTCTCTCTCTTAATCTGCGATCTATGTCCTTTTGCCATAGATGGCTACCTCCTTTCAAACTCAAAGCCTTCCGGCTTCGCAGCGCCCTCCCCGGGCGAACTTAATATTTCCTTCCTCCGTCCTGCGGACAGAGGCGGATGATATTTTAAAGGGTATCACCGGGCAGCATCTGCCCGGCTTCAACCGGCGCACACTAGCGCACGCCGGATTTCTTTTCGTCCTTGCCGTGTCCTCTGTAGGTTCTTGTGGCAACAAACTCTCCCAGCTTGTGTCCAACCATGTCCTCAGTGATATATACCGGCACATGCCTTCTTCCATCATGAACCGCAATGGTATGACCAACCATCTGCGGGAAAATGGTAGAACGGCGGGACCAGGTCTTAATAACCTGCTTATCGCCAGCAGCGTTCATAGCATCTACCTTTTTCAGTAAGCTTTCATCTGCAAACGGGCCTTTTTTCAGTGAACGAGCCATTGGTTTACCTCCTTATATACTCAAACATTAACCGTTGATAGCCTTACCATCTCTTCTTCTTACAATCAGCTTGTTAGACGCCTTCTTTTTCTTTCTCGTCTTTAAGCCGAGTGCAGGTTTGCCCCAAGGTGTGCAGGGACCCGGACGACCGATACCGGTCTTTCCTTCTCCACCACCATGCGGATGGTCATTGGGGTTCATAACAGAACCGCGAACGGTAGGTCTGATACCCATATGGCGGGTTCTTCCGGCTTTACCAATGTTGATCAGATTGTGCTCTGCATTTCCTACGATACCGATGGTTGCACGGCATACCAGCGGAACCATTCTCATTTCGCCGGAGGGAAGTCTCAAAGTAGCATACTTGCCTTCCTTTGCCATAAGCTGTGCACCGTTGCCGGCAGAACGCACCAACTGTCCGCCATGCTTCGGATAAAGCTCAATGTTGTGCACCATAGTACCGACAGGGATCTCGGACAGAGGCAGGCAGTTACCGATACGAACCTCTGCTTCCGGTCCGTTCATAACCTTCATGCCGTCCTTCAGTCCCTGGGGAGCCAGGATATATGCCTTCTCGCCGTCTGCATAGCAGATCAGGGCGATGTTGGCTGTTCTGTTCGGATCGTACTCGATACCTACTACGGTAGCCGGGATGCCGTCCTTATATCTCTTGAAATCGATGATTCTGTATTTTCTTCTGGAACCGCCTCCGCGGTGTCTTACTGTAATCTTACCCTGGTTATTCCGTCCAGAGTTTTTCTGCAGGGAAACCAGAAGAGCTTTTTCCGGTGTTTTCTTGGTGATCTCTGCGAAATCAGAACCGGTCATCTGCCTTCTGGAAGGTGTATACGGATTGTATGTCTTAATTCCCATGACTTTTCTCCTTTCATTTACTGCCCGGCGGTATTTTCACAGCCTCCGGTACTTCCTGTTTATTATCGCGCTTTACCTGCGCATATTCCGCACTTGTCTCAGTGCTGTTCGGATCTCTTCTCTCAGTCCCGGCGCAGCGCCCTCCGGCCCGTCCGGGTCCGCCGGCAGCCTACAGGCCCTGGAAGATTTCGATATCCTTGCTTTCCTCAGTCAGAGTAACGATGGCCTTCTTAGACTTTGCGGTTTTGCCGAAGGTCATTCCGCGTCTCTTGGTCTTGCCCTGAATGTTCATGGTGTTCACGCTCTTCACCTTGGTGCCCTCGAACATCTTTTCAACAGCTTCCTTTACCTGACTCTTTGTTGCATCCGGATGAACCATGAATGTATATTTCTTTTCAGCCATAACGTTCATGCTTTTTTCTGTTACAACCGGTTTAAGGATTACGTCATAGTATTTAATATCTGCCATTATGCGTACACCTCCTCGATCGTTGCAACAGCAGCCTTTGTAACAACTACTGTATTATATTTCAGAATGTCATATACGTTGATCGTATTGGTCAGAGCCGTCTTAACATCCGCAAGATTTCTTGCAGACAGTACCACGTTCTGATCGTTCTCATTCAGCACCACCAGAGCCTTAGATACATTCAGGTTATCCAGAACCTTCTTCATGCTCTTTGTCTTGATCTCATCAAGCTTCAGCTCATCCAGAACCACCAGCTTGTTTTCCTGAACTCTGGAGGTCAGTACGGACTTCAGTGCTGCTCTCTTTTCCTTCTTATTCATCTTGAAGGTATAATCTCTGGGCACCGGAGCGAATACTACGCCGCCGCCGGTCCACTGCGGAGCTCTCGTTGAACCCTGTCTTGCATGACCGGTTCCCTTCTGTCTCCACGGTTTTCTTCCGCCGCCGGAAACTTCAGAACGGGTCTTTGCCTTCTGTGTTCCCTGACGATTGTTTGCAAGCTGCTGAACAACAGCCAGATGCACCAGGTGTTCGTTGATCTCAACACCAAATACGGCATCGTTCAGTTCTATTGTTCCAACTTCTTTGCCTTCCATATTGTAAACAGATACGTTTGCCATCTGTAAGTTCCTCCTTTCCTATACGCAGACCTTATTTCTCAGCCTTGGTTGTCTCTTTCAGTGTAACCAAAGACTTCTTCGGTCCCGGTACAGCGCCTTTTACTAAAATCAGATTATTCTCAGCATCCACTCTTACGATGTCCAGATTCTGAACAGTAACCTGTACATGTCCCATGTGACCTGCCATTCTCTTTCCCTTGAATACCTTGCTGGGGTCAGAGCAAGCACCATTGGAACCTGCATGACGATGATATTTGGAACCATGAGCCATGGGTCCTCTGGACTGGCCGTGTCTCTTGATGGCGCCCTGGAAGCCCTTACCTTTGGAAATCGCAGTAGCATCTACTCTATCGCCGGCTGCAAAGATATCAGCCTTGATTTCCTGCTTTACTTCATAGCTTTCTGCATCTTCAAATCTGAATTCTCTTACGTATCTTTTGTAAGCTACGCCAGCCTTGTCAAATGCGCCCTTCTGAGGTTTTGCGACAAGCTTTTCTCTCTTGTCCACGAAGCCAACCTGCACTGCGCTGTAACCGTCATTTTCAGCCGTCTTAACCTGTGTTACCACGCAGGGACCAGCCTGAAGAACAGTTACCGGTGTAAGAACTCCATCTTCATTGAAGATCTGTGTCATTCCGACTTTTGTTGCTAAAATCGCTTTCTTCATCTTTTTACCTCCTGTTGTTCTACAGCGGATTACCTTCCGGCAATCATCCTAGTAACAGAGAAGATATTTTTATATATCAACCTGATAGGATCTGCTCTTGATGAATTATTTGTTTTTCATTTTGATATCAATATAAACACCTGCCGGCATTTCCAGTCTGGACAGCGCATCTACTGTTTTCTGGGTCGGCGCGATGATATCGATCAGTCTCTTGTGAGTCCTCTGCTCGAACTGTTCTCTGGAGTCCTTATACTTATGAACAGCTCTCAGAATCGTAACCACTTCCTTTTTGGTGGGAAGGGGCACCGGTCCGCTCACCTGTGATCCGGTTTTCTTTACAGTTTCGATGATTTTCTTAGCGGATGCATCTACTAACTGATGATCATACGCTTTCAGGGTAATTCTCATTACTTGACTTGCCATAAAAAAAGTCGCCTCCTTATTCGCACTCGATTTCAGTACGACAAGCGGTGACTGTACACACTTCCGCGTGTATCGTTCTTAGACTCACACGGTGTTTCCACGCTCCGGTGGACGTTGACCATTTGTACAGTGACCTTGTCGCCAGTTTTCTAACTTGACATTCGCTCCACGGAAAACCTGCGGAAGCCCGCAGCAACCTCACGCTTCTACGCTATCAATGTCACAACGTTTGCATTATACCTGATATTTCCTTTATTTTCAAGCTTTTTTTTAAAATCCGGAAAAACAAATTGTACTTTTTTCAGTACAATCCGTCATTTACAAAAATATCTTTCAAAATATACCGAAATAGTATAAAATAGGGAAAGCATCGTGTCAAGGGTATACCGGGATGCGAAAATCCAGATTACAGGACTGATTTTTATGAGAGATTATGAAATGGCTGCTGCCGCCTGTTCTCCCGTTTGCGGGACAGCTTCAGAGGCAGACCTATTAAATAGGAAGAAACAGGACATCAAATATGTGGAGGAGCTTTCTCTGAATGCCTGGCCTTCCCACAAAATCGAGCTTTATGACGGATGGCTGATCCGTTTTTCCCATAACTATACTTACCGTACCAACAGCGTGGAGCAGGTGGGCGCCTCTACGATTCCTGTGGAAGAAAAAATCGCCTACTGCGAATCCGTCTATCGGAATTTCCGGACTCCCGCTAATTTCAAAATCAACCCGCTGCTGGACGTCTCTTTTGACCGGCTGCTGGAGCAAAAGGGGTATGCGGTCAAGCATATTACAGAGGTCATGACTGCGGATATGGAGCACCTTTGCCTTTATCCGGAGCAGTCAAAGGAGTATGAATTTGAGAACCGGCTGGGACTGCCTTCCTTCGTGCATTATCCGGACGACCTGACCGTATTGCTTTCCCCCGTGATCACGGATGAATGGATACAGGGGGTCTTTCATCTGAACGGAACCTGCGAACCCATTCTGCGGCGCACCGTTCCCTCCATGTTTAAAGCGATCCCAAAGGAAACGATTGCTGCCTATATTGAAATCGAAGGAAGAATGGTGGCTTCGGGCCTGGGCATACGGGACAGGGATTATGTGGGCCTTTATGCCATCTACGTAGCCCCAAGCTGCCGCAGGCGTCATTACGCCAGGGCCATCTGCAGCACCATCCTGGGGGAAGCAAAGCAGAGGGGAGCCAAAAAGGCTTACCTGCAGGTGGTGAAGGGAAATGCCTCCGCCAAATCGCTGTATACCTCGCTGGGATTTGCAGATTTTTATACCTACTGGTTCCGCAGCAAATCCTCTGTCTGACAACCGGGACACCTGCGGCATACTGCCGCCTGACAATAACATTTGAAAAACGGATGATCGTCCTGTCTTTGGCACGAATGATGCCGAAAGCAATGCAGGAAAAATAATCCGAAATTACAGAAAGGATTTTCAAGCTTATGTGGATAGCCGATAATTGGAAGGATTATGAAGTGATCGATACCTCCCATGGAGAAAAGCTGGAACGCTGGGGGGATTATCTGCTGGTTCGCCCGGACCCCCAGGTCATCTGGAATACGCCCCGGACAAACCGGGGCTGGAAACACCGCAACGCTCATTATCACCGCAGCCAGAAGGGCGGCGGCGAATGGGAATTTTTTGATCTTCCGCAGCAGTGGAGTATTCAATACCGGGAGCTGACTTTCCAGCTAAAGCCCTTCAGCTTTAAGCATACCGGACTTTTTCCGGAACAGGCCGCCAATTGGGACTGGTTCTCCGAAAAGATCCGGAATGCGAAACGTCCTGTTAAGGTCTTAAATTTGTTTGCCTATACGGGAGGCGCCACTCTGGCCGCTGCCTCGGCCGGCGCTTCCGTTACCCACGTGGATGCCTCCAAGGGAATGGTAAGCTGGGCCAAAGAAAACGCCGCAGCCTCCGGCCTAAAGGATGCTCCCATCCGCTGGCTGGTGGATGATTGCACCAAATTCGTGGAGCGGGAGATCCGGCGGGGCAATCACTATGACGCAATCATTATGGATCCTCCCTCCTATGGCCGGGGACCCAAAGGAGAAATCTGGAAAATCGAGGATTCCATTCACCCGTTTATCCAGCTTACCGCCCGATTACTCTCCGATGATCCCCTGTTTTTCCTGGTAAATTCCTATACCACCGGACTGGCTCCTGCGGTATTGACCTATATGATCTCCACTGAGCTGAAGCAGTACGGCGGTCATGTGGACGCACAGGAAATCGGCCTTCCCGTAACCGAAAGCGGGCTGATCCTTCCCTGCGGCGCATCCGGGCGCTGGGAAAAATAATTACGGCAAATGCATCAGGCGGGGTCCCGAAAAATCCTTTGCACCAGCTCAGGCAGTTCCTTCAGTCCGCTGATAGAGGGAACCTCCGCCTCCACCTTGCCGAACCCGTATCCGGCATGAATAAAGGGCAGGCCGGCCTCACAGGTGCTGTTGTAATCTCCCTGGGTATCCCCCACGTACACGGCCTGATCCAGCCGGTTCCGTTCCCGAAGCAGCCGGATATTGTAGCCCTTTGCCTGTCCCGTTCTGCCGTAGCTTTCAAAATCCTCCACATATCGGTCCATTCCGCTCCAACTCAGGAAATCTTCAATGTATCCCTTCTGGCAGTTGCTGACAATATAAAGATGATAGTTTTCCGATAATTTTGCAAAAACCGTCTCCAGATCCGGATAAAGGATGCCGCCCCGGTTTTTCATATATTCCACCTCGTATGTGCAGCATCCCTCCACAATTTCCAGGCGGCGCTGCTTTTGCAGCATACCAAACAGAGCATCTCCGATATCTGACATGGTCAATCCCATCACACTCCGCATGTCCTCCTCGGAAATACGCACCGGCACATCTTTCTCATATTGCTCCAGATATTCATTCCAGGATTCCGCCACTACCGCACAGGCATCCCATAAAGTTCCGTCTACATCAAAAATGATTCCTTTTTTCATATGCTTCTCCCATTCCTGTATTCCGGCTCCAATCTCTTCACTGCAGCCTGTCAATACATATTATGAGAGAAAGTATATCATTAAATTCCCCGTTTCCGCAACCCGTTTGCAGTTTATTTTGCTCTCTGCTTCCTCATACCTGTTGTCGTCTCGAAAGCAGAGCCGGAACGGTCTGCCTGCAGCCCATCCGTCTTTGCTTTAAGACTGGATCTGTAACCACTAAAAATATAAATCCACGGATTGCTCCGCACTTTGTGCTCTCACAATCCTTCAGCTATTCGGGATTCTGAAGTATTGACAAATCTCTTCAACTGTGTATAATACTATATATACAGTATATACTATATGGACAAAGGAAACCGTCTGCAGCAGTAACCGGCGTCAAGCTGTTTCCGTTGAACCTCAAAGGAGACAAAACATTGAAAATTATTATATCCAACCAGTCTGAGCTTCCCATCTATGCTCAGATAAAAGAACAAATAAAAGAACAGATTTTAAACGGGCAGATTCCGGAAGGAACCGTGCTTCCTTCGATCCGAAATCTGGCAAAGGAGGTGGGATGCAGTGTCATCACCACCTCCAGAGCCTACAGCGATCTGGAGGCGGAAGGCTTCATCTCCTCTGCCCAGGGACGGGGCAGTATTGTTCTATCGCAAAATAACGATTTGCTGCGGGAACAGTATCTGAAGCGCATTGAGGAAGGGCTTTTCACAGCCATCCAAACCGCGCGTCTGATTCATCTGTCCCGTGAGGAACTGATGACCATGGCAAAAATGCTTTGGGACACTGCGGATGAGCCTTAGCGCTCCCTCCCGGCCGTGTACTTCCGCCGGAGGAAAAGGTCTTTTCATTTGCCGGTCCAGCCGTCAAAAAGGCTGCCGTATAGGAGAATGATTATGAATTTATTAGAGGTCAATCATATTTCAAAGCAATACGCAGGCTTCGCCCTGCAGGATATTAGCTTTTCCCTTCCTGCCGGATACATTATGGGTTACGTTGGTCAAAACGGCGCAGGGAAAACTACTACGCTGAACATTATCACGCACCTGATTCACCCGAATTCCGGCTCCGTTTCTATCGATAATATTCGATTTGACCAGGATCCGATCACTTATCGGGGCTCCATCGGATATATCGGTGACTCCTCCTATTTTCCGGAGGATATGAATGTCCGCAATATCCGAAGTATTCTAAAGGATTTCTATCCCAGCTTTCATCCTGAAAAATACGATGAATACGTGGAAAAATGGAAGCTTCCCCCTAAAGACAAAATCAAAAACTTTTCCCGGGGCATGAAAGTGAAGCTGATGTTTGCCTCCGTCCTGTCCAGAAATACCAAATTGCTGGTATTGGATGAGGCCACCAACGGACTGGATCCCAGGGTGCGCAGAGAGATCCTTATGCTGCTGCAGGATTACGTCAGTGACGGGCAAAAAAGCGTCCTGTTCTCCACACATATTCTGGAGGATCTGGAACAGATTGCAGATTATATTTTTTTCATCAATCATGGGAAAAAGGTTTTCTGTGATACCAGAGAGGAGCTGGCCGAGACCTATCTTTTGGTGAAAGGCGGACTCCAGGACCTGACTCCTGCACTGACTCCTGCACTGATTGGCATTGAGCAGAATGAATTTGGGTTCGAGGCGCTTTATTCCGTGAAAAGCGGCGTCATATTGCCCCAGGGACTTTTAACGGCCCGTCCCAGCATTGATCAGATGATCGTTCATTTTATTGAAAACGAGTAGCTGTGAAAATGCGAACCGTTATGAAAACAAAAGTGAGGTGCTTTTTATGAAATTATTAAAATTTGTGAAAATTGATTTTATCCGCCTTAAAACCAACCGTTCCTTACTGGTGCTGTGGCCGCTTTCGATCCTGATTATTATGCTGTTCTCCGGAAAGGCTAACACCCTGTTCGTATATCTTTACTGCCTGTTTGGCGGAATCATTTTTTCTACTATCCCCCTGGACAGTCATTCCAGCTCCGGCTTTCTGAAAATGCTTCCGTCAAAGGAAGGCGATGACGTCCGCGGCCACTTTCTATTCTCCTTCTGTCTCTTGCTTTTATCCATGCTTTTTGCACTGGCTGCAACCCAGGCGGTCACTCTGTACCGCCCGGAATTTTCCGCACTTCCGGCAAAACAGGTCCTTCTGCTGTTTTCTCTCAGCGTGCTGATTACCGCACTGCAAAATCTGATCCTTTGTACCTTCCGGAGCAACAATGTGCAGGCAATGCAAATGCTTCGCATGGGTCCTGCATTTTTGTTTTATTTCGGCACGCTTGTTGTAGCAGATCATCTTCCGAAAATCCAACATTTCTTTGCCGGCTGGTTTCAGCTTCGAAATGTGTGCCTCCTGCTGCTGATCTGTTTCCTGTTCTACTGCATCATCGCCCAATTCAGTGCAGTACTCATCAGCCGCAGAGATGATTAGGGCGAAGCGTTTGCCCGCAGGGCTTTTGTTTCATAGGAAAGCCGTATACTTATGCACTTTAAAGCAGTAAGGTCTTTCCTATGAAATCAGAAATGGGCCGGAATAGCTCCGGTTCATTTTCATGCACATCAATCTGTTTTTCAAACCAGGATACTGCATGCCAGGCTCCGCATTTATACCCTGCGTTTTCGAATCTTCCCGCCAGGCGAAAGCCCAGCTTTTCATGCATATGCTCGCTGGGCCGGTTGGGGAAGGTGACGCAGCCATACACATTTTTCACACCCTGGAGCCGCAGAATGTCCATCAGCGTCTGATAAAGCTTCGTTCCGATCCCCTTTCCTCTGCAGGACCGGTCCAAATAGACGGAAAGCTCCGCATTCCACTGATAAGCCGCCCGCTCCATATGCCGGTGCGCATACGCATATCCCAGAATCTTCCCCTTTTCCTCCCAAACCAAATACGGATATTCCCGGGAAATCAACCGGATACGCTGCCGGAATTCCTCCCGGTCAGGCAGCTTATATTCAAATGTAATGGCAGTATCCATGTATTGACCATAAATTTCCAGAAGTCTTTCCGTATCTTCTTCTCTCACCATCCGGATACTCATTGTAAATCACTCTCCTGCCGCCGCAAAATGACCGAAGGTTCCTGCACCTCCGCCTCTGACATATAGGCATCCCAATCCTGAATCTGGGAAGCCGGACGGTCAAAGGTTATCTTCAAATCCCGCAGCTTCAGTCCGCTCTGGCCAAAATAAAGCCGGAATACGGTAAAACGGGTGGTGGCAACATATCTTTTTTTCATCGTCACCCACTCTCCCCGGGTGCCGTTCCATGTGATCGTTCCCAAGGGAATATTTGCAGTAAAAACCGTCATCGGAAGCTGTGCCAGCTCTCCCAGATCGCTGCTGCCGGTAAATTCCAGGATATAGCCGCCTCTTTCCATGTCCAGGCCAAAACGGTATTCCTGTCCCCGGTCCGTACAGATCCCGTCCAGCGGAAGGATAAGCTGATTCCCCACCGTCTGAAATTCAACCGGACTAAGCAGCTCCAGCCGTTCCTCTTCCGGGCAATTTTCGATTTCTACCTGTATTTCCTGGCCCTCCATCCGTTCCATGGCATGGGTATTCATTAGAAACCCGCAGATATTGCCGGCGCAGCGCTGCAGTTCTGCTCTGGTCAGCTTCCCTTCCTGCAGAGCCTGCTGCAAATTGTCTCCGTGCAGATTTTTCGCTGCGTCAGGACACACCATATAGAGATCATTCTGCGCCCGGACCATGGCTGCCAGATTGGTTTTACTGCTCTTGGGGCATTCCCGGTCATTCATATTTGCCCACCAGTCTGTCATGGCAATTCCACGAAAGCCCCATTCTTCCCGTAAAATGGTGGTAGTCAGGTCATACAGGCTGGAGGTGTGGGTACCATTCACCTTCCCGTAGGTGGTCATAACGGAGGTCATTTTCCCTTTTCTGACCGCAATTTCAAAGCCTTTCAGATAAATTTCCCGCAGCGCCCGCTCTGAAATCACAGAATCCAGCGCATGTCTTGCCGTCTCCTGGTTATTTCCGCAAAAATGCTTCACCGTTCCGGTCGCACCGGCCCGGGCCAGACCCAGAAGCTGTGCCGCCGCCATTTCACCGGTCAGATACGGATCCTCGGAAAAATATTCAAAATTCCGTCCGTTCAGCGGATGACGGTGGATGTTCACGCCCGGTCCCAGCAGACAATCCACCTTATTCTTCACCATCTCGGTCCCTAAAAGAGCAAACAGCCTCTGATTCAGCTCCCGGTCGAAGGTACAGGCCAGCATCGTGCCCCCCGGCAGGCTGAAGGCCTTGTCTCCGCAGTCCAGGCGCATACCCGAAGGTCCGTCATCACAGCAGCCGCAGGGCACGCCATAGGTATTCTTCAGCTCCGGCGTCACTCCGCCGAAGGCTGCCGCAGTTCCGGGTGTTACCTTGGGGCTTCCCATCCCTTCTCCCCGCACTATGCAGCAAAGCGCCTCATCGGAAAGCTGGGCCAGGAACTGTTCCATGGATGCCTTGCCGTCCTTCACATCAAAGAGACGAATCCCGGTATTTCCTGTGTAAGCGATTTCCTCCGGAAGCCGTGACCGGCGCCGTTCTTCCATATCAATAGTACGCACAGGAGCCGCTTCCATCCTCCAGCCTTTCCAGTCCTCCGGTGTCTGCTGCTCCTCTCCGGCCGGATCCTCTTTGCAGAGACCTGCCAGGCGCCGGAAGGAACGCACCGGAGCCATCGCCTCTTCCAATTCCTTCAGCACCAGAAGTTCCGGAAGCTGTATCTTTCCCGCTTCTGCCGCACTTCTTACATCCGTCCCAACGAAGAAAGCATAGCTTCCCTCTTCCAGGACCCAGCAGGATTTATGTCCGGTCACGCCGGAATCATCGTAAGAGGCCAGTCGCTCCAGGGGAATCGCAAATTTCAGCGTCTCCGTTTCCCCCGGCTGCAGCTCCCTCGTTTTTTCAAAGCCTGCCAGGCTGCGGAGCGGCTTTCCCAGCCTGCCCTGTGGACAGCAGACATACACCTGCACCACTTCCCGGCCCGGCCTGTCTCCGGAGTTTCGAACCTGTACGTCAAACCGGAGGTCCGCCGCCTCCCCTTCTCCGGAAAAATCGATTTCTCCGCAGCTCACCTCAAAGGAAGTATAGGACAGTCCATAGCCAAAGGGATAAAGTACCTTTTCCCTGGCTGCCGTCTCAAAATACCGGTATCCTACGTAAATATCTTCCTGATAAATATCCGCCGGCCCGTCGAAAACAGACTGGTCTGCCGAAGCCCCCGTCCCCTCTCCCTTCTCACTGGCGCCGAAGTTGCGGTCTGAGGGGTAATCAGAAATATGTCTTGCTATGGTATCGGAAAGCTTTCCGGAGGGATTCCTCCTTCCTGTCAGCACATCCGCCACACCGTAACCGCCCACCATGCCGCCCTGCCATACATACAGAACTGCATCGGGATTCTGTTCTTCCACAAAGCTCATATCGATGATATTGCCTACGTTCAGCAGCACCACCATCCGTTCAAAATGCTTCCGTACCTGCTTTAGAAGGAGCTCCTCCTTCTCTGACAGGCGGTAAGCGCCGGGCAGATTCTGATTGTCCCGATCCTCCCCTGCAGTCCGTCCGATGATCACCACTGCCGTATCATTTTGAGCCGCAGCCTTCCCGCAGATCTCATCTGTCATCTCCATCTCTTCCTGGGACCAGGGCTCCATTCCCCAGCCCTGACCTGCATCAAAGGGACAAATCTCTTCAAATTCCCTGTACCGTTCCAGAAGCTCCCGATCGATCTCCAGCTCCGGTTCCTCCAGCAGCGCATCCAAAATCCCTGTCACTTTTGATACATTTACCAGTCCTCCTGAACCGGTGCCGCTGCGGTAATAATGCATTTGAATTCTGCCAAACACGGCCACTTTGCTGCCTTTTTTCAAAGGCAGTACCTGATGATCATTTTTTAAAAGGACAATTCCGTCTCCGGCCGCCTGCCTGGCTGCCTCACAGTATTCGCTCCAATCCAGCTTCATCGTTTTCGTCCGTTCCATGCTGTCTCCTTCTTCCTATTTCCCCATCCCTCTTATTCTGTTTTTCTCCTGGACTATTCCCCGCTTCAATCCCGGAGCTTCACAGCTCGAATCTCAGTACAGCCCCATATTCAATCTACAGCCACGGCAGTCTGCAGCGGCTCATTTTCTTTTCCATCCTTTTTTGGTTGATATCCGAATGCTCCAGCTCCCTGGAATAGCGGCACACCAGCTCCGTCAGATCCTCTATGCAAAGGGTCTTTCCGTTTCGCAGCCAGACCGCCATCAGCATTTCCCGTATCAGCCATACATGTACGA
Source organism: Lachnospiraceae bacterium (assembly GCA_030537145.1). Lineage (GTDB taxonomy): Bacteria > Bacillota > Clostridia > Lachnospirales > Lachnospiraceae > Merdiplasma. Next base: position 15,475 of record JAUNON010000037.1, on the reverse strand, counting down.
TTCCCAGTTGAGCTGATGCCAGAATCTCTCCGTCATACACAGCGCCGCAAAAATATACAAAGAAAAAATACACCAAAAGCTGTTCAAACGGAATCGTCCAGTCCCGCCCATCCTTCTCCAGCCAGGAAAGAAACTCCCGCTCTGTCCGTTCATAAGCTGCCTGTCCGCTCCTGTAAAGCCGCTCCCTGATTTCCTCCAGCCACAGAGGCCAGTCCTCCTTCAGGACCTCCAGTTCCGAAAGAAACGCAAACATCTGCCGGATCCATTGGAAGTTTTCCCTCTTCCGGTCCGCCATCCTGTTTTCCGCAGCGAAAAGCCAGGGGTGCGAATCTATTTCCTCCCCGGAAGATGTCCGTACAGCCCCGCAAAGCCGTTCAAGCAGGCTCCGGCAGGAAAACAGCTTTCCCTGGTCAAAGCGCTTCTGCACGTCATTGGCCAGCCCCGCAACCAGCACACACCGCAGCTTCAGGGATAAACTGCGTTTTTGCAGTATCTCCAGCATTCCCGTCCGGCAATCGGTCAGGACAGAATACAGCAGCTCATCAAATTCTTCATAGCTTTCTTCTTTTTCCCGGTAAAACCTCCGGAAGCTGACCGCCTCCTGCCGTGTCAGCAAAAGTCTGGCCGCTTCCGGGCAGGAAACCGAAAGTGATACTTCTCTTACATTTTCATATTCTTCGATATGTCTGGGATACAGCCGGCAGGTGCGGCAAAGACTGTCCGGCCCCAGCTCCACATACATGTCACACAGATTTTTATCATTCAGGAAAGCGCACCGTTTCTCCTTATCCTGACGAAAGCTTCCTTTTTTCCAGCGGACAGAAAGAAACAGTCTCCTGCGAAAGGGACCGCGATAAGCCTTATATCGCTTCAGAGACTGTTCCTCAATCACGATCTGCCATCCTGCACAGCAGGTATCCTCACACGCTCCTGCCCTGCAGTGAAATTCCGGATAATAATCCGGCAGTACATACAGCACAACCGTCACTCCTCTTTTATCAAACGATTTCCGTTTGATCCATTTTTCTCTCATAGGAAGGCCGCATACCTTCACACTTTAAAACAACGAGAGCTTTCCTATGAAAGAACGAAAGCCTGCCCGGGCTTTCTGATCCCAAAGCAGGCTTCCCCCTTTTTACTCTTTTATTCTTCTGAGAACTGATCTTTTCCTACGCTGCACAGAGGGCATTCAAAATCCTCCGGAACATCCTCCCATTTGGTTCCCGGTGCGATGCCGCCTTCCGGATAACCTGCTTCCTCATCATACTCCCAACCGCATACTTCACATACATACTTCATAATCATTGTCTCCTTTTCTGTTTTTTATAGTGGTCAAATCCATTCCTTCTCTACTGGATCTTCTCGAAATCCTCCGCTCCGTGCTTGCACAGCGGGCAGATGAAATCTGCAGGAAGCACCTCTCCCTCATAAACGTAGCCGCAGATCTTGCACACATAACCCACCTTCTTTTCGTCAGTAGGCTGGGGCTTCGGTTTAATGTGGTCAAAATAATACTGGTAGGTAACGCTGGGCACATCGGAGATGATCCTGGCCTCCGTCACATCCGCCACAAACAGCGTATGCGTGCCATAATCGTAACTCTCCACCACCTTGCCGGAAATTACGGCATTGGCCGCCTCCGTAATATAGTACAGACCGTTTGCGGATCTTTCCGCACTCTCGTATCCTGCAAACTTGTCCACATCCCGTCCGCTCTGGAAACCAAAGTGCTGGAATATCTGGAACGGAGCATCCGTTGAAAGAACAGAAACATTAAACACGCCAGTTCTCTTAATCATGTCATGAGTAGCATTGGCCTTATTTACAGAAATCGTAATCCGCTTCGGCGTATCCGTAAGCTGAACTGCGGTATTCACAATGCAGCCATTGTCCTTGTCCCCTTCCTTCGCCGTCAGAACAAACAGGCCGTAGGACAGCTTAAACAGCGTGTTTGCATCTACTTCTCCCTGCGGAACTTCACTCACCTGTGAGGTTTTGGGAATCGTAGCAGCAATTTCCTTTACCATCTCATCGACTACCGCCTCCTGATCCGGCTTTATGGATGACCGGACGGAAAGTGTGGTATCAATGAAAGTCATCTTTTTGCATTTGGAAAGAATCTCCCGCATCAATCCGCCGCTGGTGGGCGCCCAGGAACCGTTCTCAATCAGGGCAACGGTACGGTTCTGAATATTATGGGCTGCCAGATCGTGCAGCAGCGCTTCCATATTTACAAAAATGCCTGCGTTGTAAGTGGTGGACGCAAATACAAGATGGCTGTATTTGAAGCATGCCGAGATAATATCGGAAGCCGGAGTCACGGATACATCGTACATCACCGTCTTAATCCCCGCTTCTCTCAGCTTGCATGCCAGTACCTCCGCAGCATTTTCCGTATGTCCGTATACGGATGCATAAGCAATCACCACACCGGTTTCCTCCGGCGTATAGCTGCTCCAATGCAAATACTTGCTGATAAACTCGCCGTGTCCCTTTCTCCATACAAATCCATGAAGCGGGCAGATCATATCAATCTCCAGCCCGGAAGCCTTCTTCAGGACCGCCTGCACCTGGGGACCATATTTTCCGACGATATTCGTATAGTATCTTCTGGCCTCGTCCAGATAATCCCGTTCAAAGTTCACTTCATCCGCAAACAGAGCGCCATTCAATGCCCCGAACGTTCCGAAGGCATCTGCGGAAAACAGGATCTTATCTGCGGTATCGTAAGACATCATAACCTCCGGCCAATGTACCATGGGGGCCATAACAAAAACAAGATTATGCTTTCCGGTGGAGAAGGAATCTCCCTCCTTCATCAGGATCGCTCTGGAATCCACATCAAAGCTAAAAAACTGCTTCATCATAGCTGCAATCTTTGCATTACAGATAATTTTAATATCCGGATAACGGCGGACAATTCCAGCCAAGGTCGCGGAATGGTCCGGCTCCATATGATGAACCACCACATAATCCAGAGTCCGCTCTCCCAGCACCGCTTCCACATTCTCAAAGAATGTCTCAGAAACTGCCTTGTCCACCGTATCAAATAATACGGTTTTCTCATCCATCAGAAGATAAGAGTTGTAAGAAACACCGTCCGGTACAGAATATACTCCTTCGAACATCGCCAGGCGTCTGTCATTTGCGCCGACCCAATATAAATCTTCTTTTACTTTTCTATAACAATGCATATGAGCTACCTCCTTATCGCACCTATTATAGCATTCCCTTCTCCATGCGTCTACGGTTTTATTTGCAATTAAAAAGATTTTTGAGTTATTTTTTTTACGGCAGTTCCCATTCCTTTTCCCTGGAGGTATCAAAAATCACCGTATCATAATCTTTTCTGCACTCCAGCTTTTCAAAACGGCTGACCACACTGCCGTCCTGCCAGTAATGCATAGGGAAGGCATACCGGATCCGGCAGCTCCGCAGATACCAGTCCATTCCTTTATAAAAGTATTCCTCCTGACGATCATCCAGCGGCAAAAATGCCACATCGATCTTTCGGCCGGCGATCCGCTCCGTCTCCCGCTTAAAATTGGCCGTCATCGTTCCCAGCCAGCCCTTGTCCTCTCCCTTCCAGAGCCACCAGTTCAAATCTCCTGCGTGATAGATCGTATGATCCCAGGCCGTTACCAGAAAAGCCACTCCCTCATCTGTGGATTTCAGAGTCTCCACCTTCCCAAGCCCCGGAATCTCATAGGTACTATTCGCCTTCATAGTCACGATCCGCTGTTCCTCCTGCTCTTCAATTCCCCATCTCTTCCTGTTTATCAGCGATACCCGGATATCATGGGACAGAAGGAAACGCACAGGCTTATGCGTATGCATCAGGCGAAAAATCTCCGGATTGAAATGATCCCCGTGTCTGTGACTGACAAACACAAACAAGGGCTTCTCCGGCGGCAGCGCCGGAATCTCTCCCTTATAATAATCAAACAAAAGCAGACAGCGCTCCAGCTCCACCAGAAAACCGCTATGAGCAATATACGTTATTTTCATAATCCGTTCATTCCTTCTCTTTCTCTTATCGTTCAGACCCCCGGGCCCGGCTCCGGCCCCCTTCTCATGGGACCTGTAAGAACTGTTTTTCTATATTTTAGCATAAATCAGTATTTATTCCTAATTAATTTTATCGAAACGAACCGGACAAACCGGAATGCGATTTTGTATAATCAACCCGTTTTATCCGCATACTAATGGCAGTCACAATCCACAGGAGGTATAAAATGAAAATACTGGTATTTGATACGAAAAAATATGATCTGGCCTCTTTCCGCCATGAAGCGCAGCAATATCCGAAACTTCAGTTGGAATTTCTGGAAACCGACCTGAATCAAAAGACCGCCGAGCTGACCCATGGCTTTGATGCGGTCTGCGCCTTTGTAAATTCAGAAATCGGTGCAAAAACCCTGAACGCCCTGTCCCACTGCGGAGTGAAGCTGCTGCTGATGCGGTGCGCCGGCTTTAACAACATTGACCTGCCTGCCGCAAAAAAGGAAGGAATTACCATTCTCCGGGTCCCCGGCTACTCCCCGGAAGCGGTGGCGGAGCATGCCATGGCCCTGACGCTGGCCGTATGCCGCCGGCTGCACAAAAGCTATATTAAGGTCCGGGAAAATAATTTCAGTCTGGTAGGCCTGACCGGCATAAATCTGCACGGAAAAACCGCAGGCATTGTAGGAACCGGAAAAATCGGCGCTGCCATGTGCCGGATCTGCAGAGGCTTCGGCATGAGGGTGATCGCCTATGACCGGTATCATAATCCTGATCTGGATTTCGTCACCTATACGGAATTCTCCCAGGTACTGTCCGAAAGTGACCTGATCTCTCTGCACTGTCCTCTGACCGATGACAATTATCATATGATCAACCGGGATGCCATCCGTCAAATGAAGGACCAGGTGATCCTGATCAATACGTCCCGGGGTGCCCTGATCGATACGGAGGATCTGATCCAGGGCATCCAGGAGCACAAGTTTTTCGGTGTAGGGCTGGACGTATATGAGGAAGAAACAAAGAATGTATTTGAAAACCGGGAGGATGTGATTCTGGAAAATTGTATTGTGGGAAGGCTGCTTTCCTTTCCCAACGTCATCGTCACCTCTCACCAGGGCTTCCTGACCCAGGAGGCCCTGATGGCCATCAGCCGCACTACTCTGCAGAATGCCATGGACTTCCTGGAGGATAAAATCCAGCCCCAAAACATGGTGTCCGCATAAAGCGCCTGCGCATCGTTTGCCCGCAGGGCTTTTCTATGAGCGAGCAGACAGCAAGGGCAGGACACAGTCCGAATTCCCCCGTGTCCTGCCCCTTGCTGCGATGGGGGCTGACCGCCCCTCTTCTATACTATTTGCACTCTTCCCGGCTTTCCTCTTCCTCCTTCTCAGCCTGCGGGTTCTGCTCCAGTCCGGTGACATGGATATTCCGGTTCACCTTTGCGTCATACGTATCCGCCTTGATAATCTCCCCCAGATCAATTCCGGTGGTCTCCTTCATGGAGGCAAACAGCTTTGCCATCACTGCCGGCACATTCCCGGCTACACTGTCCACGCCGTTTCCTTCTCCGCCTCCGATAATGGTAATCTTATCAATCTGCTGCAGCGGCTCCGCAATCTTTCCAGCAATATCAGGCAATACCTTAATAAGCATTTCCGCCATGGCGGCGTTATTGTATTTCTGATAAGCCTCCGCCTTCTTCTCCATACCTTCCGCCTCGGCCAGTGCCTTTGCCTGAATAGCGGCCGCCTCGGCCTCTCCCTTGGCCCGGATACCTTCTGCCGCCTTAATCATTGCCACTTTCTCCGCTTCCGCCTGAGCCTTCTTTGCTTCCGCATCACGCTCTACCTCGAACTGTTTTGCCTCCGCATCCTTCTGGCGGCGGTAAAGATCCGCATCCGCCCGCTGCTGCGCCGCAAATTTCTCCGCTTCCGCTTTCTTTTTAATCTCTGCCTCCAGTGCTTTTTCTGTTACCTCTACCTGACGGGCCTTCAGCTCTACCTCCCGCTCCTGCCGGGCAATATCCGCATTTACAGTAGCCGTTTCCACGGTTCTTCTCTGTTCCTGCTGCTGAATATTGTAGGCCGCATCCGCTTCTGCCTTTTTGCTGTCAGACAGCTTCTTCAGCTCCGACTGCTTAATGGACAGCTCATTGTTCTTCTCTGCAATGACCGCCTGAGCCTTTACTCTGGCATCATTGGACTGTTTGTCCGCTTCTGCCTGGGCAATGGCAATATCCCTGTCTGCCTCCGCCTTTGCGATTGCCGCTTCCTTCTTGATCTTGGAGGTATTATCCATACCCATATCCTCGATCAGCCCATTGCGGTCTGTCACATTCTGGATATTGCAGGAAATGATCTCCACGCCCAGCTTTTTCATATCCACCTGAGCCTTCGTCTGAACCTCATTTCCGAAGGCATCCCGGTTATTATTAATATCCTTCAGCGACATAGCGCCGATGATCTCCTTCATATTACCCTGCAGAGAGTCCTGCAGATCTGTCACAATATCCTGTTCTTTCTTGTTCAGGAAGTTTCTCATGGCCAGCTTAATCATTTCCGGCTCTGTACTTACCCTTACCTTTACCACCGCATCCACCTTGATATTGATAAAATCCAGAGTGGGAATGTAATCCTCTGTTTTCACATCAATCGTCACCTGCTTCAGCAGCAGCTTATCCATTCGTTCTAAAAACGGGATCTTGATCCCTGCACGTCCGATCAGGATCCGCGGATCCTTTTTAAATCCGGAAATCACATATGCCGTATCCGGCGGAGCCTTCACATAACCGGAAGCTAAAATCCCCAGCAAAACCACCACTGCAATTATTCCAATCACTACTGGTAAAGAAATAAGTTCAAATAATGCCATAACCATTCTCCTTCTCTTCTTAATGTACTTTCTGACTTAAGTACCCCCGGCTGTAAAGCCGGTCTTACACGCTTCTGCTTTCTTCCATTTTTATCCTCTTTCCTATTCCATGTTTTCTCACCTCCCCGGGAGTCAAATTACCGAATGTGCTTCCTGACCGGACATGAGGATGCAGATTGCACAGCAATCAATTACCTTATGCATCCGTGCGCATCAACGCACGAAGTACTTTTTACGATATAGGAAAGTGAGGACTTTTCTATATCATAAAAAAAGAGACCTTTATCACAGCTTTTCAACTGTAATAAAAGTCTCGCACGTTTCATTCGATACGGATATCTCATCGTACTGACGATCTCGAATCACCTTCCGGTGTGGGCTACTCCCTCTTATTTATGGCTACTATACCACTCCGGCGAAGCATTGTCAATCCATATTTCGCATTTTTCTCTGATAATTTTGTTTTTTTGTGTTAATTTTCTTTTTATTTTACTGTTATCTTCGAAAAGCCTGTTTTAATGCTCTTCATTTACAAAATATCCGCACGGTGCCATCTCTTTTCCTTGATTTTTTTAAATTTCTTTTCCCTTTGTTGCAGCCGCATGGATCACAAATGGGATAAACAGGGTAATCATGGCAGCATATCCCAGATATGCATATCCTTTCTTCACCACTGCCATCAGGCCGAACTGAGCAATAGCAAATGCCAGGAAGGTAAAGATCAATGTGAATACCGCATTTCTTGCCAGATGACCCTTCTCTCTTTCAGCAGGGCTTTTTATACGGCGCTCCACCGCATTTACACACCGGGTCACAATTCCTGAGATCATATTAACCGCCGTGGAGATCGCACCCAGAATAATCAACAAAGAAATAATCGGGGTCAGCACACCGGCGCCAACGCCGTTCTGCACCAGTACCAGCATGGGAACGGAAGCCGTAGCCAGCTCCGCCACATAGGCAACTGCCAGCAGGCCCACAATGGACAGCTCCATGGCGAAGAAATTACACACAAACATCCCAATCGCCGCACGATTAATCTGTTTTTCATCTGTCACCGGCTCCATATGCTGATACATAACGGACACGGAAGCAAGCTGGAAAAAGAAATACAAAACCGCCGACCAGAGCGCCGGACCAAAGGCACCGCTTTCCTGCGACAATACGGACATTTCGCCGCTGCTCATCCTGCCGATGGATGCAGTGATCTCGCCCCACTGCGCTATAATATTCGGCACCAGCACCAGCACAAGGCCGATGATAATCAACACGCTCAGAGTGGATGCACATTTGCGCACCACATTGGTGCCAAACAGGGCAATCACGAAAATGAATGCTGCAATCAGCAGGGTGCACAGCCAGTAGGGCAGCCCAAACAGGGTTTCAAGGGTAGAGCCGCCGGTGGCGAAGGCTGCGGCAGAAGCTGTGCCGATCATAATCAGATAACAGATTTCATATAAATTAGACATTACCACCCGGGTCTTTCCGTAAATGCTGTCGGAAAAGCTGCGGTAATCATAGGTCTTATGTTTGTAGGCGTAACGCATCCCATACCAGAAGAACAGCGCATAAAGCCCCTGGGTCAAAGCCGGAAGAATCAGGCACCAAATGCCGAAATTAATAAAGTACTGGTAAATCTGGGCGCCGGAAGCAAAACCGCCGCCAAACTGGGTCGTAAATGCCACAAATGCAATCCCCATGGCCAGGGGCATCTTGCTCTTGTCAACAAGCAGGGAACGTTTTTCACTCATAATTTTTTCTCTCCAATCTTTTCTTATTTATTAAATTCAATGACTTTGCCCGGGTTCAGAATCAGCCTTTCATCGAAGGCCAGCTTAACGGACTTGTACAGCCGGATCATCCGCTCGCCTACAAACTCCTCCAAAAATTCCAGCCGTCCGTTTCCGATACCATGCTCTCCGGACAACTGCCCGCCCAGCTCCTTTGACAGGGCATACAGCTCTGTCAGGCTGGCATGGGTCGCCTGTTTCCATTCTTCATCACTCATTTCCGGCCCCCGGAGCATTTCCGTATGAATGTTTCCGTCGCCGCAATGGCCGCAGGGCTCCACACGAATGCCATGTGAAAGAGCGATTCTCTTTGCAGCCTTCACATATTCGGCGATCCGGGCCCTTGGCACTACCACATCACATTCCTCCTGCGCTACGGAATCCGCTTTCATTCCTTCCAGAATGCCGCCCCGCACTGCCCAGACGGAGGCCGCCCGCTCCGGCGTATCCGCCATAAAGCAGTCAATGGCGCCGTTGGCCAGTGCCGCTTCAGCCGCTGCCTCCACTGCGCTGTCCAGCTCCTGCTTACTGGAAGCGTCATACATAACGATCAGCACCGCCTCCCCCTGTTTTACCGGAAACAGCTTGTTCAGATTCCGCTCCACAATATCGATCAGCTCCCGCTCCAGAAATTCAATGGCAGTCGGCACAAAGGGCAGCTCCAGCACCTTGGGAACCATATCGGCACATTCCTCCAGGCTGCCGAAGGGCATTACCAGAGTACAGGTACAGGTGGGGGCCGGAAGAAGCTTCAGCGTCACCTGTGTCAGAATGCACAGGGTTCCCTCCGATCCGATCACCAGGTCTTTTATATCGTACCCGGTGGTGTTTTTCACCACGTTAGACGAAAAATTCAGAATAGAACCATCCGGCATTACCGCTTCGATGCAGCGGACAAAATCTCTGGTCAGGCCGTACCGCACCGCCTTCATACCGCCCGCATTGGTAATCACTGTTCCGCCGATAGAAGCCGTCTTTTCTCCCGGATCCGGTGGATAAAACAGCCCCTCCGCCGATGCCGCCGCCTGGATGTCCACCAGGAGCGCTCCCGGCTCGGCTGTAATCGTCTGATTTTTGTGATCGACGGGAAAAATACGGTTCATCCGCATCACCGAAAGCATAATTCCGCCATATTTACAGGTGGCGCCGCCGGCCAGCCCGGTTCCGGCTCCCCGGCATACCACCGGAATATTATTCTCATATGCATATGCCATGATTGCGGAAACCTCTTCCTTCGTCAGCACCTCCACATACAGCTCCGGAGGAAAAACACCGTATTCCGGCATTTCATCCCGGTAATATTCCTTTGCGATCTCCGCTCCGATCCAGACCCGGTCATCCGCTGTCACGGAACGGATATAGTCAAAATCCCTCTGCTCCATTTTTTTATAAGGATACGGCATGGCCTGTTCCCTCCTTTCCGCTGTTGATCAGAGCCGTCAGCCTGGGCACCACCTGATACAGATCGTCCACGATACAATAATGAGCCGTCTGAAAGATCTGAGCCTCCGGATCATTGTTGATGGCAACAATGCATTCCGAGCCGTTCATGCAGGAAGTAAACTGAATCGCTCCCGACACCCCGCAGGTAATAATCAGCTTGGGCCGCACCGTCCGCCCCGATAAACCGATCTGATGGGCAGTATCTCCAAAACCGTTTTCCACCATCGGACGGGTAAATGCCAGTTGTCCGCCAAGGGCATCCGCCAGCTCCCGGCACATCTGCACATCCTTTTCGCTGCGCACGCCCCGTCCTGCCACAACAATCATGTCCTCTTCCTCCAGGCTTTTCTGCCGTTCGATCACCTGAGATGACAAAATGCGGATACGGGAAGAGGCCATTTCTTCTGTTACCTGGCAGCGAACAAGTTCCCCGGCAGGATTTTCCACCCGCAAAGCCTGATCCATCACCCGGTAACGCACCGTAGCAAACTGGGGACGGGATTTTGCAATGGCGATCTGAGCCATAATATTTCCGCCGAATGCCGGACGGATCTGTACCATATCACTGTTAGGTTTTATATCCAGCGTCGTACAATCGGCTGTGAGCCCCGTATGAAAACGAGTGGAAAGCCGGGGCGCCAGCGAACGGCCCAGAGCTGTAGCACCGATCAGAACGGAGCTGGGCTTCACCGCAGCAATGCAGTCCGCCACCGCATCCGCATAGCAGTCCGCCCGGAAACCGGCAAATTTCTCATGCTGGTATACAAATACCCGGTTCACCCCATATTCCAGCAGCTTTTTCGCATTCTTCTCTGTACCGTCCGCTCCTACGATCACGCAGTGGACTCCATATCCCACCTTCCGGGCCATTTTTCTGGCTTCTCCGATCAGCTCATAAGCCACCGGATGAATCTCTCCCAGCTCCTGCTCTACGAAAATCAGGAAATCACGCCATTCCTCTTTGTTTACTGTGTTCGCCTGCTGTTCAAAGCAAATCGCCTTCTCCGGGCAATGACGCACGCAAAGTCCGCACATACGGCACGTATCACCCACTGTGATTCCGCTCTTTTCAATTTTCAGCGCACCAAACGGACATTTATCCACACACTTGCCGCACAGAATACATTTCTGCACATCAAATTTCAGAAATTCCATCTTATGTCCTCCCTAAATCAGCTTTTTGCCGGTTAATATTTCATACAGGCGTTCTGTTTTCCGGGATGCATCTCCTTCCAGATACACCTGCTTTTCCTTTTCCGGCGGCGCAAACATACGCTCAACCGAGGTGGGAGACCCGATCAATCCATATCGGCTCAGATCCTGATCCGGCATATCTTCAAATCCCAGAATCCGCACCTTCCGACCCTCAGTGGAACGCTTCAGCAGATAGGACGGCAGCCTGGGGACACACATATCCTTGTCCACAGTGATCAGGCAGGGATACGGCAGCTCCGAAACCTGCGTCACGCTGACCAGATCCTGCCGGACACGGATCTTCTCCTCATCCGCATCCTCGATCTCTGCCACCCATGCCGCATGGGGAATTCCCAGGTGCTCCGCCACCGCAGGGCCTACCTGGGCCGTATCTCCGTCCGTCGTCTGTTTCCCGCAGATAATCAGATCCGCACCGCCCAGCACCTGTATCCCCTGAGCCAGCACATAAGAGGTAGCCAGTACATCGGCCCCTGCAAACTTGCGGTCAGACAAGATCACTGCATCATCCGCTCCCATCGTATAGGCGTCCCGCATCATCGTCTCGGCCTGTGCGGGTCCCATAGTCAGCACCGTAACCGTACCGCCCACCCGCTCCCGAAGCTGCAGCGCCGCCTCCAGTGCAAACAGGTCATACGGATTCGTTCTCGTATCTCCCGACATGCGCTTCATGGCTCCCGTCTCCGGATCAATATCCACCTTCGTACCTGCGGGCACCTGCTTCATGCATACAATTATTTTCATAGTCCACACTCCTGCCCCGTATTTTTTAGCGTTAATATTTTAACACTTTAAATTGTAAAATTTATTATATTATAGCATTTTGTCCAGAAACTGTCGAGATTTTTTATCACATTTCGTCATTTTTTGTAGGGGCTGCGCAAAATCAAATTTGCAGCAGCCCCTATACAGACCATGTATGCTTTACATTAATTATTTTCAGCGGCGATGCGCTCTGCCAGAACCTCCTCCACGGTGATCTGTTTTACCTCGCTTACGCTTCCGTCCGCATCTCTCCTGACCAAAATATAGATCTTATTTTTTTTGGCTTCCTCTGACCCATTCTGGCACATACTGCCATCTTCGTCCATCAGCAGATAGATCGCCTTTCCCTGCCAGGTCCAGAAGCCCTCCGCCGCATCATAGCCGATGCCGTAGGCTTCATACTCTCTGCGCTTTTCCATAGACTCCTCTTCATACCAGTCCCGGGCAGATGCGGTTTCTTCCGCCCTATCCCTTACATATGTGTAAGTCCTCTCCTCTTTCCTGGTTCTGGCATCGTACTCCTCCTGGGTGGCGATTCGGACACCGCTCAGCGCATAATCCGCCTCCCGGACGGTATAAACATCGATCTCCCCCTCCGGCATCTGAATGGCCACATAGGTATCATTGATCTGCTCATCGATCAGCCACCGGACGGTCTTTCCTTGATAAAGCAATCTGTCACGGTCCGCATCATAGGAAATCCCATACTTTTCAAGATAGGCCACCTGTTCTTTCATTTCCTGCTTATGCCAGTCATCCAGTCTTTTTTGCTCTTCCGCTGAAAGGCTCGCAGATGCCTCATACTCCACATCTTCCTGCCAAACCCTATCCGATACCTCATACTCCGCACTTCCCTGCGCCAGGTATGCCTGTGTCTGATCCTTTTCCGGTCCCAGGATTGTCAGAATCCTGCTTTCCCCAAGATCATAGCTGTAGGTCAGCGCCTGAGCGCTTCCTGCCCACACTGCGGCTGTCAGCACACTTCCCAATAATACGGTTACTACTTTTCTTCTCATAAAGTCCAACTCCTTTGCTGTTTGTTTTATAGCAACAGCATACGGCAGGAATTTGTAATCCCGCTGGAGTTATTGTGTGATTTCTGTGTGGTTTTCTGACATCATAAGCCTAATTCTGCATCCGGATCCGCTGCCCGGTCATCATCGGATAGCTGATCAGACTGTTTCCATCCAGGTTTTCCCGGTGCATATCCACACCGGTGATTTGGCTGTTCTCATAGGTGGTATAGTAATAAATTCCTTTATCCGTATTGCAGCAGGAGGAATAAATTGTAATATCATATGTTCCATCTCCCGTGTCCACGCATCCCCGCTGCATCGCCACGGAACCCAGGATATGGAAAAACTGACTGACGCTTCCGGCCTCCGTCCCATCGCAGACAGAGTTTAGCTTTGTAAATGCCGCCTTTACAAATCTGGAAGCCGAAGAGGAATCTCCCGGCAGTCCAAGCGCTCCCATACCGCAGCAATAGGTTTTCAGCTCCAGATCCCTTGAGAAACGATTTTCCGGATTTTTGCTTGACAGACTCATATAATCATTCAAACGAAGCAGCTGATAATCAAATGACGGATTATTCGTCAGTACCCCCACCGGATTATCATAAATATTCAGCCCGCTCTTCATACATTCCACCACAATGGAGCGGGTTCTGTCTGAGATCATCCAATGCAGCGGCGCCAAAGGCATTGTTTCATGAAAGGGAAGCTTCACCAGGTTGATCCGGCCAAGAAGTCTTTCGGCTTCCTCCACATCCCGGCACCTTCCTATGATCCAGGGAATCAATTCAAAGGGCGAAATATTATCCTTATCCCCAGACTCCGGCTTATAGTCCGCATTTCCCGGAAAATTCAGTCCGGCCATACTCAGGCCCGCTTCATTTGTAGCCTCATAGTACAGCGGATAATCCTGAAATACATACGCCATGCCGATCATAGCATAATGGCTTTTCAAATCTCCTGCTCTCCGAAAGTGAAAGGGAAAATTCCGCGGTGTGATAGTTACCGTCTCATCATAAGAATATCCAAGGTCAAGATTACGGCCAAAATAATGATTCTTTGTCTTATAGCTTACTGCTGTGCACATGCTGACACCTCCGTCATCCGCTGCCGGCAGTCATCTGCTTTCTGCCGCTGCTGCGGGCCGATATTATTCAAATTCAAAATGCTCCCATCAAACTTATTCTTCAAAAAGACAACGAGAAACAAAATCTTACTCCCTCCCTGGAATTTTCCATGCAGTACCTTGCACCGTGCTGCTCCAGAACCATTTTCACAATATAGAGCCCCAGACCGCTGCCTCCGGTCTGACGGTTGCGGGACTGCTCCACACGATAAAAGGCCTCAAACAAATGGGGCAGCGCCTCCTCCGGAATCGAGACGCCGGTATTTTCGATACAGCATACGAACCCCGCCTGAGGCGAAGCTGCTTCCGTCAGTATAATCCTGATCTGATTTCCTGCTTCCGCAGGAGTATAGCGGACCGCATTGATGAGAAGATTCCGAAAAACCTTCTCCATCATAGACGGATTGACCTGCGCATACAGATGATCCGGCAGGTCTGCCGTCAGTTCCAGCTTCTTTTCCTCCATCAGCTCCGTCATATCCGCCGCCTGCTGGCGAAGCTGCTCCGCTATATCTGTTTTCTGCGTGATAAAGGCGTTGTTTTCGATGCGGGATACCGTCAAAAGCTCCTCCACCATGCTTTCCATCTTTTCCACAGTTTCCCGGGAACGCTTCAGATACCGCTCTCTGTCCCGATATTCCCCCACTCCCTGCAGCATCCCGGACAGATGGCCCTTCAGAATCGTGATGGGGGTCTTTAATTCATGGGAAACGGCAGAAAAAAATTCAATCCGTTTTTTCTCCATTTCCCGCTCCCGCTCTATATCCGACTTCAGTTTCTCATTGACCTGCTGCAATTCGTCCAGTGCATGCGAAAGATTCTCCGACAGCTCGTTCAGATTGCGGCCCAATATTCCGATCTCATCCGTCCGCCTTCCCTGATACCGGTGGCCAAAATCCAGCGCTGCCATCTCTTTTGAGATCCGGCTTAAACGAATCATGGGCGCCGTCAGATAAAAAGATGCCACGATTGCAAAAAGAAGAGCAACTCCCACGGCGCTTACCAGAATATACGGAAAAATCCGGTATAGAATCTCCATAGCCTGATTCACCGGCTGCATCCCGCCGGAAACCATCATGGTATACTTATTATTCCCCACTGCAAGATCATAATGCTTCACCGCACCATTTCCCTTTGCACTTTCCACAGTATCCCCAAAATATACCTTCACCAGCCGCTCCCACGTCTCATCCTCCTCCGAAACTGCTATCGCATCTCCTGCCGTTACTTCTGCCTCTGCTGCTTCCTCT